>CALWYP010000111.1 GCA_944385795.1 uncultured Oscillospiraceae bacterium | reverse complement strand
GCACCTCGTCGAAGAGCGCGGGGTAGATGTAGTGGCCGTTATACTGCGTGGCGCCCTCCTTGCGGCGGCGGATGTGGCCGAGCACGGCGAGATGGCTGCCGCAGACGCTCTTTTGCATGACGGCGATATCGCCCGTGCGGTAGCGTATGAGCGGCATGCAGTCGCGGGCGATGTTCGTCAGCACGACCTCGCCCTCCTCCCCCTCCGGCAGCGGCTCGCCGGTCTCCGGGTCCACGACCTCCACCCAGTGGTCGAGCTCGTCGTAGTGGTAGCCGGGGCAGGTGTCGCAGTCAACGGCCAGGCCCCAGCCGCTCTCGGTGAGGCCGTAGTGCGTGCTCACGCGGCAGCCCCAGGCCTCGCGCAGGTAATTTACCATGCTGTCGGGTATATTGCTCATGGTGATGAAGATGCACTTCATGCCCACGGAACGCAGGTCGTGCTGAGACGCGAGAATCCTGGTAGCGCGGTAGATGGTGATGGCGTCGCCGAACCAGACGTTCACGCCGCGCCCGGTCGTGGCCTTCCAGATGTCGTCCGTGCTGTCCTGCAGGTCCGCCGCCCAGCTCTCGATGCCGTAGGCCGTGCAGCTCGCCGCCAGTATGCCGCCGATGCCGCGGCCCTGCGAGTTCTGAAGGAATACGAGCACGCGCCCCTCGCCGCGGTCCGTGACCGTGTTCATGCCGCGCGGCAGGAACTCGAAAATCTTCTGGATATCGGCCTTGGAGAAGAAGATGCGCTTCTTCGTGCCCGTGGAGCCGGAGGAATAGAAGGTCACGGGCTTTTCAACTTCGCTCTGCGAGGTGCACATGAGGCTGTAGCTCGTGCCGGAGAGGTCGCGGGGGAAGGTGAAGGGCAGCTTAGCTATGTCGTCCAGCGTGCGGAGATCGTCCTCCGTCACGCCGGCGCTCTCGAAGAGCCGCTTATAGAATGGGCTCTGCGTGCGCACGCGGCGCACGGTGCGCTTGAGCTGGAAGAGGCGGTACTCGTCGAAGAGGGCGTCGTCCACGGCGGAGAAATCCGTGCGCCCGGACTGCGCCTTGAACTCGGCGTCGTCCGCTATCCTGAGCCTGCACAGGTCGTACAGGCCGGTCTGAAGGCTTATACTCATTTGCTTATTTCATCCTATTCCCGGGAAGAGCTTATCTCCCTGCACGCCGCTCAGGTACTTCGTGCACAGGGGGATGAGCCGCCCGTCTTTCTGTATTATCTGTATGGAGCAGCGCTTGACGCGCATGAGGTCTATGTTCCAGGCGTCCTGGAATGCCATGCCGCCTATGGTCAGAGTACGGCGGCCGCTGGGCGTCCAGGTGTTGACGAGGCCGCTGCGCACCCGGTGGACGGCGCCGGGCTCGGGCCTGCGGCGCGAAAAACGGGTGAGCGGGCGGAGCCGCCCGGACTTGTCCTGCATATACGCGCCGTTGAAGGAGCACTGGGCGTGGTCGTAGCTGCCGGGGCCGAAGTCCTCGACGTGTACGTCGGGGTGCTGAGCGGCGAGACGGCGTATAACGTCGGGTATGGTTATCCGGCGTATCCGGTCGGGCGGGTATATGCCGAAGTAGCTTATAGGCTGGAAGTACACGCCCTTCACCGCGGGCATGTGCTCGCGGGCGTAGTCCACGATGGCGCCGAGGTCGCCGTCGTTCTCGCCGGGTATGACGCAGCAGACCAGCACTATGGCGAAGCCCGCCGCGGCCGCGTTTTCCACGGCGCGCAGCTTCGTTTCGAGCATGGGTTTGCCGTACTTCGCGTAGTAGGGCTCCTCGTGCAGGGCGTCGAAGCCCAGGTACACGGTGGTTACGCCGCTCTCGCGCAGCTTCCGGCAGAACTCCCCGCTCTCCGCGAGCTTCACGCCGTTCGTGTTGAGCTGTATGAGCCCGAAGCCCAGGTCCCGAGCCAGCCCCGCCAGCTCGAAGATGTCCTCCCTAACCGTCGGCTCGCCGCCGCAGAACTCTATGGCCGCGTCCTGGCCCGCCTTCTCGCGGTAGTTGCGCATGAGCTTTTCACATTCGGCGAGGCTGGGCTCGTGCAGGGGCTCCTTTTTATCCCGCGTGAAGCACACGGGGCAGCCCATATTGCAGCGGTTCGTGGTCATCAGCGCCGAGGAGGAAGGCAGCGAGCAGGCGCAGCCGGAGAAGGAGAGGCCCTCGAGGGCCCGGTCCGCCTCGGCCTGGGTCTGCGGCAGGGCGGCCGTGTCCACCAGCCCGTAGTCGAGCCAGCGCAGGTAATTCTCGGCCCGGTCGGCCCATATCAGGGTGGAGAAAGGGCCGTGCTTATCGCAGCTCTTATCCATGTATATCCCGTCGGAGCGCTCCACTATGTCCGCGTAAACGGTCTTGAGGCAGACGGGACAGACGCTTTTCGTCTTGTAAAGAAATCTAGTTCCCATATTCAAATTCTCTCAAAAATCATCTGGCAGTAGGTTAATCTTGCGTGCGAGAAGAAATCGGCCACATAGCCGTCCCGGCCGAACTCGGCCAGGATATGCCGCCCCACCTCCGCCGGCTTTACGCCGAAGGCGCGGGCGAGGCTCATGGCTATGCCTATATACTCCCCCAGCTCTTCGCGGCGGTAGACCGTGCGGAAGCCGGCGGCGGAAAAAACCCGCTCATAGCGCTCCATGCTCCCCACGCCGTCCAGGCAGGGGATGCCCGCGCCGCGCTCGGGCTCGCCGAGGGCGAGGGCAAAGTCGTTGAGGAGGAAGCGCGCGCCGCTTCTCATGACGCGCGCGTATTCGCGCGCCGCGCCGGCCTTGTCCGGCAGCACGGAAAAGGCCGCCTCGCTGTACGCGCCGTCGAATACGCCGCCGGCAAAGGGCAGCGCGCAGGCGTCCGCGCGCACAAAGCCCACGCCGGGGGCGAGGGCCCGGGCCCGCTCCACGGCCGCGCCGTCTATGTCGAAGGCGGTTATGCGTCCCCAGCCGAGGCCGGCCAGGTGCGCGGCGGCTTCGCCGGCCGCGCAGCCGGGCTCGAGAAGGGACATGCCCTTATCAAAGCCCGCGAGTTCCACGCCGCGCTCAAGCAGCTTGAAGCGCCCGGAACGGGCGGTAAAGGCGTCCCTAAGTTTCATACGGCACCTCTACTCAAGAATCTCCCGGGTTTCCCCGGGAGATTCTATTAAAATACTATGCGTGGGTCAGCCCTTGTCGAAGGAGAGGCCGACGGCGCGCTTGCAGGTCTCGAGGATCATCTCGGTGACCGTCGGGTGCGGGTGCATGGCGTTGTACATCTGCTCGAGCGTCAGCCCGTTCTCGACGGCGACGGTGAACTCGGCGATGAGGTCGCAGGCCTCGTGGCCGAATATCTGCGCGCCGATGATAACGTGGTCGTCCTTGCGGGCCACGACCTTCATGACGCCCTCGGTCTTGCCGATCGCCATGGCCTTCTCGTTGGAGGAGAAGGGGAGGGAGCCGCTGATAACCTCAATGCCGCGCTCCTCGGCGTCGGTGACGGTCAGGCCCACCATGGCTATCTCCGGCTCCATGAACATGGTCGCCGGGATGGCGTCGTAATTGATGTAGTAGTCGTTGCCGGCTATCGTCTCGGCAATGACGAGGCCCTGCCTCTGCGCCTTGTCGGAGAGCTGGGTGCCGACGGTGATGTCGCCGGCGGCGAAGATGTTCGGCACGCTTGTGCGCATGTGCTCGTCCGTCACGATCTGGCCGTTCTTCTCCATCTTTACGCCGACCTCTTCGAGGCCCATGCCGCGGGTGTTCAGCGTGCGGCCTATCGCCACGAGGACTTCGTCGGAGTAGAGCTCCTCGCCGTTGGCCAGCGTGCTCTTCACCTGGCCGTCGGGCTGCACCTCGACGCTCGCTATGCCGCTGCCGCATTTGACCTTGACGCCGCGCTTCTCAAGGGAGGCCTTGACCGCGTCGGTTATCTCGGTGTCGCGCAGGGCCGGCACCAGGTTCGGCATCATCTCGACGATGGTTACGTCCACGCCGTAGATGTTGTAGATATGGCCGTACTCGAGGCCTATCGCGCCGGAGCCTATTATGACGATGCTCTTCGGCATGGGACGGGAGAAGTCCATTATCTCGTTGGAGGTGATGATCTTCTTGTGGTCCACGTTGAAGGAGGGTATCTCGGCCGGCTCGCTGCCCACGGCGACGACGATGTTCTCCGCCGTCACGGTCTTCTTGGCCTTGCCGTTGTCCACCTCTATGGTGTGGGCGTCGAGCAGGGTGGCGCGGCCCTTCATTACGGTGATGCCGCGGGCCTTCTTCCAGAGCATGGCCTCAAGGCCGAAGCCGAGGCCGTTTATCACCTGGTTCTTGCGCTTGTCTATGGCCTTGAAGTCCACGGACACGGCGCTCATGTCCACGTTGATGCCGAAGTTGGCCGCTTCCTTGATGGAGGCGTAGAGGTTGGCGGAGGCCATAAGCGCCTTCGTCGGTATGCACCCACGGTTGACGCAGGTGCCGCCGGAGCCGTTGCGGCTGCGCCCCTCTATGAGGCACACCTTCTTGCCGCGGTCGGCGCAGCGCATAGCCGATGCAGACCCGCCCGGGCCGCCGCCTATGCACACTACATCGTAATCGTACATAGCTGTTTTCCTTTCAAAAATGTATGTGCCCTTCTCAGGCCTTCTTGCCCTCCACAGCGCCCTTGACGAGCATGGCGATACCCAGCAGCGCGCCGACGCAGGCGGCGACATAGAAGGCGGCGACGTTGGTCATGCCCTCGGCGCCGACGGCGGCGGAGATGGGATTGAAGATATACGGGCTGCAGAACTGGCCGAAGTTCTGGATGCAGGTGGCGATGGAGAGCGCCATGCCCACGGACGCGGGCGGCACGCTGTTGCCGACCTCCAGGAACACGTTGGGCATAACGACGCTCATGCCGAGGCCGAGGATCAGGCAGCCGATGTAGAAGAAGATGATGCTCGGGCCGACGGCCATGACGACATAGGAGAGGGCCATGACCAGGAAGCCGACGCCCATGGTGTAGCGCTTGAGGGCGCTGGCCATCTTGCCGTACAGGAAGCCCATGAGGATGCCGCCGATGCAGAAGAAGGCCATGCCGGTGCCGGACGCGGCGCTGTCGCCGATGCCCTTCTCGGTCAGCAGGAAGGCGTTGGCGTTGGAGAACACCTGGCCGGTGCAGAACACGAAGAAGGCGACAACCATCCAGACCCACATCTTGCCGGTGAGCTTGCCCTTCTCGGCCGGGGCGCCGGCCTCTTTCGCGGCGGCGACGGGCTTGACGTTGGGCAGGCAGACGACGACGCAGACGAGCGTCACAACCGCTATCAGATGGACATAGAACACGCCGTTCCAGCTGAAGGTGGCCAGCCAGCCGCCAACAAAGGTCATGATGGCGCAGCCGAACATCTGGAAGGCCTGCAGGTTGCCCTGCACTTTGTCGCGCATCGGGCCGTCGAAGTTCTCGGCGACGAGGGCGGTGCTGACAACCTGGAGCACGCCGACGCCGGCGCCGAACACGCCGCGGAGCACCTCAATTATAACAAAAGAGGAGCAGAAGGCCGGGGCGAGGCCGCCGATGAGGAACAGGACAATGCCAATGAGGCTCAGGAGCTTCTTGCTCATCACCTGCATGAGCTTGCCGACGATGAGCGTTACGGGGATGATGACGATGCACGGTATGCTCATGAGGTTCTGAACCTCGGTCTGGCTCAGATCCGGGAAGTGGGCGCCAATGACGCTCAGAGAGCTGGCTATACCGACAACGCCCATCATGAGTATGGCTATTGTGTAAATGCCAACCTGAATTTTACCTTTTGACTTTAACATATGCAGCTCTTCCAATCAATATAAAATAAGGATATTGGTTTGTGCGTGGTAATTACTATTGAGCGGAAGCGCGCGGGCAAAATTTACGTTGTACGTTATCCGGCATTGTTAATATATTAGCTTTTCTGCGTTCTGTCAATAGCCTGCATGAAAGGGTAGATATGCAACAAATTGGCGCGAAAAGTTCGTAAATATACGCCGATAAGCCGCAAAATGAGACGAACTCAAGCAATATATACTATGTAAATAATACTCAAAAACTAAAATTTCAACGTATTTTCGCTATTATATCAAAATTCGGGTGCATTTTTTATTCAACCCGCCGAAAATGCAAAAGGCTATTGCTTTGTGACCGAATTGATGCTATCGTTATAAATGTGTCAAGCGGAAGACGCTTGGCGCGGGCAATAAAATCCGGCTATTCCAACAACAAGGAGGTCTCTTTAGAGTGAAGGAGATTCTGGAGAAGCTCGACAAGCTGTCCACCAACCGTCCTCTTGAACTGATCAAGGAGAAGGCTGCTGGCAAGAAGGTTATTGAGTATTTTGGAGATTTTGTCCCTGAGCAGTGGATGACCGCTGCGGGCGTCGAAGACTTCCTCATCATGAGGGGCGGCGATCCCCAGCCCCCTGAGGCCACTCTCGACTACATGCTCCGCTTCATGAACCCGCTGGCCGCCTCTATGGTCGGCAACTATCTGCTCGGCCTCGACGCCGTCATGCCGATAGCCGACAAGATAGTCATCCAGCAGCACGACAGCCACTACGGCCGTATGTGCGAGGTCCTGGAGTATAAGGGCCTGCCTGTTTACAAGGTTGGCGTCCCCGCCGACTACACCGTCGACATCTCCCGCGCTTACTACCGCGAGGAGCTGGGCGACTTCCGCAAGATGCTCGAGGAGCTCGTCGGCCACCCCATCGACGACGAGGCCATCCGCGCCGCCTATGCGAAGACCAATGAGATCAACGCCTGGCTGCGCAAGATAAACGAGCTGCGCAAGAAGGACAACCCGCCCATAACCTTCAGCGACTTCATCCGCCTGAACCACTACACGCTGCGCGTCGACTACGACACCAGCATAGAGGCCCTCAAGCAGATCTACGCCGAGCTGGATAACGCCCCCGGCGCCCACGCCGAAGGCGCCCCGCGCATCCTCATCATGGGCCGCGGCGTCGCCCAGGGCGACTACGTTGTTCCCAGCATCATTGAGAACGCCGGCGGCTCCATCGTCTGCGAGTTCCTGGACGAGGCCATCAGGCCCTTCCACAACGACATCTCCACCGAGGGCGACGTCGTCGACGCCTACGCGAAGGCCCTCTACGACGACAAGGTCCCGCAGTGCATCTTCCAGCCCGCCTGGGAGACCCGCTTCGAGCACCTCAAGAAGCTCATCGAAGAGTACCGCATCGACGCCGTGCTGTGGTATCAGCTCGCCTTCGATGAGATTTACGACATGGAGTATACCTGCGTCGCCAAGTGGATTAAGGAGATCAACGTGCCCATCATGAAGCTGGAGAGCTCCTACGAGTACTCCCGCGAGGCCATGGCTCCCCTGACCACCAGGCTTGAAAGCTTTGTTGAAAGCATAAAGGAGGCAAAATAATGGCTAGAGATCTGAACCGTGAACTGCTTGAGCTCGCCGCCTTTGAAGGCGAAGAGCTGGAGTCCTTCCTCCCCTACTGGCTTGAGACTGCCGAGCGCTGCAAGCTCGACGACGACAAGCTCGCCTACGCGCTGGACGTTTACCTCCCGCAGAACTGGGACCTCAAGTACCTCGGCGTGCGCAAGATGATCGGCGCTTACCTGCGTGAGCTCTCCGACATAGTCCACACCCCCGAGATGAAGGAAAAGGGCGTCAAGATCCTCTACGGCATCCTGCCCGCCATCGCCAACTACTACTACGCGGCCAAGAACGCCGGCGGCGACGGCATATTCATCGGCTTCCCCGACCTGCTCATGGTCAACACCCTGAACTCCTTCTTCCACGCCGCCAGCCCGTTCCTGAACGTCGCCGAGGAGTACGGCTTCACCTACGGCTGCCGCCACTGCCCGCTGAACAAGATGCGCCTCGGCGCCTACGTCACCGGCACCATCGCCGCCCCCGACCTGATCTGGAGCTGGGGCTTCAACTGCGACGAAGGCCCGAAGACCGACGAGATGATCCAGGGCATCACCGGCAAGAAGTGGAAGTACCACGTCTCCCGCGTGCCGCATGACTCCTCCTTTGACGAGAGGGAGGACCTCATGGACGAGCGCCTGAAGTTCATGAGCGACCAGATGAAGCTCGGCGTCAAGGCCATCGAGGACGCCACCGGCTTCACCATCACCGACGAAGACCTGGCCAAGGCCAACAAGGAATGCGGCCGCCTGGGCTTCAAGGCCGAAATGCTGACCCAGCTGTGCACCAACGCCAACCCGCCCGTCGTCGGCGGCGAGACGCTGACCATGCTGCAGCAGTGCCTGACCGTCCCGTTCAACACCGGCTTCAAGTACCTTGAGGAAGCCATCGACATCCTCACCAAGGAAGTCCGCGCCGCCATCAAGGCCGGCGAAGGCGTCATGCCGAAGGACACCCCGAAGGTCGGCTTCTACAACCTGCCCTTCTGCGTGCCCTGGGTTGGCAAGTACTTCCGCGACAACGGCGTTATCACCGGCTTCTCCAGCGCCCTGACCCACTCCAAGCTCGAGATGAGCCCCGGCCGCTATAAGGACGACCCCTGGATGAGCGCCGCCGAGAACTGGTCCCGCAACGGCATGTGCATGAACCTCAAGAACGAGGCCGACGCCATGGCCGAGAAGGTCGAGATTTGCCATCCCGACGGCATGATCCTCGGCTTCTTCGACTTCGACCGCTGGCTCGGCGCCCAGCAGAAGATAATGGCCAAGATGGTCAGCGAGAAGACCGGCGTGCCTTCCTACTACATCGAGGCCGACTTCTGGGATGACCGCGACTACAGCCCCGAGAGCCTGAAGACCCGCATCGAGTCTGTCTGCCAGATCATAAAGATGCGCAAGGCCCAGCAGCTCGCCGCCGAGGCCGCGAAATAAGTACCTCCCCGCCTGAAGAGGGCCGCAAGGCCCTTTTCGGGCAGAACAAAGGCGCCCCCCGGCCCCGGCCGGGGGCGCCGCGCCTTCGCGCAGGGCCGAACGGCCGCCCGAGGGGCGGCCGGGTTTTGAAAGCCGGGCTTGACAATTCCGGCTTTTGCGGATAATATAGCCGCGTAAGCAGAATACCGCGGTCGTCGGAGGGCCCTGCGCCGCAGCGCAAGGGCTGGGAAAGACGTCGGGTGCGCCCGGTCAGGAATGACGGGCGCTTTGTTTTGCTCCAATTACAGGTAAAGGACGGATAAGATGCAGGCCAATTCGACAGAGCTCTTCGCCAGGACTCCGCCTATGCGGCTCTTCTTCATCGCCGCGCTGCCCGGCGCGGTGAGTATGCTTGCCTCCGCGCTATATCAGCTGCTGGACGGCATATTTGTCGGGCACTTCCTGGGCGACACGCCCTTCGCGGCGCTGAACCTCGCCATGCCCTTTGCGATTATAAACTTCTCCGTGGCCGACCTCGTCGGCGTGGGTTCCTCGGTGCCCATCTCGGTGAACCTCGGCCGGGGCGACAGGCGCGCGGCGGACAACTTTTTTACCTGCGCCACGCTGCTCATACTCATATCCGGGGCCGTGATAGGCGCGCTGCTCTATGCCCTCGCGCCGGAGCTCATGGCGCTCATGGGCGCCGACGGGGAATTCGCCGCGCTGGCCGTGCAGTACCTGCGCGTATACGCGCTGTGTTCCCCGGTGACGACGATAATCTTCGCCGTGGACAATTTCCTGCGCATCTGCGGCTATATACGCGGCAGCATGTTCCTGAATATCCTCATGAGCGTGCTGTCGGCCCTGCTCGAATTCCTCTTCCTCGGCGTGTTCCGCTTCGGCATCTGGGGCGCGTCGCTGGCCACCTGCCTGGGCATGGCCGCCTGCTCGGTCATAGCGTATATACCCTTCCTGCGCGGCAGGGCCCTGCTGCGCTTTACGCGCCCGCGCTTTTCTGGCGCCATGCTGCGGGAGATAGTCGCCTGCGGCAGCCCGACCTTCCTAAACAACATCGCCGGGCGCGTCACAAGCATAATCTTCAACGCCCTTCTGGTGCGCCTGGGCGGCGAGACGGCGGTCAGCGTCTACGGCATACTCATGTACGCCGAGGGCTTCATACTCCCGCTGCTCTACGGCATGTGCGATTCGCTCCAGCCGGCGGTGGGCTATAACTACGGCGCGCGGGAGTTCGCCCGCGTGAAGGCGATAGAGCGCTGCTGCTTCACGGCGGCGGCAGTGGTTTCGCTCGCCTCGGCGGCCGTTATCGCCCTGGCGCCGGAGCTCATCACCCGCCTCTTCCTCGCGGGCGCGAACGAACGGGAGCTCGGCATGGCCGTGCCGGCGCTGCGCATCTTTGCGCTCACCTATTTGACGCGCTGGTTCTCCTTCGCCGCGCAGAGCTATATGCTCGCCGTGGAGAAGCCCCTGCCCGCCTCGGCCATCTCCGTGTGTACGGCCTTTGTCTTCCCGGTGATACTTATCGCCGCGTTCTGGCCGCTCGGCCTCACGGGGCTGTGGCTGAATTTCCCCGTGACCAGCCTGCTCGCGGGCCTGATGGGCCTCGCCATACTGCTCAGGAACAGGGAGCTCAAATAAAACCGCGCTTTTCCGGCCGCGCCGGAAATGGAACGGGCCGCGCCTCGAGGCGCGGCCCGCGTTGGTATAGGAGCGTGCGAAAGCCTTTGGGCGCGCCTTATCCGCGCCCGCTGTTTTCGCCGTTTTATTCCCGGCTTCAGTCGCCGAACTTTATGCCGACGTCGCGCGCCACCTGTATCAGCGGGTGGTCGACCGGCAGGAACTTGGTGCGGCTGGCGGCGTCCTCAAGCGGGACGGAGACGATGTGCCCGTCGCGTATGCCGACCATTGTGGCGTACTGCTTCTCGATGATGAGATGCGCGGCCGCCGTGCCGAACTGCGTGGCGAGCACGCGGTCGTAGGGGCAGGGGGGGCCGCCGCGCTGGTAGTGGCCGGGCACTGTGACTCGGGTCTCCTGCCCGGTGAGCTCCTCGAGCTCGCTGGCTATGGGGTAGGATATCGTGGAGTGCCGGCTCTGCTCCTTGGCCTGGCGGCGCTCCTCCTCGCTCATGACGGCGTCGGTGTCGCTCACGGCGCCCTCGGCCACGGCGATTATGCTGAAGTTGCGGCCGGAACGGCGGCGCTCCTCAAGGGCCTCGGCTACCTTCTCAATATTATAAGGTATCTCGGGTATGAGGATGATGTCCGCGCCGGAGGCTATGCCCGCGTTGAGCGTCAGCCAGCCGGCGTCGCGGCCCATGAGCTCGACGAGGAAGACGCGGGAGTGGCTGCTCGCCGTGGAGTGGATGGCGTCTATGACGTTCGTGCCGATGTCCACGGCGCTCTGGAAGCCGAAGGTGGTGTCCGTGCCGTAGATGTCGTTGTCTATGGTCTTGGGGAGGGTGACAATGTTCATGCCGGCGTCGGAGAGGAGCTTGGCGCTCTTCTGCGTGCCGTTGCCGCCCATCACTACGAGGCAGTCGAGGTTGAGGCGGTTATAGGTGTCCAGCATTGCGGGCATGAGGTCGTTGCCGTCGTCGTCCACGATGGCCTTGCCGGGTATGTATCTCTGACGCGAAGTGCCGAGGATGGTGCCGCCCTCGGTGAGTATGCCGGAGAAGTCCTTCTTCTCCATAAACTTGTAATCGCCTTCTATGAGCCCCTTGTAGCCGTCGTACATGCCGAAAATCTCGACGTTCGGCACATACTGGAACAGGGCCTTGCCTACGCCGCGTATCGCGGCGTTGAGCCCCTGGCAGTCGCCGCCCGAGGTGACGAGGCCGACTCTGGTATTTCTTTTCATCTGGTTACCTCCGTTACATTATTTGCACGTTCCTGATAAACCGAATGTATCATACATCACGGCGGAAAGATTGTCAATCGAAAAACAGGGGCGCGGGGCGGCTTGGGCGCCGGGTTTACATAAATTTTTGACAGTGTTAATATGCGCCTCACGAATTCTTCACAGTTCGTCCAAATTTATGATGCAATTTTGATGCAAAGCCGCGTTATCATGTCGCCAGCAGAGGAAAGGAGGGCGCGACATGAAGCGCATAGCCGCGATTATAACAGCCCTGGCCCTGGCATTCTCCCTGTCCGCCTGCGGCCCGGCTGGTACGCGGGAAGGCTCGCGCCTGCCGGTGAACGGCATGACGGACCGTTTGCCGCGCGTCGCCGTGTCCCTCTGATCCGAAGCCGATTCTCCCTGCCACAGATACCGAACCCAAAGCCCGGGGCCGCCGGAAAGCCCCGGAGCGCGATGAGCGCAGAGGAACCCGCCGGGAAGCCGGCGGGTTTTTTATATGCGCGGGAGCGGGGGAATATTAAAGTTTTTCTTGCGCTTTCCGCACGGGTGTGCTACAATACGGTTTGCGCCTTGTATCCATGCCCGGCATACTCAAGGCAGCTTTTTCTGAGGTGAAAGACATGAAGGAAGGCATCCATCCCAAGTACTACAAGACTACCATACGCTGCGCCTGCGGCAACGTGATTGAGACCGGGTCCACCCGCGAGAACATCACCGTCGAGATTTGCTCCAAGTGCCACCCGTTCTACACCGGCAAGCAGAAGCTCGTCGACACCAGCGGCCGCGTTGATAAGTTCAACAAGAAGTACGGCATCAAGGCGTAAGCCAGATGGTGGACACATAAATTGCCCGGCTGAGATTCGCTCGCCGGGCAGTTTTATTTAAAGTATTTTCCGTATTCTGCAAGAGGTACAGATAATTTGAACGACACCGCTAAGAAAAAAGAGCGCGCCGTGCTGGCAGGGCTGTCCGCGGCGAGCATGGACCCGGACGAGCGTTCGACGGACGAGAGCATGGCGGAGCTCGCCGCCCTGGTTGAGACGGCGGGCGGGGAGGCCGTCGCCTCGCTCCTGCAGCAGCGCGCCGCGCCCGACCCCAGGAGCTTCCTGGGCGGGGGCAAGGTGGCCGAGCTCAAGGAGATGATAGCCAACAGCGAGTGCGACCTCGCGGTTATCGACAACGAGCTCACGCCCAGCCAGATGCGCGTCCTCTCCGAGGAGCTCGGCGTGCGCGTCCTCGACCGCAGCGGGCTTATCCTCGACATCTTCGCGCAGAGGGCGCGCACGCGCGAGGGCAAATTGCAGGTAGAGCTCGCCCAGTACGAATACCTCCTGCCCCGGCTCACGGGCATGTGGACCCACCTTGTGCGCCAGACCGCCTCGGGCGGCTCCTCGCCAATAGGCACGCGCGGCCCCGGCGAGACCCAGCTCGAGACTGACAGGCGGCATATACGCCGCAGGATACAGAAGCTGCGCGAGGAGCTCGAGCAGGTGCGCAAGGTGAGGGGCGTGCAGCGCCGCCGGCGCGAGCGCAACGCCATGCCCGTCGTGGCCATAGTCGGCTACACGAACGCGGGCAAGAGCACGCTTCTGAACCAGCTCACGGGCAGCGATATAGAGGCGAACGACCGCCTTTTCGACACGCTGGACACCACGACCCGCCGGCTCCGGCTCGACGAGGCCCAGGAGGTGCTGCTCTCTGACACCGTCGGCTTCATACGGAAGCTGCCCACGCACCTGGTGGAGGCCTTCAAGGCGACGCTCGAGGAGCTGCAATACGCCGACGTGCTGCTGCACGTCGCGGACATCACCAGCGCCGGGCTGAGGGAGCAGACGGCCGTGGTGGACGAGCTTATAGAACGCCTCGGCGCGGGGCAGACCCCGCGCATTATGGTATACAACAAATGCGACAGCTTCGTAGGCGAGCTGCCGCGCGGGGAGAACGTCGTGTGCGTCTCGGCGCGGACCGGCGAGGGCACGAAGGACCTTGTGGACATGATAGCGGACATACTTGGCCGCCGCAGCAGGAGGGTCCACCTCGCCCTGCCCTATTCGAAGGCCGGCGTGCTGGACACGCTCCGGCGCGAGGCCGCGGTGATGGACGTAGAGTACACCGAGTCCGGCGTGGAATTCGACGCCGTGGTCAAGCCCGAGCTCTGGGGCCTGGTGCGTGGCTATGTGACGGACGGCGGCTGAGCGGATGCGGCGCGGAGGAGAGATACAATGGACAAGCGTAAGTTTATCATACCCGAATACGGCCCGCTTGCGGGTATGCGCGTCATATCCGCCGGCTCGCTGATAGCCGGGCCCTTCGCCGCGACCATGCTGGCGGATTTCGGGGCCGAGGTCATACACATAGAGCGCCCCGGCGTGGGCGACACTATGCGCGCCCTCGGCCCCTTCGCAGAATTGAACGGGACGCGGGTCTCCGCGCCCTGGGCCCAGGACGCGCGCAACCGGCTCAGCCTCACGCTGGAGCTCAACCTCAAGCGGCCGGAGGCGAAGGAGATATTCTACGGCCTGATACGCGAGAGCGATATTTTTATCGAGAACATGGTCTGGCTGGACAAGCTGGGCATACGCGACGGGGAGCTCCTGGAGCTCAACCCCGCGCTCGTGATAGTACACGTCTCTGGCATGGGCGGCGAGCGCTTCGGCGGGCTTGCGAACGTGTGCTCCCGGGCGAGCTACGACATGATAGGCCAGGCCTTCTCCGGCTGGCTCAACATGCAGGGCCCAGCCGGCGGCGACCCCGTGCCTTCCCAGCCCTACACGAACGACTTCGCCTCCGCCTTTGCGGCCGCCTTCGGCGCGCTCGCCGCCTACGCCTCGGCGCGGCGCACGGGCCGCGGCCAGGTGGTGGACGTGGCGCAGTTCGAGGCGATGGCCCAGTACATGTGCGGCAGCTACGCCGCCTACGCGGCGGCTGGGCTGGACGAGGGCCGCGGCGGCGCCCAGGCCTTCCAGCCCTACGGCATCTTCCGCACAAAGGACGGGGCCCTTGTCGCGCTGGGCGCCTTCGGCCCGGCGGTGTATTCCCGCTGCCTCGCCGCCATGGGCCTGGACGAGGGGTATTTCAGCTATGCCGAGTGCTCCGACGGCCCGGAGGCCGTGGGGAGCGCGAAGGGCCGCGAACTGGACGCCGGCATAGCCGCGTGGTGCCTCGAGCACACGGCCTCGGAGGCCGAGAGCGCCATGGAGGCCGCGCGGGTGCCCTGCTCGCGCGTGAACACGGCCCGCGACGCCTATGAAAACGCGCATTTCAGGGCGCGGGGCGACTGGGTGGAATACATGGACCAGACGGCGAAGGCGCCCGTCGAGGCCTTCGGCATAGCGCCGAAGCTCAGCGCCACGCCGGGCCGGGTATGGCGCGGCGCGCCGGCCCTGGGCCAGGATACCGAGGCGGTGCTGAAGACTATCCTGGGCTATGACGACGGGAAAATCGCCAGACTGCGCGAGAAGAAGCTCATATAGCAAAAATTGTCCCAAAGGGCCGGCCCTTTGGGACAATCCTTATTCTGAGCGGGTTATCTGACGCTGAAGGCGTAGCTCGTCTGGGTGTGCAGGTGCTCGCCGGGGCGCAGCAGGGGGGAGGGGAAGCTGTAGTGGTTCATCCCGTCGGGGAAGACCTGCGTCTCGAGGCACAGCGCGCTGTGCGGCCCCATGGTGGAGCCGCCCTTGCCCGGCCGCTCCGAGAGGGAGTTGGCGGTGTAGAGCTGGCTGCCCGGCATGGTGGTGCGCATGTCCATGACTATGCCGCTCGCGGGGGAATAGACGCTCGCGGCGTCGAGGCCGTTGAGGACGAAGTTGTGGTCGAAGCCGCCGAAGAGCCCCGTCTGCGGGTCCTCCGCCGCAAGGGCCTCGCCCAGCGCGCGCCCGGCGCGGAAGTCGAACACGGTGCCGGAGACGTCCAGAAGCCGGCCCGTGGGCAGGCAGTCCGCGCCGGCCTCGCAGAAGCGGTCGGCGTTGAGGCGCAGCTCGTGGCGGAGTATATCGCCCTCCCCGTCGAGGTTGAAGTAGCTGTGGTTGGTGAGGCTGACGGGCGTGAGGGCGTCCGTGTCGGCGTCGTAGGTTATGACCAGGCTGTTGGCGTCGGTGAGCTCAAAGCTCACGGAGACGCTGAGGTTGCCGGGAAAGCCCTCCTCGCCGTCGGGCGAGAGGCGGCTCATGCGGAGCTTGCCGTCCTTGACCTCCGCGTCCCAGACGTATTTGTCGAAGCCGCGCGCACCGCCGTGGAGGGTGTTCTCGCCGTCGTTCTTAAAGAGCTCGTAGTTCTTCCCGCCCAGCGAGAAGCGCGCCCCGCCTATCCTGTTGCCGACGCGGCCCAGCGTCGCGCCGACAAAGCCGCCGTTTTCCTCGTACTCGGCCACGGTGTCGTAACCCAGCACGACGTCGACGGGCTTGCCCCCGCGGCTGGGGACGACGAGCGACTGCACCGTCGCGCCGTAGTCGAGTATCACGGCCCTGGAGCCGGAGGCGTTCTCAAGCTCCCACGCGGTGACGCCCTCGCCGTACTTTGTGGTCCCGAAGGGCCTGCTTTTTACTTGCATAAGACTCACTCCCCGGTATAAGAGTAAATTGGATTATACCTCGTCTACAAAAGCGCTGATGAAGTGCAGCGCCGCGCCCAGCGGGACGGCGTGGCCTCCCAGCACGCTTATGCTCAGGAAATCGCCCCCGCCGCCGAAGGGGTTGTAGGCCGCGGTGAATTCGCGCAGCAGCGGCATATACGGGCCCAAATACTGCGTGAGCTCGCCGCCGAGCACGACGTCGCAGTCGAAGGCGGTGCGTATGTTGGAGATGCCGACGGCCAGGTGCTGCAGCACGTCCGTCCAGAGCAGGCCGTACTCCGCGTTGCGGCGCGCGAGCTCGTCGAAGAACTCGGCCAGGGATATGCCGAGGTCCTTGCTTATCCTGTTGGGCGAGCAGTAGGCCTCAAAGCAGCCGTGCTTGCCGCAGCTGCACGGCAGCCCGCCCGGCACGATGCACATGTGCCCGAATTCGCAGCTCCTGTCGTTGCTGCCCGTATAGGGCGCGCCGTTGATAAGCACGGAGCCGCCCACGCCGCCCTCCAGCGAGACGTAGGCCATGTCCCCCGCCGAGCCGCGGGCGAACCACTCGGCGTAGCCGCTGCTCGTGGCGTCGTTGGCGACGTAGAGCGGGTAGCGTATGGCCTCGTACAGCGGGGCCAGGCCGCTGTCGCGCAGGCGCAGCGTCGGCGCGAAAAGCAGCCGGTCGCGCTCCTTCGTCATCAGGCCGGGGACCGCCACGCACACGCCCAGCATACGCGAGCGGTCGAGCCCCGCCTCGTCGATAAAGCGCTCGAGCTGCGCGGCGATCACGCCGCCGAGCTCCGCCACGGTGCGGCCCTTCGTCGCGTAGTCCAGCGAGCGGTAGGCCAGCTCGTTGAGCTTCAGGTCCGCCGCCGCGAAGCGCAGCCCGTGCTCGGCCACGCTCACGCCCACGGCGATGCGCGCGTCGGGCACGACCTCCACGCCCACGGCCCGCCGGCCGCCCGTGCTCTGCGCCTCGCCGGAATAGCGCACCAGCCCGGCGTCCACAAGCTCGGCCAGGTTCTGATATATTGTAGGCAGGCTCAGCCCCATGGCCTGGGCCAGGGACTGGCGCGTCGATATCCCCTCCGTCTCATAGAGGCAGTGGTAGATGCCGCTGCGCGTGGCGCGGCGGCGTTCCGCATATGAGCTCTCCATTTGTATTAAACCCTCTCACTTTAGTAAAGCGAATTTATGTAAGTTTCTTTCTGTCCTCTATTTTAACACAACTTTGACGTTTGGCAATGCCTAATTTCACATTTTTCATAAATGGGCGCGAAAAAAGTCGTAAGCCGTATACAGGCGCGGAATCAGGCCTCGGGCAAACGGACTGGGCATATTACACAAAAAGCGGCGCCTGATTACAGCGCACTAGACAAATCGACAGTAATTAGTCAAATTTTCGTTGACTTTTGTAAAGTTAGTTTTAAAATATACACAGGAAGAAAACGTTATCTTCCGCTCGGAAGGGCGCGCGGGGGCTGGGCCCCGGCGCGCACGGAAGGGAAACCAAACGAATATGTAGGAGGAAAACAAAAATGAAGAAGTTTCTTGCTCTGCTCCTCGCCCTCGTGATGGTCTTCGCCCTCGCCGCCTGCGGCGAAGCCGAAACCGAAGAGACCACCCCGGCCGGCGAAGAGACCACCCCCGCCGGTGAAGGGACCGAAGAGCTCGGCTACATCGGCATTTCGATGCCCACCCAGAGCCTCGAGCGCTGGAACCGCGACGGTTCTTACCTTGACCAGCAGTTCCAGGCTGCCGGCTACAAGACCATGCTGACCTTCGCCAACAACGAGACCGACCAGCAGGTCAACGACATCCAGAACATGATCGCCGACGGCGTTGACCTTCTCGTCATCTCCGCCATCGACGGCATGGCCCTGAACACCGTCATGGACGAGGCCGGCACCGCTGGCATCCCCGTCATCGCCTATGACCGCCTCATCAACAACGACAACGTCAACTACTACGTCTCCTTCGACAACTACTCCGTCGGCCAGCTCCAGGGCGAGTTCCTGGTCGAGGCCCTTGACCTCGAGAACGCCGAAGGCCCCTTCAACATCGAGTTCACCGCCGGCGACCCCGCCGACAACAACGCCCCGTTCTTCTTCAACGGCGCCATGGACGTCCTGAAGCCCTACCTCGAGAGCGGCAAGCTCGTCTGCGTCTCCGAGCAGACCGACTTTGACGTCGTCGCCACCGACGCCTGGGATACCGACACCGCCCTGGCCCGCGCCCAGAACATCCTCGCCTCCTACTACGCCGACGGCACCCAGCTCGACGCGTGGCTGTGCTCCAACGACTCCACCGCCCTCGGCGTGACCCAGGCCATCCAGAGCGACTACGCCGGCGACAACACCGTGTGGATCACCGGCCAGGACGGCGACGAAGCCAACCTGAAGAACATCGTTGACGGCATGCAGAGCATGACCGTTTACAAGGCTGTGGCCAACGAGGCCGTCGCCACCCTCGACATCGCCAAGGCCATCCTCGCGGGCGATCCCGTCGACCAGGCCCTGATCGACAACGCCGGCTGGGACTTCGAGGCCAACCTCGACACTGAGACCTACACCACCAGCGACAGCGGCCACGCCGCCACCAGCGTCCTGCTCGTCCCGACCACCGTTACCACCGAGAACTTCGAGGAAGTCCTGGTTGCCCCGGGCTACTACGAGGTCGGCGAGGACGGCTACCTGCACGCCACTCAGAACTGAGTAAGTACATAATCGGCCAGAGCATTTGAATGCCACGGGTGGGGCGCCTGCCCCGCCCGTTTTGGTTGAAAAGTCCGCGCTGGGCGGTCCCCGTATGAGCGGGGCCGGGGCCCCGTTTATCCGGGGGCTGCCCGCATGGCCGGACAAGATTTGCCCGCCGGCGCGCAAGGCGCCGCGGGAAGGCTGGGAGGAGGAACCAAGGTTTGGGAAAAGTACTACTTGAAATGCGCTCCATCACGAAGGAGTTCCCCGGCGTAAAGGCGCTGGACAACGTCAACCTCGTGGTGGAAGAGGGCGAGATACACGCCCTAATAGGAGAAAACGGCGCCGGCAAGAGCACCCTTATGAACGTGCTCAGCGGCGCGTACCCCGTGGGCAGCTACACAGGCGAGATTTACTATGACGGCAAGCTCTGCCAGTTCAAAAACCTCAAGGATTCCGAGGCGGTCGGCATAGTCATAATCCACCAGGAGCTCGCCCTTATTCCGCTGCTTACGATAGGCGAGAATATGTTCCTCGGCAACGAGTTCAAGAATTCGCTCGGCGTCATCGACTGGAACAAGACCTATTACGAGGCGGAAAAGCACATGCGCCAGGTCGGACTTAAAGAGAGCCCGCACGCCCTCATTAAGGACATCGGCACCGGCAAGCAGCAGCTCGTTGAGATCGCCAAGGCCTTCGCCAAGAAGGTCCGCCTCCTGATACTCGACGAGCCCACCAGCTCCCTCAACGACGAGGACGCGAAGATGCTGCTCGACCTGCTCATAGAGTTCAAGAAGCAGGGCCTCACCAGCATCATCATAACCCACAAGCTCAACGAGATAATTTACTGCGCGGACAAGGCCACCATACTCCGCGACGGCTCCACTATAGAGACGCTCGTCAAGGGCGTGGACGAATTCTCCGAGCAGAGGATAATAAAGGGCATGGTCGGCCGCCCCATGGAGGACCGCTATCCCCACCGCGTGCACAACGTATCCGACGAAGTCAGCCTGGAGGTCAGGAACTGGACCGTCCACCACCCGCTCTATCAGGAGCGCGTCGTGGACGACAACGTCTCCTTCAACGTACATAAGGGCGAAGTCGTCGGCTTCTCCGGCCTGCAGGGCGCGGGCCGCACCGAGCTCGCCATGAGCATCTTCGGCAGGAGCTATGGCTCGAATATCTCCGGCGAGATGTACATGAAGGGCGAGAAGGTCAACTTCAAGAGCCCCGAGGACGCCATACGCAAGGGCCTCGCCTACGTCACCGAGGACCGCAAGGTCTACGGCCTCATACTTGACGAGTCGATACGCTTCAACACCACGCTCGCCCGCCTGGACAAGGTCTGCGGCGGAGGCGGCGTAATCGATACCGACATGGAGGTCAAGGTCGCCGAGGACATGACCAAGGAGATGGGCACGAAGACCCCCTCCATCGAGCAGGCGATCGGCCACCTCTCCGGCGGCAACCAGCAGAAGGCCCTGCTCGGCAAGTGGATGTTCACCGAGCCGGACGTGCTGATAATGGACGAGCCGACCCGCGGCATCGACGTCGGCGCCAAGTACGAGATATACTGCCTCATCAACGATATGGTATCCAACGGCAAGAGCATCATCATGATTTCCTCCGAGCTCCCCGAGCTCCTCGGCATGTGCGACCGTATTTACGTCATGAACGAGGGCCGTATGCTGGCTGAGGTCAACGCCGGCGAGGCCACGCAGGAGAGCATCATGGGCTATATAATCCGCGACACCGGAGAAAGGGAGAGTGTGCAGCAATGAACGAGAAGGTAGGAAAGAAGATAAATTGGGTGAGCTTCCTCACCAAGTATGCAATGGTAATAGCGCTGGTCGTGGTCTTCGCGCTTTTCGCGTTCCTGACCGACGGGCGCCTGCTTTACGCGCAGAACATGTCCAACCTCATGCTCCAGAACGGCTACGTCCTGGTCATGGCCTGCGGCATGCTGCTGTGCATACTGACCGGCGGTAACATAGACCTGTCCGTCGGCTCCGTCATCTGCATGGTCGGCGGCATAGCGGCGGTGCTTATCACCAACTCCGGCATGAACGCCTACCTCACCATCGTGATATGCCTGGCCGTGGGCCTGCTGGTCGGCATCTGGCAGGGCTACTGGATAGGCTACGTCCGTATCCCGCCCTTCATCACCACCCTCGGCGGCATGTTCATCTTCCGCGGCATCGGCCGTATCGTCCTCGACAACCGCACCGTCTCCATCCAGGACCAGAGCTTCCTGGACTTCTTCACGAAGTACATCAACATCCCCGGCCTTGACAGCAACGGCCAGGTCTGGAGCGCGCTTATAATCGGCGTCATCGTCGGCGTCCTGGTCATCCTCAGCATGTTCCGCACCCGCCGCGAGCGCGCCAAGCACGGCTACCGCCAGAACAGCTTCCTGAGCGACATTTTCCGCACCGTGGTCATCGCTGCCCTGATAGTCGTCTACAGCTACCTGCTCAGCAAGTACCGCGGCATCTCAGTCATGCTGATCTGGGTCCTCGCCGTCTGCCTCATCTACAACTTCATCACCAGCAAGACCGCCTTCGGCCGCTACTTCTACGCCGTCGGCGGCAACGAGAAGGCCACCCAGCTCTCCGGTATCAACACCAACAAGATTTACTTCATCGCCTACGCGAACATGGGCCTGCTGGCCGGCCTCTGCGGCCTGCTCAACGCCGCCCGCGTCGGCTCCGTCAACGGCAACACCGGCAACTCCTTTGAGATGGACGCCATCGGCGCCTGCTTCATCGGCGGCGCGAGCGCCTACGGCGGCAGCGGCACCATCGGCGGCGTCGTTATCGGCGCCCTGCTCCTCGGCGTCATCAACATGGGCATGTCCATCATGGGCATGGGCGACTCGATACAGCAGGTCGTCAAGGGCGGCGTCCTCCTGATAGCCGTCATCTTCGACGTCGTCACCAGCCGCAAGGCTGGCAAGAACTGATATAAGCGGCCGCAGGGCCGCCGTCAGGGAAGTTTGCGCCCAGGCGCAAGAGCCCAGCTTTATCGAAAGGCGCCGGGGTAATTGCGCCCCGGCGCTTTTGGAGGTAAAAATTATGCTTTACATAGGAATCGACCTCGGCACCAGCGCGGTCAAGCTGCTCCTCCTCAACGAGGAGGGCGAGGTGCTCAACACTGTATCGAAGGAATACCCGCTCTCCTTCCCGCACCCGGGCTGGAGCGAGCAGGAGCCCGAGGACTGGCGCCGGGCCGTCATGGCCGGTGTGCCCGAGCTCGTCGCGGGCTTCGACGCGGCCCAGGTCGCGGGCATAGGCGCCGGCGGCCAGATGCACGGCCTCGTCGCGCTCGATAAGGACGACAAGGTGATACGCCCCGCTATACTTTGGAACGACGGGCGCACCAGCGCGCAGGTGGACTACCTCAACAACGTGATAGGCAAGGGGAGGCTCAGCGAGCTCACCGCAAACATAGCCTTCGCCGGCTTCACCGCGCCCAAGATACTCTGGATGCGCGAGAACGAGCCCGAGAATTTCGCCCGCATAGCCAAGATAATGCTGCCAAAGGACTATATAAACTACGTCCTCACCGGCGTCCACTGCTGCGACTACTCCGACGCGAGCGGCATGCTGCTCCTCGACGTCAAGAACAAGCGCTGGAGCGCCGAAATGCTCGAGCTGTGCGGAATTACCGAGGCCCAGATGCCCAGGCTCTTCGAGAGCTACGACTGCGTCGGGACCCTCAAGCCCGAGATCGCCGCCGAGCTCGGCCTGCCCGAGGGCGTCAAGGTCTGCGCGGGCGCGGGCGACAACGCCGCCGCGGCCATCGGCACCGGCACCGTCGGCGACGGCGAGTGCAATATCTCCCTCGGCACCAGCGGCACCATCTTCATCTCCAGCGACAATTTCGGCGTGGACCCGAACAACGCGCTGCACGCCTTCGCGCACGCGGACGGGCACTACCACCTGATGGGCTGCATGCTCTCGGCCGCGAGCTGCAACAAGTGGCTCATGGACGACATCTACGGCACGGCCGACTATAACGCCGAACAGGCCCCGATAGGCGAGGGCAAGCTCGGCGAAAACCACGTCTATTTCCTGCCCTACCTCATGGGCGAGCGCAGCCCGATAAACGACACGGACGCCCGCGGCACCCTCGTGGGCATGACGATGGACACCACGCGCGCGGACATCACCCAGGCTGTGCTCGAGGGCGTGGCCTTCGCAATACGCGACTCCCTCGAGGTCGCGCGCTCCCTGGGCCTCGGCATCAAGCGCTCCATGCTCTGCGGCGGCGGCGCGAAGAGCCCGCTCTGGCGCAAGATTATGGCCAACGTGCTCAATATCGAGCTCGACCTGCCCGTCACCGAGCAGGGCCCCGGCATGGGCGGCGCAATGCTCGCCATGGTCGCCTGCGGCGCTTACCCGAGCGTGCGCGAGGCCTGCGCCAAGCTCGTCAAGGTCAGCGAGACCGTCAAGCCCGAGCCGGAGCTCGCCGCGAAGTATGAAAAGCGCTATCAGGCCTTCCGCCAGATCTACCCCGCCCTGAAGGGCGTGTTCCCCGCGCTTAGCTGAGTATGCACGAGAGGAAAGTCTACCACTACGAAAAGAAGAACCGCGCGCAGGTCCGCGCCGCGCTCTACGCCGTCGTCGCCGTGTATATAGCCTATCTGGGCTACCGCACGACGCCGCTGTACGCCGAGCCCGACGGCCTGAGCGTAGCGATGGCCTGGATACTGGGCGCCGCGCTTATCGCGGCGGCCGCCGGGGTGCTCTACTACACCTGGCGGCGCTACCGGCGCGAGTTGGCCGCCGCGGAGTACACTGAAGAGGAGTACGCGGAGCTCGCACGGCGCGAAGCAGGGGAAGGGGAGGACGGCGAGTGAAGGCCATCAACTGGAAAGAGCTCGTTATCCGGGCCGTGGAGCTGCTCATAGGGCTTACGATAGCCCACCTGGGCGTCACGCTCTTCCTTCTGAGCGACCTGGGCTCTGACCCCTTCAACGTCCTTATCCAGGGGCTGCACCGCGCGATGCCCTGGCCCGCCTTCATGGATACGCACGGGCGCGTCCATCTGCTGGTCTCGCTCGTTATCATGCTGGTGCTGCTTGTGGCGGCGAAGGGCTTCGTCAAGATAGGCACGGTGATCTGTATGGCCCTGGGCGGGCCGATAATCGACCTGTGGGAGCTGCTGCTCGACCCGGCGCTCGGCTCGCTGGGCCCCGCGGGGCGCGCGGCCCTGCTCGTGGCCGGCTGCGTGATACTGGCCTTCGGTATGACGGTGGTCATAAGCTCCGACCTGGGGGCCGGCCCGAACGACCTCGTGGCCGTGTCGATAAGCGAGATTCTCAAGAAACCCTTCGGCATAACGCGCGTCTGCGTCGACGTGGCCTTCGCCCTCACGGGCTGGCTGCTCGGCGGCGTGCTGGGCGTGGGCACCGTGGTCTGCGCCTTCCTCGTGGGCCCCACCGCCCAGCTCTGCTTCCCGGTAAGCCGGAAGCTCTGCGCCTGGGGGCTCAGGGGCGTTGAAAACAAAGGTTGAAAACGGACGGGGACGTGATATAATGTTCCCAGGAAATCACATGAGGTGAAATAATGAAGATTGAATCCGTATTTGACGCCGCCTTCGCCCCCTACGGCAAGGTGCTGCCCGGCTATGACACCGCCGAGCTGCTCGCGGCGCTTGAGAAATACACCCCGCTGCCCGAGGGCACGGACTATGTGGCCAGCCAGCCCGAGCTGGAGGCCCTGCCCATAGCGGCCCAGCTCTCTGCGAACGCCTACGGCGGCATGCCCATAGAGCTCGGCTGGTGCAACGGGCACAACACCAAGCTCAACTGCCTCGAGTACCACCGCGACAGCGAGCTCAACTGCGGCAACGACGACTTCATATTGCTCGTCGCCCGCGCCGACGATATCGCCGGCGGCGTGCTGGACACCGGCAAGGTCCGCGCCTTCCGCTGCCCGCGCGGCGTCATGCTCGAGGTCTACGCGACCACCCTGCACTACGCCCCCTGCTCCGCCTCCAAGGGCGCGGGCTTCCGCGTCATGATCGGCCTGCCCCGCGGCACCAACGGCCCGAAGCCGGAGATAACGGCGATAAACGATGAGGACAAGCGCCTCTGGGCCTGCAACAAGTGGCTGCTCGCCCACGCCGAGAGCGGCGAGGCCGCCCAGGGCGCCGTCGTGACCCTCAAGGGCGTCAACGTCGATATCGCGGACGACATCTGATTTACCGGCCTCTTTCAGCCTGGGTCCGGGCAAGGCCCCGGATATAGGTCCCAGGGGCAAAACAGCGCAGAGCAAAATTCCTTAAAATATTTTTAAAACTGAGGTGTATCAAAATGCTCACCAACATCCCCACCGTAAAGCTCGGCGTCATCGCCGTCAGCCGCGACTGCTTTATAATCTCGCTCTCTGAGCGCCGCCGCGCCGCGGTGGTCGAAGCCTGCGCCAAGCGCGGCCTCGACGTCTATGAGTGCAAGACCACCGTTGAAAACGAGCTCGACATGCTCAAGGCTGTCGACGAGGTCAAGGCCGCCGGCTGCAACGCCCTGGTCGTCTTCCTCGGCAACTTCGGCCCCGAGACCCCCGAGACCCTGATAGCCAAGAACTTCGACGGCCCCGTGATGTACGCCGCCGCCGCCGAAGAGACCGGCGAGGACCTTGTCGACGGCCGCGGCGACGCCTACTGCGGCATGCTCAACTGCTCCTACAACCTCGGTATGCGCCATCTCAAGGCCTGGATCCCCGAGTACCCCGTGGGCACCGCCGAGGACGTCGCCGTCATGATCGACGAGTTCGTGCCCATCGCCCGCACCCTGATCGGCCTTAGCAAGCTGAAGATAATCACCTTCGGCCCGCGTCCCCAGGACTTCTTCGCCTGCAACGCCCCCATCAAGGGCCTCTATGAGATAGGCGTGGAGATCGAGGAGAACAGCGAGCTCGACCTGCTCGTCGCCTACAAGGCCCACGCGAACGACCCGCGCATCCCCGGCATCTGCGAGGACATGGCCAACGAGATGGGCCAGGGCTGCTACTACCCCGACATGAGCGAGCGCATGGCGCAGCTCGAGGTCACCCTGCTTGACTGGGCCGCCGAGCACAAGGGCGCGCGCGAATACGTCGCCTTCGCCGACAAGTGCTGGCCCGCCTTCCCCGAGGCCTTCGGCTTCGAGCCCTGCTATGTGAACAGCCG
>CALWYP010000110.1 GCA_944385795.1 uncultured Oscillospiraceae bacterium | reverse complement strand
AGCAGCGTGCCGGAGGCGGAAGCCTCTATGGTGTTCGTGAGCTTGTCCGTCTCCACCTCGAAGAGGGGCTCGCCCTCCTTTACCGCCTCGCCCTCGTTCTTGAGCCACTTGCTGACCGTGCCCTCGGTCATCGTGAGGCCCAGCTTGGGCATAACTATGACTTTAGCCATTATCTGACCTCCTAATCCAGTTTGTACATGCCGAGCTGCGCCGCCCGGCCGAGTATGGTCCGCGGCAGCACCCGCCACGGCCCGTCGCGGTCTATCGTGAGGCCGACGTAATCGCCCGGCTGCACGCGCACCTCGCGCTCGCCGTCGAGCGCTATCATGCAGCGGCTCACGGCCGTGAAGCCGTACTCCTCGCCGAGCTCAATCCGCTGTGCGTTGCTCACGCGCAGCGGCGTCAGCACGCCGGCGGCTATGGGCGCGAGGACGCCCTCGCCCGTGTGCCCCAGCTCCAGCGCGAAGCCGAAATCGTCGGTGTCCTCAACTATGCCGTACGCGCCCGCCACGGCTGAAAAGCCTATAGTGGCGGGATGGCAGCGGGTTACGGCTATGCGGCGTATGCGCTCCGGGTCCCATATAGCCTTGGCCCCGGCGTAGAAGTCGTCGGAGACGACCGCGTCCACAAGGGCGATGTCCCGCGCCTCGCCGTTGACGCGCACGGTTATCTTCTTGTCGTGTATGCAGCAGCCCTTCGCCCCCTCGCCCATACGCGCGGCGGCGGCCGCGGCCATGCCGGCCACGGTGCCCTCCATCATGGCGGGATAGACGTTGTTCGTGCCGGTGGATATGCTGAGCATCGGCGTGGAGCTTATGCCCTTTGCCGCGGCGCGGCTGGTCCCGTCGCCGCCGAGGACGACAATGCAGCCGGCCCCCGCCTCCTCCATCATGCGCGCGGCCATAACGGTGTCGGCGAGAGTCGCCTCGATCTCAAAGTCCAGGTGGCTTATCTTCGCCGACAGCACCCCGTCGCTCTCGAGCGAGTCCTGCACGGCGTAGCCTATCATAAAGGTATCCGGCATAAAGAACACCTCGTCTATACCCATACCCTGGGCCGCGAGGACTATCCTCTTGCAGATATTTACCTTTTCGTTGTTGTCTATGGTCGTGGCGTAGGAGACGAGGCGGCGTATGTCCTTGCCCGACGCCGGGTTCGCAATAACGCCAATGGACGCCATGCCCATCCCTCCTTTCTTTTACGCGAACGGCCCGCGTAACTCAATATTACGCGGGCCGCGGGTTGTGGTGGAGGTTATCAGAACATCTTCTTCGCCGCGCGGATAATGTCCTCCGCATTGGGCATGTAGTACTGCTCGAGCACGGGCGCGAAGGGGACCGGGGTATCCAGAGCGCCTATGCGCGCGACCGGGGCGTCGAGATAGTCGAAGAATTCCTCGCCTATTATGGCGCTTATCTCGCCGCCGTAGCCGCCGCGGCGGACTTCCTCGGTGACTACGATGGCGTGGTGGGTCTTGCTGACCGTCTCGCCTATCAGGGCCTTGTCCAGCGGGTAGAGGCTGCGAAGGTCGATGACCTCGGCGCTTATGCCGTCGGCGGCGAGCTTCTCGGCGGCCTCCAGCGCGTCGTAGACCTGCTTGCCGTAGGTTATGATGGATACGTCCCCGCCCTCGCGGCAGACCTTGCCCTTGCCGAGGGGGATGGGCTCAAAGGAGTTGACCTCGCCCTTCACGCCCATGAGGACCTTGTTCTCAAAGTACATGACGGGGTTGTCGTCGTCTATGGCGCTGAGCATGAGGCCGAGCGCGTCCTCCGCGCAGGAGGGGTAGACGACCTTCAGGCCGGGGACGTGGGTCATCCACGCCTCGAGGCTCTGGGAGTGCTGGGCCGCGGCGCCGGTGCCCGCGCCGGCCGGAAGGCGGACGACCATGGGCATGGAAATCTTGCCGCCGAACATATAGCGCATCTTTGCGGCCTGGTTGACAAGCTGGTCCATGCCGACGGTGAGGAAGTCGCAGAACATCAGCTCGGCTATCGGCTTCAGGCCCGTGGCCGCCGCGCCGACGGCGCAGCCTATAATGGCGCCCTCGGATATGGGCGTGTCGCGCACGCGCTCGGGGCCGAACTCGTCTATCATGCCGGCGGACACGCCGAAGCAGCCGCCGAACTTGCCCACGTCCTCGCCGAAGAGCAGGACGTTGGGGTCTTCACGCATCCTGATGCTCATGCCCTCGCGGATGCCTTCGGAGTAAGTCATCATCTTCATCTGTCGCGCACCTCCTCAACTATGTCGGAATAAACGTCCACGACCGCGGTCTCCACAGCGGGCAGCGGCTGGGCGTCGGCAAAGGCGATGGCGTCCTCGATCTCCTTTTCGACCTGCTTGTCGGCCGCGTCGACCTCTTCCTGGGTCATGACGCCGTTCTCGACGAGGAACTTCGCAAAGCGCGGCATGGGGTCCTTCTCCATCCACGCGGCCTGCTCCTCCTTCGGCTTGTAGACCGCCGGGTCGCCCTCGAAGTGGCCGTGCTGGCGGTAGGTCTTGCACTCCAGGAGGGTCGGGCCCTTGCCCGCGCGGGCCCTGGCCACGGCCTCGGAAGCGGCCTCGTAAACGGCCATCGGGTCGTTGCCGTCCACGCTGATGCCCGGGATATTGTAGGCGGCGCCGCGGTCGGCCACGTCCTTAATGGCCTGGTGGCGGTCCTGGCTCATGGATATGCCGTAGTGGTTGTTCTCGCACACGAAGATTATCGGCAGCTTCCAGATGCTCGCCATGTTGAGGGATTCGTGGAAGGTGCCCTGGTTGGTGGAGCCGTCGCCGAAGAAGCAGACGCAGACCTGGTCGGTGCCGCGCAGCTTGGCCGAAAGGCCCGCGCCGCAGGCGATGCAGTGCCCCGCGCCGACGATGCCGTTGGCGCCGAGTATGCCCTTGTCGCGGTCGGCTATGTGCATCGAGCCGCCTTTGCCCTTGCAGTAGCCGGTGTAGCGGCCGAAGAGCTCGGCCATCATGAGGTTCAGGTCCCCGCCCTTGGCGATGATGTGGCCGTGGCCGCGGTGGGTGCTGGTGATGAAGTCGTCATCGCGCAGGCACTCGCACACGGCTGGCGCTATGGCCTCCTCGCCCAGGTACAGGTGGACAAATCCGGGTATTTTACCCTCCGCGAACAGCTTCGCGGCCGCGCTCTCGAAGTCGCGGATACGGCGCATCTTCAGGTACATGTCCTTCATCTGCTCGTTGCTGATTGCCATTCAATACCCTCCTCCTTTTGTGAGCGTCCCCGGGGGCGTGTCAGCGGCGCGGCGGCGGCGAATTCCCGCCCGCCCCGCAGCCCGCTCCCGCCGGTCCTGCGGACGCTTAGATTTTTAAACGCCTGGCGGCGTTCAGTCCATGACGAATACCTCCACGGCGGCTACGGCGGCTTCGATGCTCTTGTCGCAGTCGCCGAAGGCGGGGATGCACAGCCCGTCGCAGCGGAGCCCGCCCTGCACGGGGACGACCTCCACGGTCCCGACGGGGAACTGCGCCGCCACGGCCTCCCTGTCGACCTCGTCCGGCCTTGTAACCGCCACGGTGGCGCGGATATACACCTGCCGCTTGAAATCGGTCAGGCCCAGCACCTCCTCCAGGCCGCAAAGGCAGCTGCGGGATATGGCGTCCTTGACCGCCTTCCTGGCCGCCTTGGTCACGTCCTGCCCGTGGAAGTCGGTGCCCATGCCGAACTCGACGATGTATTTTTTCAAAATTCTCACCTCCGGCTCGCCTTCTGTTGAATATTATAGCCTATCGGCTCTGTAATCTCAATATCAACCTTTAAAATCTCAGATTTTCAGCGTATACCATAATTTGATTGATTGGCATTATGCTTTTCACACAAATGTCAGGGAAATAACAAAGCCGTAAGACGAAATTCGACGAATTCCATCTCACGGCTTGAGATTCTATTGAGACTGTCTCACTTGATTTTGAGACCTTGAGACTGTTATCTGAACGCGCTCATGTCTATGCCATGCCGCTTTATGCGGCGGTAGATAGTGGCGCGGGAGATGCCGAGGCGGCCGGCGGCCTTCTCCACGTCGCCTCCGGAGAGGGTGAGGGCGGCCAGGAGCTCGCCCCTTTCGCCGTCCGCGGGGCCGGGCGCTGGCGCCGTGCTCCGTTCGCCTGTGGCGAAGGGCAGGCTCGCCTCGCCGAGCACCGCCTCGGGCGCGGAGTAGAAGGCGCGCTCTATGCCGTTTTGAAGCTCGCGCACGTTGCCGGGCCAGCCGTAGGCGATCAGGCCCTCGATAAAGCCGGGGGACATGGCCTTGGCCTGGGACGGGTCGGCGTTGTTGAGCCGGGCTAGGAAGCGCTCGGCGCACAGGTGGATGTCGCCGGGCCGGCGGCGCAGTGGCGGTATCTCCAGGTGCAGGACGTTCAGCCTGTAGTAGAGGTCGTCCCGGAAACTGCCGCTCGCGGTCATTTCCCCGAGACGGCGGCGGGTGGAGGCTATTATCCTGATGTCGAGCCCGATCTCCTGCGTCCCGCCGAGGCGGACTATCCTGTGCGTCTCCACGGCGCGGACGAGCTTGGACTGGAACTCGATCGGTATATCCGTGATCTCGTCGAGGAAGAGCGTGCCGCCGTGGGCGAGCTCGAACTTCCCCGGGTTGCCGCCGCGGCCCGCCCCGGGGATGGCCCCCGGCTCGTAGCCGAAGAGCTCGGCCTCGAGCATGTCGCGGTGGAGCGAGGCGCAGTTTACGGCGACGAAGGGGCCGTTCGGCCTAGGCCCCGCGTTGTGTATGGCCTGCGCGAGCAGCTCCTTGCCCGTGCCCGACTCGCCCTCTATCAGTATATTCCCGTCGTAATTGGCGTAGCGCATGGCGAGGGCCACGGTCTTCCTCATCCCCGCGTCCGCGGTGACGATATCGTCGAAGGTATAGGCCGCGAGGTTGCCCTGGAGCTTGTTAGCAGAGGCTATGAGGTGCTTCTGCTTTTTGAGCGTGACGTTGATGGTCCTCGCGCCCAGGGCCGGGGACTGGGTTATGGCGGCGGAGCAGCGCACCACGCCCTCGCGGGTCTCGACGCGCACGTCGTCGGTGAAGCTCCCGCCCTGCAGCCAGCCCCGCGAGGCCCAGTCTATGTCGGGCGCGAGGCTGCGGAAGTCCACCCCTTCCAGCTCCCCGGCCTCCATGCCCAGGAGCTTGCGCGCGGCGCTGTTGCTCCACACCACGCCGAAGCGCCCGTCGAGCAGGAATATGCCGTCCGCGCTGCCCTCCAGGGCCGAGCGCATCAGCTCCGCGTTGTGGAGGATGGAGAGCTTGCCCTCTATGCCTATCGCGGCCGAAACGACGACGGCAAGGGTGTGGTCGTGCACCTTCTCCGCGTCGCCGGACATGTTGAGGCAGCCTATGACCTCGCCGTCAGGGCCGTGTATGGGCGCGGCGGAGCAGGTCCAGCCGTGGTGGGTGCGGCAGTAGTGCTCCGCGCCCGCCATCTGTATGGCCGTATTTGAGTCGAGCGCCACGCTTATCGCGTTCGTGCCCACGCTCTGGTTGTCCCACAGCGCGCCCGGCACAAAGCGCAGGTCCTCCGTCTTCTCCATTATGCTCTCGTCGCCCAGCGTCTCGAGCACATAGCCCGCGCTGTCCGTCAGCACCATGAGGAAGCCCGTGCGGCGGACGATGTCGAACACGCTCTCCATTATCGGCATGGCGGCGTCGATAAGCCGGGAGTTGGCCTCGCGTATGCTTTGGAACACCTCAGGCGAAACACGCCTGCCCCTCCCGCCTATGGGGTTCACATGCGCGTCCTTGCAGCGCCTCCAGCCGTCGGCTATTTCGCCCCTCAGCGAGGGGTCGAGCTCGTCTTCATATACAAATTTAGCCCAAATCTCTTCGAGCCGGCGCATATCTCTCACGCTGCACCTCCGAAAGTGTAAAAATGGCGCGCCATCAGCGGCGCGCCGGCTGTTATAATTATAACCTCGGCCCCTCCGGCGGGCAAGGATTTTCTCATAGATTCTCAATGATTCGTCTTTATGCTCAATTCAAGGCCCGCCTTTTGTGCATTGCGCGAAGTTTGTCTCAAACCTTCAGTCCCTATCGAAGACGGTATCCGTAAATTCTTCCGGCGTTATTCCGCCCAAAATCGCCGGGAAATTTGTAGATTTCACGGCGTTATAGACGCTTTCCCGGCTGAATTCAACGCCTTTCAACGCCTCTATAAGCTCGTCCGGCGGCACGGCGGCCATAAAGTCGCCTGAGACGGCCGCCCCGCGTATCCTGCCCCCTGACACGTCCAGCGAGACGGATATGCTCCCCCCGGGGAAGCGGCGCGAGCTCTTGAAGCCGAAGTCCGGCGCGCGGCCGAAGGTCCAGGACGGCGAGCTGTACTTTTCGCGGGCAAGCCGTTCGACCTCGGCAAGCTCCCCGGCCGTAAGCTCCTCCCGCGCCAGGCCCTCCGGCGCGAGGGCGGCGAGCAGGGCGCTGCGGAAGCCCTCGAGCGTCGTGCCGCGGGGCAGGAAGCCGCTTATCTCCCCGACGCGCGAGCGCACGGATTTGGCCGCCTTGCCGCTGAATTTATCCGGGGCCGGGCGCAGCGCGGCGGCCATCGCCTCCCTGTCCGTCTTGAAGAGCAGGGTGCCGTGGTGCAGCACGCGGCCGGAATACAGCCGCTGGGCGGTGCCGGAGACTTTGAGCCCCTCTATCGTGATGTCGTTGCGTCCCGTGGCCTCGGCCGGGACGCCCATCGAGCGCAGCGCTTCGCAGACCGGGCGCATGAAGCGCGCGAGGCTGAGGGAGGCCTCCTCGCCCGCGTCGGAGATGAGCGAATAGTTCAGGTTGCCGAGGTCGTGGTAAACCGCCCCGCCGCCCGTGGCGCGGCGGACGACGGCGACGCCGTGCGCGGCGCAGTAGGCCAGATCCGCTTCGGCCTCGGCCACCTGGTTCAGGCCGACGACCACCGTGGGCGAATTCTGCCAGAGCAGCAGCCAGTCGCCCTGGCGCTTATGCGTCAGTATGTATTCCTCAAACGAGAGGTTGTATGCAGCGTCCGTGCTGCCGGTCTGAGCGTATTTCAGCATCCGCCCCGCCTCCGTAAGTTTTTTAACAGTATAGCCCATGGCGGCGTTTATATCAAGGCCGGCCCGGGGCGCGCAAAATCCCCGGGGCCGCGCGGCCCCGGGGACGCCGCCCTCACTCCTCGGTCCTGACCTCGGCGAGCTTGAAATCCAGCCCCTCGACGGCGGCCCTGAGGGCCTCGTCGGTCACGCTGCCGTCGCAGACGGCCCAGGCCGTGCCAGCGGCGTGGTCGGCCCCGGCGTCCTGTACGCCCGGCATGGCCTCCAGCGTCCTCTTGACCCTGCCGGAGCAGCCGGCGCAGCGCATACCTTCGACCTTCATGAGTTTTTTCATCGCTGTTTCCTCCTTGGCTGTATTAGCTTATAAATTCCTTGAAGACGTACCCGGACCTGGTCACGGCCTCCTTCAGGGCTTCCAGATCCGTGCCGGGCTCCATGGTGATTTCCGCCGTCCCGGCGGCGGCGTCCGCACGCGCGGAGAGCACGCCCCCGACGCCCTCGAGCGCGGACTTCACCGCGTTTTCGCAGTGCTCGCACATCATGCCCTCTATGCGCATCGTGACGGGCGCGGCCTCCTCCACGGCCGGGGCCGCGGGCGCGGGCGCGCGCTTCGCCGGCCTGTCGCGGCCCGGGTCGTACATCTTGAAAAGGTTGAGGCGGAGGGCGTTTGTCACGACGCAGAAGCTGCTGAGGCTCATGGCGGCCGCCCCTATCATCGGGTTGAGCGTAAGGCCCGCCCAGACGAAGCAGCCCGCGGCCACGGGTATGCCTATGGTGTTGTAGAAGAAGGCCCAGAACAGGTTCTCGTGTATATTGCGCAGGGTGGCGCGGGACATGCGTATCGCGGCGGGGACGTCCGTGAGGCGGCTCTTCATGAGCACCACGTCCGCCGCGTCTATGGCGACGTCGGCGCCCGCGCCTATGGCTATGCCTACGTCCGCGCGCGTGAGGGCGGGCGCGTCGTTTATGCCGTCGCCAACCATGGCCACCTTGCCCTGCTTCATGAGGGAGCGTATCGCGCTCTCCTTCCCGTCGGGCAGTACGCCCGCTATGACCTCGTCCACGCCGGCCTGGGCGCCGATGGCCTTCGCCGTGCGCTCGTTGTCGCCGGTCAGCATGACCACGCGGACGCCCATGTTCCGCAGCTGCCTTACCGCCTCGGGGCTCTCCTCCTTTATGACGTCGGCCACGGCTATGACGCCGTAGAGCCGCCCGCCCCTTGCAAAGAACAGCGGGGTCTTGCCCTCGGCGGAGAGCCTGTCCGCCGCCTGGGCTATCGCGGCCGGGACCTCCGCCTTCGTCTCTATGAACCTGCGGCTGCCGGTGGCGAGCTCTTCGCCGCCGGAGCTTGCGATAACGCCGCTGCCGGGCAGGGCCTCGAAGGAATCCACCCCGGCCGCGGCCAGGCCGAGCTCGGCGCCGCGGAGCATTACCGCCCTGGCGAGGGGATGCTCGCTCTTTTGCTCGAGCGCGAGGGCGAGGGCCATCAGCCCGGCTTCGCTCACGCCCGGGGCCGGGATTACGTCCGTGACCCTGGGCTCCCCGGCGGTTATTGTGCCGGTCTTGTCGAGGACGGCTATATTTACCTTGCCCGCCTCCTCGAGCGAGGCCGCGGTCTTAAAAAGTATGCCGTTCTTCGCGCCCATGCCGCTGCCGACCATAATTGCGACCGGCGTGGCCAGGCCCAGCGCGCAGGGGCAGCTTATCACCAGCACGCTTATGCCCCTCGCAAGGGCGAAGCCGAAGTCCTCGCCCGCAATCAGCCAGGCTATGGCCGTCACTGCCGCGATCCCTATGACGGCGGGGACGAAGACGCCCGAAACCCTGTCCGCCACTTTGGCGATAGGGGCCTTGGTGGCCGCGGCGTCGGAAACCATCTGGATTATCTGGCTCAGCGTCGTGTCCTCGCCCACGCGCGTGGCGCGGCACTTGATAAAGCCGCTCTGGTTTATCGTCGCGGCGGAGACGCCGTCCCCGGCGGCCTTGTCCACGGGTATGCTCTCGCCGGTCAGGGCGCTCTCGTTTACGGCGCTGCGGCCCTCTATGACCACGCCGTCCACGGGGATGCTCTCGCCCGGGCGCACTACGAAGATGTCGCCTTCCCTCACCTCGTCCACGCCAACTTCTGTTTCCTGGCCGCCGCGTATGACCGTGGCGGTCTTGGGCGCGAGCTTCATCAGGCTCTTGAGCGCGTCCGTCGTCCGGCCCTTGCTGCGCGCCTCTAGCATCTTGCCGACGGTAATCAGCGTGAGTATCATGGCGGCGGCCTCAAAGTAGAAGCCGGAGTGCATAATCTCCATCTGCTCCGCCGGCGTCCCGGCCGCGGTCATGCGGAACAGCTCCCAGCTGCTCCAGGCGAAGGCCGCGCCCGAGCCCATGGCGACGAGGGTGTCCATATTCGGGCCGCCGTGCGCGAGGCCCCTGAAGCCGGATATGAAGAACTTCCTATTGATGATCATCACGATGGCCGTGAGGTAGAGCTGGATAAGCGCCTGGGCCATATAGTTGTGCTCTAAAAAGCCCGGCAGCGGCCAGCGCCACATCATCGCGCCCATAGAGAAATACATGAGCGCCGCGAGGAAGCCCACGGACCAGATCAGCCTGCGCTTGAGCGCGGGCGTCTCGTGGTCGGCCAGCGCCTCCTCGGCCCCGGCCATTTTTCCGCCCGCGGCGCCCTTCGCCGCCGCGCCCTTCTCGCTCGCGCCGTAGCCCGCTTCCTCCACGGCCTTTATTATATCCTCGCTGGAGGCCGCGCCCTCCACGCCCATGGAATTCGTAAGCAGGCTGACCGAGCAGCCCGTCACGCCCGGCACCTGGTTCACCGCCTTTTCAACCCTCGCCGAACAGGCGGCGCAGCTCATTCCAGTCACGTTAAACTGCCTCATGCTTCCACTCTCCCTTACGAGGCTATTTCATCAGCTTTTGCAGCGTCTTTAAGAGCTCTTCAACCGTTTCGTCCCGGCCGGCGCGTATGTCGTTCGCCACGCAGGTGCGTATGTGCTGGCTCAAAAGCTCGCGGTTGAAGGCGTTCATCGCCGCCGTCACCGCCGCGCTCTGCACAAGTATGTCCGGGCAGTAGGCGCCCTTCTCCACCATGCCGCGTATGCCGCGTATCTGGCCCTCTATCCGGCTGAGCCGGTTTATAAGGCTCCGGTACTCCTCCGGGGAGCGCTCCTTTTTATCGTGGAGGAAACAACATCCCTTCTCTTCCATGCCGGGGCTCCTTTCTAGTAATATCCCATTGCCAGTATAATATACCCCCATGGGGTATTTGTCAAGCCCAATGCCGGCGGCGCGGCGGCGGGTGTACTTAGCGGGAAAACTGTGCTATAATGGCCGCAGCCAGAATGAGAGGGGAGCTTCTTACGGGAGCACAGGAGATAGGACCGGGGCGCGTGAAGCGCTTGTGCGTGGGCCTGCTGGCCCATGTAGACTCGGGCAAGACCACTTTGAGCGAGGCGCTGCTCTACAGGGCCGGGGCGCTGAGGAAGCTCGGCCGGGTGGACCACCGCGACGCCTTCCTGGACACCGACGCGCTGGAGCGCGCCCGGGGCATAACCATATTTTCAAAGCAGGCCCTGCTGCGGCTGCCTGACGCGGAGTTCACGCTGCTGGACACGCCGGGACATGTGGACTTCTCCAGCGAGGCGGAGCGGGCGCTGCAGGTCATGGACTACGCCGTGCTGGTCGTCAGCGGCACGGACGGCATACAGAGCCACACCGAAACGCTCTGGCGCCTGCTTGGGCGCTATGGGGTGCCGGTATTCATTTTTGTAAACAAGATGGACCTCGCCGGGGCGGACAGGTTTGCGCGCATGGCCGAGCTGAGGCGGCGCTTCGGCTCCGGCTGCATAGACCTCTCCGACCCCAATTCCCTGGACGACCTCGCGCTGTGCAGCGAGGAGCTGCTCGAGACGGTAGCCGGGGGCGGAAAGCCCACGGACGCGCAGATAGCCTCGGCGGTAAGCCGCCGCGAGCTCTTCCCCTGCTGCTTCGGCTCGGCGCTCAAGGCCGAAGGGGCCGACGCGCTTTTGGACGCGCTCCGGCGCTGGACGCTGCCGGTCCAGGACGCTGGGGAATTCGGCGCAAGGGTCTTCAAGGTCACGCGGGACGAAAACGGCGCGTCCCTCGCCTGGCTCAAGGTGACGGGCGGCGAGCTCGCCGTGAAGGCCCCGCTCTCCTCGCGCGCGGACGCGCGCAGGAGCTGGAGCGGCAAGGCCGACCAGCTCAGGCTCTATTCCGGCGCGAAATACGTCCTTGTGAACCGCGCCCTGCCGGGCATGGCCGTCGCCGTGACCGGCATAGCCGGGGCCTACGCCGGCGAGGGCCTGGGCGCCGAGCCGGACACCGCAGCGCCCTCCCTCTCCCCCGTGCTGCGCTACCGCGTAACCCTGCCCGCCGGGGCGGACGCGCACACGGCGCTCGCCCAGCTCAGGGAGCTCGGCGAGGAAGACCCGCAGCTGCATATAGCCTGGGACGAGGGCGTGGGCGCCATCTTTGTGCAGCTAATGGGCGAGGTGCAGCTCGAGGTGCTCTCCAGCCTCGCCGAGCGCCGCTTCGGGCTCAAGCTGGGCTTCGACGACGGCGGGATACTGTATAAGGAGACGATAGGCGTCACCGTAGAGGGCGTGGGCCACTATGAGCCCCTGCGCCACTACGCCGAGGTGCACCTCGTGCTCTCCCCTGGCGAGCCGGGCAGCGGCGTACAGCTCTCTTCCGGCTGCCCCACGGACGAGCTCGCCCTCAACTGGCAGAGGCTCATACTCACCCATCTGGCCGAGAAGACGCATGTGGGCCCGCTCACGGGCTCGCCGCTCACGGACGTAAAGATAAGCCTTGCCGCCGGGCGGGCGCATCCCAAGCACACCGAGGGCGGCGACTTCCGCCAGGCGACCTACCGCGCCGTCCGTCAGGGGCTGATGACGGCCGCGGCGAAGGGCGGCTGCGTGCTCCTGGAGCCCTGGTACGACTTCACGCTTCGCGTCCCGGCGGAAAACCTGGGCAGGGCCCTCGCGGACATGCCCAGGCTCTCGGCGGAGTTCGCGCCGCCCGAGACCGGCGCGGACGGCTGCGTCATAACCGGCCGCGCGCCGGTCAGCCTGATGCGCTCCTACGCCCGGGAGCTGGCCGCCTATACGCGCGGGCGCGGCCAGCTGAGCTGCCTGCCCGGCGGCTATGAGCGCTGCCACAACGCTGCGGAGGTCATCGCCGGGATAGGCTACGACGCCGGCGCGGACACGGCAAACAGCGCCGACAGCGTTTTTTGCAGCCACGGCGCGGGCGTGCTGGTGCGCTGGGACGAGGTGCCCGGGCGTATGCACCTGCCCGGCGTGCTCTCCAGGGCCGAACGGCTGAGCCGCGAGAGCGAGGCCGAGACGGCCGTAAGGGCCGCGAGGGCCGCCGAATACCGCGGCACGCTGGCGGCCGACAAGGAGCTGATGGCCATATTCGAGCGCACCTACGGGCCCATAAAGCGCGACGGGAGCCAGGCCATGCGCACCCCCAGGCGCCCTCCCGCCCCGGCCCCCGCGAATCAGAAAGCGCGCCCAAAGCCCGCGGACAGCGGGCCCGAGCACCTGCTTGTGGACGGCTACAACGTGATCTTCGCCTGGGACGAGCTGAACGCCCTCGCCGCCAAGAGCATGGAGAGCGCGAGGCGCAGGCTCATGGACATACTCTGCAACTACGCCGGCTATACGCACTGCGTGCCCATACTCGTATTCGACGCCTACAAGGTCAAGGGCGGCGAACGCGAGGTGGAGCGCTACCACAACCTCTACGTCGTCTACACCAAGGAGGCCGAGACGGCGGACATGTACATAGAAAAGGCCACGCACGAAATCGCGCGGCGTTTCCGCACCCGCGTCGTCACCTCCGATACCACTGAACAGCTTATAATCCTGGGCCAGGGCGCGACAAGGGTAAGTTCCCAGCACTTTGAGGAAGAGGTGCGCGCGGTTGAAAAAGAGATACGGGAATTTGTGCTGTAAAGATTTTACGAAAGGCGGCTTGTTTTAATCGGCAGGATATTGTATAATGTTTAACAATTCAATTTATGGAGGAGAAGTCTCTTGAGGAAAACCAAGATAGTCTGCACCATGGGCCCGGCCGTGGACAACGAGGAAGCCCTGCGCGCGCTGATGCTCACCGGCATGGACGCGGCCAGGTTCAACTTCTCTCACGGCACGCACGAGACCCATCTGGCGCTGCTCAACAAGGTCCGCCGCGTCAGGGACGAGCTGGGTATAGCCCTCGCTACGATACTGGATACCAAGGGCCCCGAGATACGCATCCGCACCTTTGAAAACGGCCCCGTTACGCTCAGGGAGGGCCAGGCCTTCACGCTGACCACGCGCGAGGTGAGCGGTACGGACGAAATAGTCTCCGTCACCTATACTGAGCTCCACCGCGAGCTCTCCCCCGGCTGCCGCATACTGATAGACGACGGCCTAATAGAGCTTGTGGTCGAACGCATCGACAGCCAGGACATCGTCTGCACGGTAAAGACAGGCGGGCCGCTCTCCAACCACAAATCCATCAACATACCCGACGTCTCCATAAACCTCCCGAGCCTCACCGACAAGGACAGGGACGACCTGCGCTTCGCCGCCGAGCAGGACTTTGACTTCGTCGCGGCGAGCTTTGTGCGCAAGGCCCAGGACGTGCGCGACATACGCGAGTGCCTCAACTCCTGCGGCGGGGAAAACGTGCGCATAATAAGCAAGATAGAGAACCGCGAGGGCGTGGACAACCTCGACGAGATTATCGCCGCCAGCGACGGGCTTATGGTGGCCCGCGGCGACCTGGGCGTGGAGATACCCGCCTATGAAGTGCCGGTGCTGCAAAAGCGCATGATTAAGAAGACGCGCATGGCCGGCAAGCCGGTCATAACCGCCACGCAGATGCTCGACAGCATGATACGCAACCCCCGCCCCACCCGCGCGGAGGTCAGCGACGTGGCCAACGCCGTCTTCGACGGCACGAGCTGCGTGATGCTCTCCGGCGAGACGGCCTCGGGCAAGTACCCCCTCGAGGCCGTGCAGACCATGGTGGACACCATACGGGCCGCCGAAGGCGCCACGGACTACTGGGGCCGCTTCGACCGCGCCGACCCGGATCTCGACAACTCCGTGAACGACGCCATCACGCACACTTGCTGCCTCACGGCGGAGGACCTGAAGGCCGTAGCCATCCTGGCCCCGACCAAGACCGGGCACACGGCGCGTATGATCAGCCGCTTCCGCCCCGCCTGCGACATCATCGCCTTCACCACCACTGAGCGCGCGCGGCGCCAGCTCGCCATATCCTGGGGCGTCAAGCCCGTGCTCGTCGGCCTGGTCGACTCCACCGACCGCCTCTTCAGCATGTGCGTCCAGAGCGGCGTCAAGGAGGGGCTTATAAAGTCCGGCGATATGGTGGTCATAACCGCCGGCGTGCCCATAGGCGAAACCGGCAGCACGAACCTGATAAAGGCCCAGCTCGTATAAAATCATACCGCGGCCCGCCCCGTTGACCGGGGCGGGCTTTTTCGCGCCTGTTGCGCTTGACTGCGGGCCCCGGCACGGAGTAGAATTTAAGCAACATCTGCCCATGGAGGTAATTATGAACGCTTTAGAGAGATTCCTCAAATACGCCGCGTATTCCACCGCCAGCGCCGAGGGCGTCCAGTCCTCGCCCACCACTGAAAGGCAGTTCGCGCTCGCGCGCGAGCTCGCGCGCGAGCTCGCCGGCCTCGGCGCCCCGGACGCCGTTTGTACGGACAAGTGCTGCGTCTACGCTAACTTCCCCGCCACGCCCGGGCTGGAGGGGGCGCGGGCCGTCGGCTTCATCGCACATATGGACACGTCGCCGGACTTCTGTGGCGAGGGCGTCAAGCCTAAAGTGATTCCCGGCTACGACGGCGGGGACGTGGAGCTGGGCTGCGGCAGGGTGCTGCGCGTCTCCGAGCAGCCTCACCTCGCCTCCATGCGCGGGCGCACGCTGGTCACCACCTCGGGCGACACCCTGCTCGGCGCGGACGACAAGGCCGGCGTGGCGGAGATCATGACCATGGCCGAAAGGCTTGCCTCCATGCCCCACGGGCCGGTTTCCGTCTGCTTCACACCGGACGAGGAGGTCGGGCGCGGCACGGCCGGCTTTGACTTCGAGCTCTTCAAGGCCGGATGCGCGTACACTGTCGACGGCGGCCAGGAGGGCGAGATTTCCTGGGAAAACTTCAACGCCTCCAGCGCCGTAGTGAGCTTCAAGGGCGTGAACGTACACCCCGGCGACGCCACGAACGTCATGGTAAACGCGGGCCTCGCGGCGGTGGAGTTCGCCTCCCGCCTGCCCGAAGCCGAGACGCCGAGGCTCACCTCGGGCCGTCAGGGCTTCTACCATCTCACCGGCATTGAGGGCGAAGTCGGCTCCGCGCGGCTCAGCTACATCCTGCGCGACCACGACGAGGCCGTGCTGCGCGGGCGCGAGGAAAAGATACGCTCCGTCGCCGGGGAGCTCAACGCCAAGTACGGCGCCGGCACGGTGAGCGTGGAGATAACCCAGGGCTACAGGAACATGGCCCAGAAGCTGCTCCCCGAGCACCAGTACATGATAGACGCGGCCCTCGAGGCCATACGCGCGGCGGGCGTCGAGCCCGTGTGCAAGAGCAACCGCGGCGGCACGGACGGGGCGGTGCTCTCATGGCGCGGCCTGCCCTGCCCCAACCTCGGCACGGGCGGCTACGCCTTCCACGGCCCCTACGAGCACATAACCGCCGAGGGCATGGACATATGCGCCGGAATACTCTGCGGCCTCGTGAAAATTTACGCCGGAATGTGAGATACTAGGCTCAAAGCGAAAGGAGGCAATACATGCTCACAGGCTGCACCATACACGGCTTTACCGTAATACGCACCCGCCCAGTAAAGGAGCTCGGCGCCACGCTGTATCAGTTCAGGCACAACGCTACGGGGCTCGAGGCCGTCTGGCTCAAGCGCCCGGAGCCCAACAAGACCTTCGGCATAGCCTTCAAGACCCTGCCCGAGGACGACACCGGGGTATTCCACATACTTGAACACTCCGTCCTCTGCGGCTCGGAGCGTTACCCCGTGAAGGAGCCCTTTGTGGAGCTTATGAAGAGCTCCATGAACACCTTCCTCAACGCCCTCACCTTTTCCGACCGCACCTTTTACCCCATCTCCAGCCGCAACAGCGCGGACTTCATGAACCTCATGCGGGTCTACCTGGACGCCGTTTTCCGCCCGCTCATCTACTCCCGCAGGGAGATATTCGAGCAGGAGGGCTGGCACTATGAGCTGTCCGCGGACGGCTCGCCCAGCTTTAAAGGCGTGGTCTACAACGAGATGCGCGGCCTCTTCGCCGACGCGGACGAGCTCGAGTGCCTGGCCGCCCAGAGGGCGCTCTTCCCCGACACCCCCTACCGCTTCGAGTCCGGGGGCGACCCGGAGCACATACCCGAGCTGAGCTACGAGGGCTTCATAGACGCGCACAGGCGCTTCTATTCCCCCACGAACGCCTACGTCTACCTGGACGGCGACCTGGACATCGGCGCCGCTCTCGCCCTCATAGACGGCGAATACCTGGCCGGGGCGGAGCGGGGCGAACGCGTGCCCGTACCTGAGGCGCAGAAGCCCGTCGACGCGGGCAGTATCGAGGCGGTCTATGAGCTGCCCGCCGACGAGGACGAAGCCGGGCGCTGCCGGCTCATGTGGGGCAGGGTTATAGGCGATATACATGAGCGCGAGAAGCTGGCCGCGGCGCAGGTGCTGTGCACGGCCCTGTGCGGGGACAACCAGTCGCCTCTCACCCGCGCCGTGCTCGACGCGGGCCTGGCCGAGGCCGTGACCATGCAGGTCTGGGACAGCGTGCAGCAGCCCTGGCTGCGGCTGGAGGCGCGCAACACGTCCCGGGAGGACATCCCGCGCCTGCGCGCGCTGCTGGACGGCAAGCTCAGGGCGCTCGCCGGGGGCCTGGACCACGCCCGGCTGGAGGCCGCCATGGCCAACCTCGAATTCCAGATGCGCGAGCGCGACTACGGCAGCTGGCCGCAGGGGCTTATTTTCGGCTTTTCCGTGCTGGACAGCTGGATGCGCGGCGGCCGGCCCGAGGCCTTCCTGGAGGTTGGCCGGCTCTTCGACGGCCTGCGCGCCAAACTTGACGGCGGCTACTTTGAGCGGCTGCTGGGCGAGCTATTCCTGGATAACCCGCACCGCTGCGAGGTGGTCATGCTGCCCTCGCACAGCGCCGGCGAGGAGCGCCGCGCCGCCGAGGCGGCGCGCCTGGCGGCCATGGGCGCCAGGCGCGGCGAGCTCTGGCTGGACGAAGTCAGGGCGCGCCAAGCCGCCCTGGACGCCTGGCAGTCGCAGCCGGACAGCGCGGAAAACCTCGCCAAGCTGCCGCGGCTGAAGCTCTCCGACGTCTCTCCCGAGCCGGAGCTCTATCCCAGCGAGAAAGGCGAAATCGCCGGCGTCCCGGCGCTTTTCCACAAGATCGCCTCGGGCGGGATAAGCTATGTGTCGGCTTACTTCGACGTCACCGGCCTCGCCGGGGACGAGATCTCCGCCCTCTCCTTCCTCTGCCGCCTGCTCGGCCGCGTGGACGCGGAGCACTCCGCCGAAGAACTCAGCCGCCTCACGCAGCTCTACGCCGGGGAGATGGCCTTCTCGGTGAACTCATACCCGCAGGCCGGCGGCGGGGCTTACAGCGTGAAGCTCTGCGCGCATGTGAGCGCGCTGGACGCCAAAATGCCCGAGGCCCTTGGGCTGCTGGCCGAGGTGCTCACCTCGACCGGGCTAGAGAGGGGCGAAGACGCGCTCAATATCCTCCGCCAGACCAGGCAGAGCGCCTTCCAGGGCATAATAGGCAGCGGCCACAGTGCCGCGCTGTGCCGCGCCGGCGCGCGCGTCAGCGCCGCGGGAGCCGCCGAGGAATATGCCTCCGGCATCGAGTTCTACCGCTGGTGCAAGGCGCGCGAGGCGGATTGGGACTGGCCGTCACTTCAGGCGCAGCTGAGAGGGCTGCTGGCCCGCTGCGCCTGCCGCGCCAACCTCACGCTGAGCGTCACGGGCGGCGGGGACGTGGCCGTCACAGACGCCGCGGCCGCGCTGGCCTCCCGCCTCCCCGAAGGCGGAAAGGTCTCCGGCGCGGGCCTGGAGCCCTGGCCGCGCCTGCGCGAGGGCATAGAGATACCCTCCGACGTGGGCTACGCGGGCATGGGCCTTAAAATACCCTCCTATGACGGGGCCTGGAAGCTCGCCTCCCGCGCCGTATCCCTGGACCACCTCTGGAACGCCGTGCGCGTCCAGGGCGGTGCCTACGGCGTCGGCATGGCGGCGCGCGGCTCGCTCTTCTGCGGCTTCTACTCCTACCGCGACCCCGGCTGCGCCTCCTCCCTAGCCGCCTACGCCGCGAGCGGCGGCTTCCTTCGCGGCTTTGACGGGGACGTAGAGGGGCTTATAATCGGGGCGGTAAGCGCGCTAGAGCCCCTGCTCACGGCGCGCATGAAGGGCCTCACGGCCGACGGCTTCTACTTCCGCGGCCAGGACGACGGCCTGCGCCGCCGCCGGCGGCGCGAGCTCCTTGCGGCGGACGCGGCCTCCCTGCGCCGTATAGGCGCGGAGCTTGACGCCGCCATGGCCGGCGCGAGCGTGTGCGTGCTCGGCCCCGCGGCGGAGCTCGCGCGCTGCGGGCTCGAGCTTGTCTCGGCCCTCTGAAGCAAATACGGCCCCGCCAAATTGGCGGGGCCTTTTGTCTGACAGGATAGTTAAAATCCTTGAATTATTACGCAATTTAGCACAATAGTAATTGACTGTTTAAAAAACTGGTAGTATAATACGCATAACAAGATTGTCAGTAAATAGCCGAACTGTGCCCGATGGGCGGCGTTACGAATAGTGGACTGCGCCGGCTCCGTCGGGCGTTTTTGCTATTTGCGGCAACATTGGTTTGACCAGAATAAAAAGAGGGGGGTAAAAGAATTTGCGGGACCTGAAACACATGATAGAGTTTGAGGAGCTGCTCCGCTCGGCGAACAACGAGCTGGTCAAGGCCGCCTGCGCCGAGGGCCGTCTCGCCCTGGCCTACAACTGCTCGCACATACCCGAGGTGCTGCTGGACGTGCCCGGCTGCTTTGGCGTAAGGCTGCGCGCGCCCGGCTGCGCCAGCCCGGACATGGCTACCTACTACATGACCAACCGCTCCTGTCCCTACTCCAAGAGCATACTCGAGCGGGCCTTCGAGGGCGGCTACAACTTCATTTCCGCCCTGCTCGGCCAGGAGTGCTGCACCACGATGAACCGCATGGAGCAGTATTTTGAGTACTGCGAGCTCATCCCCGGCGAAAAGTTCTTCGTGTCCTGCCTGGACGTGCCCATAAACCGCAGCGAGTGGCACGAGGGCTATTATGAGCGCCAGCTCAGGCAGAAGATCGTGGAGCCGCTGGAGAGGGCCTACGGCGTGGACTTCTCCGACGGTGCGCTGACGGAGGCCATAGAGCGGCACAACGAGCTCTGCCGCGTCATGAACGCCATGGGCGGTATGCGCAAGGCGGAGAACCCGGCCATCACCGGCTATGAGTTCGCCGTGATGCAGCTTTGCTCCCTCACCTGCCCCAAGGACAAGATACTGCCGCTGCTGCGCGAGACGCTGGAGGAGCTGAAGTCCCGCGAGCCGGAGCCGAAGCCCTGGTTCCGCGCGAGGGTGATGGTCGTGGGCTCCGAGATCGACGACCCCGAGTTCACGAAGATGCTCGAGATGTGCGGGGCCTATGTCTGCGCCGACCGCTACTGCTTCGGGTCGATGCCCGGCCGCGAGGAGATAGAGGTGCGCGAGGGCGAAGCGCCGCTGCACGCCATTGCGCGGCACTACCTGTGGCACAACCACTGCCCGAGGGCGATGGGCCCCAAGCCGCTCATAGAGCGCAAGAACTACGTCTATGAAAAGGCGAAGGAGTACGGCGCCGAGGGGCTCATAGTCGAGAGCATGAAGTTCTGCGAGTACTGGGGCTACGAGCGGGCCCAGGACGCCATGTGGCTCACCGAGGGCTACGAGGTGCCGGGCACGCTGCCCGTCTGCCAGATAGAACGCGACTACACCACGGCCGCGGCCGGCCAGCTGCGCACGCGGTTCCAGGCCTTTGTGGAGTCGCTTGAGATAAAGCGCATACAGGGCGCGATTTAGGGGGTGCTGGCGTGAAGAAAAGACCGTTTAAGGAGCGTTACCCGACCTTGAGGAGCTTCCTCAAGGGCGACGGGAAATGCCACTACATCGGCGACAGGTACATAGAGGGCACGAATATCTACGACCGGCGCGAGTGGCGCGGCGTGGCGGACACGGCCTACGACTTCGGCTGGTGGCTGGCCACCTGGCTGAAGATGGGCGCCTTCGCGGCGAAAAACCCGGTGCGCATACTGCGCGCCTTCTGGCGCTACCGCTGGCTGAGCAGCTACCTGGCCGCGCCGCACATGGTGGACAAGTGGATTGCGGGCGACCGCGGGCTGATGCTCCGCTGCGACCGCCACGCCCTCAACGCCATGATTTCGGACACGGTGGACATACTCTGGAAGATGATACGCGCCGACCGCAAGCTAGGCGAGACGAAGTACACGGCCAAGACCGTCGCCTTCGACTACACCCTGCCCAGGCACATCATGCTCGGCTTCCCGGGCTGGGACTCGGTCAACATCAACCAGCAGTGCGCCTTCATGCTGCCGCTCATGATAAAGCAGATGGGCGCCTACTACATAGACCAGAGCGTCTCCGTCGGCATACCGCAGGACATGTGCACCCTCCCGCTCGTGGAGGTGGGCGTGGCCGTGGAGCATGAGTACCCGGATATAGGCAACTTCTGGCTGTGCACGAACAACCCCTGCGACGCCAACATGATGGACAACGCGGTCATGTACCGCGAGCTCTCGGGCAACGGGAGCAAGGCCGTGCACGCCTTTGTGACGCCGCTTATGTACGACGACCCCACGACCAAGGAGCTGGGCGTACACGAGGTCTACGAGGCCATCAGGTTCGTCGAGGAGCAGACCGGCGAGAAGTTCAACTGGGACGCCTTCCGCGACGGCATCGAGCGCGTGAACCAGGTGACGCGCGAGGAGCTGGAGCGCTGGGACATCTACGCCACCACCAACACGATAGGCATGAACGGCGTGTGCCAGGGCTTCTTCCGGATATACTTCTACCAGCAGAGCGCGAACAGGTACTTCGAGCGCGAGAGCGCCAAGATACTCAAGCTCTTCAACAAGGGCGTGAGGAAGGGTATAAACACCGTGCCCTACGCGCGCCACCGCGCCGTAATGTGGAGCTGCGGCTCAACCTACAACTGCCAGGTGGCGAACTGGCTCTACACCTGCTGGGGCATAGCGCCCATTATAAATATGGACTCGCTCACGGGCCACAACCTTGTGGACACCTCTGACCGCGACGAGATGATGAGCGACGTGGCCGACTGGTACGCCCGCACGCCCATGCGCACCCACACCGTGGGCGGCAACCGCCACATCTTGCAGGTCTTCGAGACGGCGCGCAAGTTCAACTGCGACATGATAGTCATGTACGACGACATAGGCTGCAAGGGCATGGCCGGCTGCCAGGGCCTCATAGAGGAGGAGTTCCGCCGCCATTCGGACGAGTTCAAGATATGCTGGCTGCCCCACGCGCTCATGGACTACCGCACCGTCCCGCCCGCCGAGGCGCGCAAGGCGGTCAACGACTACATGCGCACCGTGCTCGGCGAAGAGCCGCTCGACCCGACGCTGGAAACCTTCGACGACGACGCCGGATGGTGAGCTCAATCAAACGGACTTTGTCCGTTTAGATTGAAGCGCCCGGCGCGGAGCGCCATGGCACATGCCGCGCGTCTGCGCGCGTCCGCACCGAAGGCGCGAACACACTTGACGCGCAAGCGGTATTTTCCCGAGGTACACGCCCTCGGGAAAAATGGATTGCATGTCAGCGCGGCGAAACTTAAGCGAGGCTTTTCTATTAAGGAGGACTGCATGAAGATATTCTTGAAAATCCTGGCAGGGCTTTTGGCCCTGCTGGGCGGCCTGTTCGCCGTATATTACTACAATCTTGACATGAAGCTCATGCACGGCGTCATCATCCCCTTCCTCAACAAGCACTACGACGCGCGCAGCATAGAGCACGTCATATGAGGTGGCGCCATGGTTGTGAACGCTAACATCGTCCCCAGGCCGCTGACTGCCGAGGAGCTCGCCGCGCGCGAAAAGGGCGAGTACGACAGCTTCGCCAACTACCTCGTCTACTGCGGGGGCTGCGGCTGCCTCGCCAAGACGAACATGTACGTCATGCGCGCCGAGGCCTACATAGACGAGCTCGGCGGCAAGCCCTGCCCGCGCTGCGGGAAGGAAGGGCTCTGGACGCTGGGCTATCCGGCCAACAGCAAGACCGGCTTTGTAAAATTCTAAGACGCGAAGGCCCCGGGCGCAGCGCCCGGGGCCCTTTTCATATCTTCACGCTGGCTTCCCCGGAGTCGAGGGCCGTCCGGCTCCCGTCCCCGCGCTCCACGACCAGGCGGAAGCCCCTGTCCAGGGCCACGGCGCGGGCCGGGTACTCCCCGGCGGGCGAACGGACGGTGACGGCGCGGCCGAGGCTTACGCAGCGGCGCGCGTACTCCTCGAAGACGTCCTGCGCTCCCAAGAAATATGCGTTGAGTATGGCCGCCGCAAGCGCCTCCCTCGCCCGCCCGGGCGGGTCCGCGAAGACGGCGCAGGCCGTGTCCTCAAGGCCCTCGGGCACGGCGGAGACGTTCACGCCGAAACCCAGCGCCACGGCGAGGCCGTCGCCGGCCCGGGCCGAGGCGAGTATGCCGCAGGCCTTTTTGCCGTCAATCAGTATGTCGTTCACCCACTTTATGCCGGTTTTACGGCCCGAAACGCCTTCTATCGCCAGAGCCGCGGCGACGGCGGCGCGCGCCGTTATATGCTCCGCCGCGGCGGGCTCGGGCCGGAGCAGCACGCTCATATACAGCCCGCCCTCCGGCGAGGCGAAGCCCCGGCCCATGCGGCCGCGCCCGGCGCTCTGCCTCCCGGCGATGAGCACGGCGCCCTCGGGCAGCGAGGCTTCGGCCAGCAGGTCGTCGTTCGTGGAGCCCGTCTCCGGCACATAGCGGGGCGAAAGCCCCGGCGCGCGCAGCCCGGCGAGGAAATAGCCTAAATCAAAATCCATAATACCACCTGAATAACTTACCGGCCGGCCGTGCTGCGGCGTTTTCCTCAGTCCCGCATTTCCGCCCGGCGTCCGCCGTACTGCCGGGCCCGGATGGCGTTCAGGACGGCGATGACCATGACGCCGACGTCGGCAAAGACGGCGAGCCACATGCCGGCGGCGCCGGCGGCGACCAGCGCGAGGCAGGCTATCTTGATGGAGATGGCGCCGACGATGTTCTCATAGACTATGCGCAGGCATTTGCGGGCTATGCGTATTGCGGTGACAATCTTCATCGGGTCGTCGTCCATAAGCACCACGTCAGCGGCCTCTATCGCGGCGTCGGAGCCCATAGCGCCCATGGCTATGCCTATGTCCGCGCGGGAGAGCACGGGCGCGTCGTTTATCCCGTCGCCCACGAAGGCGAGGCAGCCGCCGGGCTCCTGGGCGGCGAGCAGCTCCTCCACCTTGGCGACCTTGTCCCCGGGCATCAGCCCGCCGAAGGAGCGGCCTATGCCCAGCTCTTTCCCCACGCCCTCGGCCACGCGCGCGCTGTCGCCGCTGAGCATGACCGTCTCCTTTACGCCCGCAGCGCGCAGGGCGGAAACGGCCTGGGCGGAGCGCGGCTTTATGACGTCGCTGATAAGTATGTGCCCTGCGTACTCGCCGTCTATGGCCATGTGTATGACCGTGCCGAGGCCGTGGCACTCTATGTAGTTGACGCCTACGGCGTCCATGAGCTTATCGTTGCCCGCGGCAACGCTGTGCCCGTCTACCACGGCGGTGACGCCCTCGCCGCCCAGCTCGCGTATGTCCGTGACGCGGGAGCGGTCGATCTCCCGGCCGTATGCGCGCTGGAGGCTCTTGCTTATCGGGTGCGAGCTCGCGCTCTCAGCCAGGGCGGCGTATTCCACGAGCTCTTCGTCTGAATACTGGCTGTGGTGTATGCCGTTGACCTCAAAGACGCCCTTCGTAAGCGTGCCGGTCTTGTCAAAGACGACGGTGGAGGTCTTGCTCAACGCCTCGAGGTAGTTGGAGCCCTTGACCAGCACGCCCTGCCTGCTGGCCCCGCCTATGCCGGCGAAGAAGCTCAGCGGTATGCTGATAACCAGGGCGCAGGGGCAGCTGGCCACTAGGAAGGACAGCGCGCGGTAGAGCCAGGTCTCCCAGCCGCCGGGCAGGCCCAGGGCGAACACGCGCACCAGGGGCGGTATGACCGCGAGGGCCAGGGCGCTGCCGCACACGGCGGGGGTGTAAACCCTGGCGAAGCGGCTTATGAAGTCCTCGCTCCGGCTCTTGCGGGAGGAGGCGTTCTCGACGAGGTCGAGTATCTTGCTGACCGTGCTCTCGCCGAACTCCTTCGTCGTCCGCACGCGCAGCACGCCGCTCATGTTGATGCAGCCGCTCAGCACCTCGTCCCCGGCCTTCACCTCGCGCGGGAGGCTCTCGCCGGTGAGCGCCGTCGTGTCCAGCGCGCTGGAGCCCTCGATCACCAGGCCGTCTATGGGCACCTTCTCGCCCGGCTGCACGACTATCACGCCGCCTATCCCTACCTCGCCGGGGTCAACGCGCTCCAGGCCGCCGCCGCGCTCCACATTGGCGTAGTCGGGCCGTATATCCATGAGCTCGGAGATGCTGCGCCGGGACTTGCCCACGGCGTAGCTCTCAAACCACTCGCCTATCTGGTAGAAAAGCATGACGGCTATGGACTCCATATAGTCCCCGTCCTGATAGACCGCGAGGCCCAGCGCGCCAAGCGAGGCCACGGCCATCAGGAAGTTCTCGTCCAGGAGCCGGCCGTTTATCACGCCCTTCGCGGCCTTGGAGAGTATATCGTAGCCTATAAGTACATATACGGCGAGGTAGCAGCCCAGGCGCGCCCAGCGCCCGGCGCCGCCCAGGGCGTCGAAGGCCCCGTCCGCCGCCAGGAGCAGTATCAGCAGCACGGAAGCGCCGAAGATGCGCCGGAGCGACTTCTTCTGCCTCGCGGTCAGCGCCCCCGGCCGGCGAAGCGCAACCAGCAGCCCCGCGGAGAGCAGCGCCGCCGCCGCTACAAAAGCGGACTCAAATATCTCAAGCATTCAAGCCATCCCCTCAAAATAAAATCACGCGCAGCGCGCGCTGCGCCCGCCGGCAATGCGCCGCCGGACGGGTTTATATGTATATCTCGCAGTCGGGCTCTATCCTCTTGCAGGCCCTGCTGACCTTCTGCATGACGTCGGCGGGGTCGGCGCCATCGGCGAACTCAACGCTCATCTTGAGCGTCATATAGTTCACCACGCAGTCCTGCACGCCCTCGACGCCCTTCGCCGCGCCCTCCATCAGGTTCGCGCAGTTCGCGCAGTCGACCTCTATCTTGTAGCTCTTCTTCATAGCCTGGCACCTCCGGATATTTCGATTAAACGTTTGCTTAATCGTCTAACTGAAGTATAACACATACGGCGGCATTGTCAAGGGGCTCGGGAAAATATTTTTGCTTTAAATTTTGGGCGCGGCATGTTATTATTAAAGGAGTAAGCAATATTTAAGCGGAGGGATAGACTTGGCGAACACGAAGCTGCCGCACGACCACGGCGGGGCGGCGCAGAGCGTATGCGAGCGGATGCCGCTTGTCGCGGAATTCCAGAAGGTTTCCGACATATTCAAGCTCCTGGACGACAACAGCAGGATGCGGATATTCTGGCTGCTGTGCCACTGTGAGGAGTGCGTCATCAATATTTCGGCGATAGTGGAGATGTCCTCTCCCGCCGTCTCTCACCATCTCAGGCAGCTGAAGAACGCGGGGCTCGTCGTCTCGCGCCGCGTGGGCAAGGAGGTATACTACAAGGCCGCCGACACGCCCGAGGCCCGGCTGCTGCACGACGTTATCGAGGACCTCATGCGTATCACCTGCCCTGCGGCGGGCTGCGCCCGCTGACAAACGGCGGGCCTTCGCGCGGGCGGCAGCCCCGCCGCCCGGCAGCGGGCGCAAACCGCGGGCTTTAGATTTCCATACTATTTGCACAGGGAGGTATAATGAGAGTAAAGACGATACTACCGGAGAAAATCAAAGAAGCGGCGGGCTCGGTTCTGCCCCTGGCGCTTATAGTCGCGCTGCTGAGCCTTATGGCGGTGCCCGTGCCCTCGGGCCTGATGCTGGCCTTTATAGTCGCGGCGGCGATGCTGGTGGCCGGCATGGGCCTGTTCACCCTGGGCACGGACGCGAGCATGACGCCCATTGGCACGCATATAGGCGCGCGGATTACAAAAACGCGCTCCGTACCGCTTATAACCGCGCTGAGCTTCCTGCTTGGCGCGGCGATAACCATAGCCGAGCCGGATTTACAGGTGCTCGCCGTCTCCGTGCCGCATATAGACACCTGGCTGCTCATGCTCACGGTGAGCGCGGGCGTGGGCTTCTTCCTGTCTACGTCCATGCTGCGCATACTGTACGGCGTGGAGCTCAGATGGCTCTTATTGGGCTTCTACGCCCTCGTGTTCATACTTGCGGGCGTGTCCGACGCGGGATTCCTCTCCGTGGCCTTCGACTCGGGAGGGGTTACCACGGGGCCTATGACCGTCCCGTTCATAATGGCCATGGGCGCCGGCGTAGCGTCAATACGCTCGGACAGGAACGCGGAGAGCGACTCCTTCGGCCTCGTGGGCCTGTGCTCCATAGGCCCCGTGCTGGCTGTGCTGCTGCTGGGCTTTATAAATCCCGGCGCGGGCGGCGCGTCCCAGGCCCAGGCCCTGCCCTCCTGGGGCGACACGCTGGAGCTGGGCGCGAGCTACATATCCTCCCTGCCCCATTACCTTCTGGAAACGGGCATGGCCCTCGCCCCCATAGTAATCATCTTCCTGATATTCCAGGCGGCCTGCCTGCATCTGAGGCGGCTTCCCTTTACCAAGATAATCATAGGCGTGCTGTATACCTACGCGGGGCTCACCCTCTTCCTTGCCGGAGTAAACGTGGGCTTTTCGCCCCTGGGCACTTACCTGGGCTCGGCCCTCGCCTCGGGCGGGGCGCGCTGGGCGCTGGCGCCCATAGCCATGCTCCTGGGCTGGTTCATAATACGCGCCGAGCCCGCCGTACACGTCCTCAACCGCCAGGTGGAGGAGATGAGCTCAGGCGCGATAAGCGCCCGCGCGATGGGGCTGAGCCTGTCCCTGGCCGTGGCCCTGGGCAACGGCCTCGCCCTGGTGAGGGTGTTGACGGGCATAAATATACTCTGGTTCCTGCTGCCCGGCTATGCGATAGCGCTGGCGCTGAGCTTCTTTGTGCCCAAGCTCTTTACCGCCATAGCCTTTGACTCCGGCGGCGTGGCCAGCGGGCCCATGACGGCCGCGTTCATGCTGCCCCTCGCCATGGGCGCGAGCGAGGCCCTGGGCGGGAACGTGATGACCGACGCCTTCGGCCTTGTGGCCATGGTGGCCATGACCCCGCTCATCACCGTCCAGGCCATGGGCGCGGCGTATAAGCTGCGCGAGAGGCGGATGGAGAGGCAGGAGGCCGAGCTCGCCGCCGCGGCGGACGCCGCAGGCGAGGACGTCATAGAACTCTGGGGGGCTGCGTCATGATACTTGACATGATACTGTCCATAGTCGACAGGGACAGGGAGAAGGACATGTCCTCCCTCTTTGAATCCCACGGCGTAAGCGTGGTGCTCACCGTGCTCGCCCGGGGCACGGCGGCCAACGAGGCCCTGGACCTCTACGGGCTGGAGGCCTCGGACAAGGCCCTGCTCATGACCTTCGCGCCCGGCGGGCTCACGCCCGGGCTCATACGCTCGGCCAAGAGGAGGCTGTTCATAGACATACCCGGCAACGGCATCATGCTTGCCATACCTATCAAATCCGCAGGAGGTGGACGTACCTTGGCTTTCTTATCCGGCGGCGCGGAGATGGATTCCGCCGCGCCGAGCATGAATTTTGAGCACGAGCTCATTGTGTCCATAATCAACGAGGGCTTTACCGACACCGTCATGGACGCCGCCCGCGCCGCGGGGGCCTCAGGCGGCACCGTGCTCCACGCGAAGGGCACGGGCGGGAGGCTGAGCGGCCGCTTCCTCGGCGTATCCCTCGCCGACGAGAAGGAGATCGTCCTCATAGTCGCCCGCAGCGCCCATAAGGCCGGAATAATGCGCGCCATCAACGCCGGCTGCGGCCCCGGCACCCCGACCGGCGCCGTCACCTTCTCCCTGCCCATCAGCGCCGCCGCCGGGCTGAGGGAGGATATAGACTAGCCCGGGATTTTGCCGGGCCGCGGCCCCGATGCGCCGCGTAAAAATACCGCCCCGGAATTGGTTGATTCCGGGGCGGTTTGATTATTCTTGCCCGGCGCGACGCGTCCGCAGCGCCGCCATGGACACGCCCAGCAGGATAAAGAACGCGAAGAGTATCCTGGGGTAGTACCAGATGTACTCAAAGACGGAGAGCACGGCGATGCCGCAGAAGCCCGCGAGGCAGGCAGTCTGGGCGAGGGGCACGCCGCGGCGCGGGCAGGCCGCGCGCGAGACGGCGAAGGCGCAGTCCTTGACGTGCCGGAGCATGAGCCACATCATGCCCACAAAGCCCACGAGGCCCCACTCCAGCGGCAGCTCGAGATAGAGCATCTGGCTGTGTACGACGGCGGTCGTGTGCTCGTTTACGGCGTAGAGCGGGAAGATGTTGGCGAAGGTGTACGGGCCCATGCCTATGCCCGTGAGGCCGAAGTCGGCCAGCAGGCCGAGCACGCCCTGCCAGACGAGGATGCGGAAGCTCGCCGAGGAGTCCGCGGGGTTGAAGATGGTCAGCAGCCTCGTCATAATGCTGTCCGGCAAAAACGGCAGGGCCAGTATGGCCAGGACAACGGCCGGGGGCACCAGCCGCTTGTCGTAGTAATAGACGAAGACGGCTGCGGCCGCGGCAATCGAGAGCCAGCCGGAGCGCGAATAGGTCATGACCAGGGCGAGCAGCGGCAGCGCGAGGCCGCAGCAGGCGAAGAACCTCGCCGTCGGGTTCTCCCTCTGCATGGCCCAGGCCGCGGACAGCGGCGTGAAGAGCACCAGGAACTCGGCGTAATTGTTCGCGTTGTCGAGCGTGGAATACACCCGCCCGGGCACACCGGAGTTGAGCGAGAGGTCGGTGAGCGAGGCGCTCACCTCCACGCCCACGGCGCGCTGGTAAAAGGCGTAGAGCGCCGTTGCGAGCACCGTGAAGTATATCCAGCGCATGAGCCGGCCGAGCCTCTTTGCGTCGGCCATGTCCGCCATAAAGACGTAGGCGAAGAGGAAGGCCGCTATGAAGAAGAGCATCACGCGCAGGCTGTCGCCCATGTCCGTCGTGAAAATAAGGCTCAGCGGGCAGGCGAGCACGAAGAGCAGGAAGGGGAAGCCCAGGGCGAGCGGGCTTACGCTCTCCCTCGTCCCGGCGGCGGCCATGAGGAAGTAGAGCCCGAAGAGCCCCGCGGCCGCGAGCAGGGCGTAGGAGTTCGACCACATCGAATGCGGCGCGCAGAACATCACGAAGAAGTACGCGCCGAGCAGGAACTCAAAATCCAGCACGCGCGAGCCCGAGCACCAGCGCACAATGACGCTGCCCCCGGCGGGGACGGCGAGGGCGCGCATCACCCGCGCGCACAGCCGCGTGAGCGCGCCCCAGACGGCGTTTATTGCCCGGCCTATGACGCTCCCCGCGTAGGCGCGCTCCGCCCTCGAGGGGCGGCCCAGGGCGCGCACGAAGGCGCTGTTGGCCCAGGCGTTTGCGAAGAAGCGGTAGACGCCGCGCAGCGCTCCGAAAATGGCGCTGCACAGCCAGAAGGAATAGAGCTTACCTATTACGCTGTTGGCGAGCAACAGACCTCACCTCGCTTTGCGCCCGGCGCTTCAGGATATGACCTCTATGCCGCTGATGTCCAGGAAGAGCTTGCAGTCCCCGAAATAGACGCTGGCGCTCTGCCCTATCGCGTAGAGGGCGTTGCCTATGGTGACGCCGTGGCTGCCCACCACGCCTTCGCCCTCGCAGACGAGGGTCACGGAGTGGTAGCCGGAGCGGGAAATCTCCACCACTTCGCCCTTTTCGTCCGTGACGGCGCTCTTGGAGTCGCCCAGCGTCCAGCTCTGGAGCACGCCGAGGGTTACCTGGTTCTCCGCGTCCCAGGCCTCGCAGCCGGCCTCAAGCTGGTCGGTAACGTAGACCGGGCTCTCCTCGCAGAACATGGTGATACGCACCTTTTCCGTGTTGGCTATCTCGCTCTCGGGCCCGAAGAGCCTCATGCCGATGAACGCGGCCGCGGCGAGGACTATTATTACGATTATCAGGTCGACTATGTTGACCTTTCCGAAGAGTCTGCCTTTTTCGTCTATCATGTTGCGCCTCCGTAGTTATCTGTAGGTTTCGAGTGTCTTTGCGGCCAGCTTCTCTATGTCGAAGTCCCGCCTTATCCGCGCGAGGGCGTTGGCGGAGCAGCGCGCATAGAGCTCCGGCCCGGCCATCATCCGCTCCACCGCGGCGGCGAAGCCCGCGGCGTCGCCGTAACCGGCCGTGAGGCCGCAGGGGTAGTCCGCGTCGAGCGCGAGCTCGCGGTTGCCGGGCAGGTCGGTCACGACCAGGGGCAGGCCGGCGTTCATGGCCTCCAGCAGGGCGAAGCTCATCGCCTCGCTCGCCGAGGAGTTCACATACAGGTCGCTCGCGGCGAGTATGTCCGCCGTATCCGTGCGGTAGCCGGGCAGGATGACCACGCCGTCCAGGCCCAGCGCGCATACGCGCGCCCTGGCCTCGTCCAGGAGCTCGCCGTCGCCGCATATCAGGCACTTGAAGGGCCTTGCGGTGCGAGCGGCGAGCGCCGCCATGGCGTCTATGAGGAAGGGCACGCCCTTCTCCGGCGAGCAGCGGGCGAAGCAGCTTATGAGGAAGTCGTCTTCGCCCACGCCGAGCGCCGCCCTCGCGGACTTGTCCCGCCGGGGTGCGGCGCAGGGCTCCACGCCGTTATATATGACCTCTATGCGCTCCGGGCAGACGCCGTTATGTATAAGCGCCTCGCGCCCGGCGGAGCATACGGCTATGACGGCCTTGTCCTTAGGAGTAAATATGCGGTTGATTATCCGCCACTTCGCCCCGCCGTCAATGGTCAGGTGGCCCGTGTAGACCACGTTCGGCCTGGCGTACCAGCGCTTTGAGAGCAGCGCCACGATGTTCTCGGCCGGGTACTGGGCGTGTATGACGTCTATCTCCCGCTCGCGGCAGATATTGGCGAGCCCCCTGGCGCTCCTGAGCGCCCCCCGGGCGGATATGCCCAGCTGCACGCACTCTATGCCCAGGGCCTCCATGCGGGAGCAGAGCTGCCCCGGGACGTTGTAGCAGAGGAAGCAGCGCTCGCCGCGGCGCGTGAAAATGCGCGCGAGCTCCTCGACGTATTTCTCGGAGCCGCCCTTGCCGGCAAAGTTGATCAGGAAGAGTATGTTCGTTCGTCTCACCGTCCAATCCCAGCAATTATATATTATCCCCCCGCCCGAGTCAAGGCGGGTGTTGTTAAGCCGGGATGAATATAGTATAATTCCAGCGAGGTGAGAGCTTTGACAGATAAACTCTACTATTCAGACGGGGAGCTGCGCTCCTTCGAGGCCCGGGTCGTCTCCTGCGAGCCCGAGGGCGGGGCCTGGGCCGTCGTGCTCGACAGGACCGCGCTCTTCCCCGGAGGCGGCGGGCAGGACGCCGACTCCGGGACCGTGGGCGGGCTGGAGGTCATAGGTATGCGCGAGGAGGACGAGACTGTCGTGCACATACTCCCCGCCCCGCTCGGCGTGGGCGAAACCGTTACTGGGACGGTGGACTGGGCGCTGAGGTTCCCGCGTATGCAGTCGCACACCGGCGAGCACATTTTCTCCGGCACGGTCCACCGCCTCTATAACGGCGAGAACGTGGGCTTCCACATGGGCGGGGGCTATATGACGCTGGACTTCTCCGTGGAGCTCTCCGCGGCGGACATAGCGCGCTGCGAGCTCGAGGCCAACCGCGCCGTCTGGCGCGATATCGCCGTGAACAGCCTCCTGCCGGACGGGGATGCGCTCTCCGCCCTGGACTACCGCAGCAAGAAGGAGCTGCACGGCCGGGTGCGCATAGTGGAGATACCAGGCGTGGACCTGTGCGCCTGCTGCGCGCCGCACTGCGCGCGCACGGGGGAAGTCGGGCTCATAAAGGCGGTGGACTCCATGCGCCACCGCGGCGGCACCAGGCTGAGCCTGGTCTGCGGCGCGGCGGCCTACTCCGACTACGCCGCGCTGCACTCGGCCAACGCAGCGGTCTCCGCAGCCCTCTCCGCGAAGCGCCTGGAGACCGCCCAGGCCGTGGAGCGAGTACTGCGCGAGGCGGCGGAAATGCACTCCGAGATCGGCCGCCTGCGCCGGGATATACTCGCCCTCAAGGCCGGGGCCCTGCCTGAGCGCGAGGGGAACCTCTGCCTCTTCGAGCCGGATCTGGACGCCGTCACCCTGCGGGAGCTGGTCAACGCGGGCGTCAGCAAATGCTCCGGCGTCTGCGCGGGCTTCACCGGCGCCGACGGGGACTACAGGTACATGATAGGCAGCCGCAGCGCCGACCTGCGCGCGGCCGCGCGCGAGATAAACTCCGGCATAGCCGGGCGCGGCGGCGGCTCCCCCGCCAGGATACAGGGCAGCGCCCGCGCCTCCCGGGAGGAGATAGAGGCCTTCTTCGCCTCTCACAGCTTCGAGTGAGCCGCAAGGCCCAGGGCGCGTATCTCCCTCTCCGCCAGGGCGTCCAGGGCGGCGAAATCCAGCGAGGGCTTCACGGCGGCCTCCAGGCCGTCGTGCACGGCCTTGGCCGCGGCCAGGGATTGGCCGGCCCGCTCCAGGAGCGCCCGCTCCGCCCTCTCGTCGGCGCGGAGCTGTCCCGCCAGGGCGCGCTGCTCCTCTCCCCCGGCCCTGTCCAGGTGCAGCCTCCTGTGCCGCCCGGGATAGGCGGCCCCGCCCTCCAGCACGGCGAAGCCAAGGCCCAGCGAGGGGAAGATCACGGCCTCGGTTTTCCCGGGCTCCAGCCAGTGCGGGCAGAGCACGGCCTCCAGCCCCCTCCCCTCCGCCGCCTTGGCGAGCTCTTCCGTGAAGACGAAGCCGGCGCCGAGCCGGTTATCCAGCAGTATGAGCCTCGGGCAGAGCGCCTCGAGGGTGTCCGTAAGCAAGTACCGCCCCGCGCAGGTCAGCCCGCCGAGATAGCGCCGCGCCACGGCCCCTTCCCGGCAGCCGCCGAGCTCGCGGGAGATGAAGCCCGCGGCCCTCTTCCGCGCGTATCCCGCCGCCTCGCCGCTCAGATAGGCGCCCGATATGGACGGGGATACGGCCGCCGCCGCGGCCAGCAGCTCATAGGCGCGCGAATACCAGAGCCTGTAGCCCTCCGTGAGGCGGCGCAGCTCATCCGCCCCGCTCCGCAGCCGCGCCTGGGAGCAGCACTGGCTGGTGTCCAGATAGGCCCCGTCCGCGCCGAAGACCTCCGGCTCGAGGGCGTGCGGGGCCGTGCCGTCGGCCCAGGCTGCGCCCAGCTCGGGTATATACACCGCGTCCAGGGAGTCCGGGTCGCCGGAGCACAGGATGTACTCCACGCCCAGCCCGGCCGAACGCGCCGCGGCGGCTATGCGCCGCATGAGCGAGGACTTGCCCGTGCCCGGCCCGCCCTTGATTATATGCAGGTACGCCCCCTCCGGCGGGAAACCGCGGTAGAGCGAAGCGAAGCCCCGGCGCGAATTGGCGCCCAGGAACCAGCGGATCGACGTGTTTTCCATGGCCTTAACCTCGTTTTCCATTGGGATTCACAATAGATTATGCCCCGGCTCCACAGATTGACAACGCGGCCGCGGCGGGATATAATCGCCCTGAGGTGAAAGCATGTACAAGACTGTCCTATTTGACTTCGACGGCACGGTGTTCGACACCGGCGAGGGCATTATGAAGTCCGTCCAGTACGCCGCCGAGGCCTTCGGCTATCCGGAACCCGACTGGCGCGCGCTCAGGAGCTTCGTCGGCCCTCCGCTTGTGGAGAGCTTCGCGCGCCGCTACAGCGTGGACGAGCCCACGGCCAGGGCCATGTGCGCCAAGTACCGCGAGCGTTACGCCGAAAAGGGCGTGGACGAGTGCTCTGTCTATCCCGGCGTCGTGGAGCTGGCGGACAAGCTCCGGGGCCTCGGCGTAAACGTCGCCATCGCCACCGGCAAGCCCACGCCCTTCACCGTCGACATTCTCAGCCGCCACGGCGTGCTGGACAGGTTCGACGCCGTCCTCGGCAGCGAGTTCGATGGCGCGCGCAACCACAAGTGGGAGACGATGCTCCTGCTGCTCGACCGCTTCGGGCACGATAACGCCGTCATGGTCGGCGACAGGGATAACGACGTCCTCTCCGCCGCGCGCTGCTCCCTCCCCTGCATAGGCGTCGAGTGGGGCTACGCCGAACCGGGAGAGCTGGAAGCCGCCGGGGCCATAGCGGTTGCCAAAACCCCGGAGGAATTAGAAAATATCTTATTAGGATAATTAAACCGCTTGACTCTGTCTGTATAAGGGATTATTATATCTTATATGGACAGAGTCATTTTACATTCGGATATAAACGCCTGCTACGCGAGCGTAGAGCAGCTGTATAACCCCCGGCTGAGGGGGAAGGCTATGGCCGTGGGCGGGGACGTGGAGCGGCGGCATGGGATAATCCTGGCCAAGTCGCAGGAGGCGAAGCTGGCCGGCGTGAAGACCGGCATGGCCATCTGGCAGGCCAGGCAGGCCTGCCCGGAGCTCATCGTCGTCCCGCCGCACTTTGAGCGCTACCTGGCCTGCGCCCGCGCCGTGCGCCGTATATACGCCGATTACACCGACCGCTGCGAGCCCTTCGGGCTGGACGAGAGCTGGCTGGACATCACGGGCTGCCTGCGCGCCGGGGAAGGCGCTCGCTGCGCCGACGAGATACGCCGGCGCGTGAAGCGCGAGGTCGGGCTGACGGTCAGCGTCGGCGTATCCTTCAACAAGGTCTTCGCCAAGCTGGGCTCGGACTACAGGAAGCCGGACGCGGTGACGGAGATAAGCCGCGCAAACTGGCGGGATATGGTCTGGCCCCTGCCCGTAGGGGCGCTGCTGTACGCCGGCCCGTCCACGCAGAGGCGGCTGGCCGCAATGGGCGTGCGCACGATAGGGGACCTGGCCGCGATGCCCATAGAGACGGCGCGGAGCGCCTTCGGGGCGCACGGCGAATTGCTGCACGACTACGCCAACGGGCTGGACGGCGCGAAAGTCCTGCGCGAGGACGAATATCCCGCGGCCAAGTCCGTGGGCAACGGCGTTACGGCGCCGCGCGACCTGCGCTCAATGGACGACGCCATCCCCGTCGTCACGGCGCTGTGCGACAAGGTGGGCGCGCGCCTGAGGCGGATAGGCGCCCGCGCCCAGGTGCTGGCCGTAGGGCTGCGCGACGCGGATTCTCTCGCCTGGATAAGCCGCCGCACGCCCCTCGAGAGCCCGACGGACTCCACGCGCGCCCTGATATGCGCCGCCTCCGCAGTGCTGGGCTCCAGCCACCGCTGGCCGGACCCCCTGCGCAGCCTCTCCGTGAGGGCCGAGGCCCTGCTCTACTCCCCGCACGAGCAGCGGGGCTTCTTCCCCGGCTGCGAGCGAGAGGACGCCCTGCGCCGCCTGGACCGCGCCATAGACAGCCTTCGGGAACGCTTCGGCCCCGACGCCGTAGTCCTCGGCCGTTCGCGTGAGATCTCCGGCGTCAGGGACGCCGCGCCGTACAGCGCCCTCCGCGGGCTTCCGTATGGCCGCGCCTGAGCGCCGGGGCTAAAACCCCGCCGCCCACAGCGCCGCGCCGTACAGCGTGCCGGCCAGCGTCCCATATACCACCACCGGCCCGGCTATGGTGAAGAGCTTTGCGGCGAGGCCCGTTATCATGCCCTCGGTCTTGAACTCCAGCGCAGGGCTGGCCGCGGCGTTGGCGAAGCCCGTTATGGGCACCAGCGCGCCGGCCCCGGCGAAGCGGGCGAAGCTGTCGTATACGCCCAGGGCGGTGGCCAGGGCCCCCAGCGCTATCATGCTTATGCTCGTCCACGCGCCCGCGTCCTCCCCCGTGAAAGCCCAGGCCCGGCATATCAGCTCGCCCAGGGCGCACAGCGCCCCGCCGCACACGAAGGCCCTCAGCGCGTTCGGCCAGGCGCGCGAGCGCGGCGTCAGCCGTTTGTATAGCTCCGCGTACTGCTTTTCCGTCAGCTTTACCATAGCATACACCTCAGCTACAGTCTGCCACCCGGGGCGGGATATATACGCCGGGCGCAAATTATGAATTTTTGAAATTCATGTGGCATTTCCCTGCACTATGTGCTATACTGTATGCGGGAAAGAAGCTCTAACGGATGGGAGGTCTGGAACATGAATATCGAGCTCACGACCAAGGAGTTCCGGCGTCTGCTGGACATGGTGTATATAGGCAACTGGGTACTCAACTCCACCCGCGCCGAGTCGGACCGTTTCACGGACTACGACGACATACAGGAGAAGCTCTTTAGCTGCTGCGCCAAGCAGGGTATGAAAGAGCTGTACACCACCTGGTATGGGCACACCTTCCCCTCCAAGGCCTTTGAGGAGGGCGGCATACACGAGGCCATAGCCGACTATGAGGACGCCGTCTTCTACGATATACTCGCCGAGGAGCTTGCGCGCCGGGACATGAGCCTTGAACACACCGACCCCGACGACATGAACGAGCTCAACACCCGCATGGACGAATACTTCAGCGAGTTCGAGGCGAACGGCATAGACAACCTCACGATTGAAAAATGACATAAAACGTCCCGGGACCGTCTGGTCCCGGGACGTTTTGCTTTGCCTTGAGGGCGGCTGGCATATCCGGTTTATTCAGCCTCAAAAGGCCCCCGGCCTTCACGTCGGCAGCCTTCCCCGCGGCCTCTCCGGCCGCCTTCGCCGCGCCCGTGGCATCCGCCGCTTTCGCCGCGCCTGCGGCGGCAGTGTTCTTCCCCGCAGTGCGGGCCCGCGCCGTCGCAGAGGCGGTAGTCGCCGCCTTCAATCCTCAGCGGCAGCCCCTCCACAAGCGCGCGGGCCAGCTTCCCGCGGGCCGTGTCGTAAATCTGCTGCACCGTGGCGCGCGCCACTTCCATCCTCGCGGCGCACTGCTCCTGCGTCAGCCTCTCAAGGTCTATGAGCCGCACGGCCTCGTACTCGTCGACAGCCAATACGACGGCCCCCTGTCCGTCCGCGCCCTCCACCGGCGCGAACATCCTCCGTTCCGGCATGGCGCAGACCCTTCTGCATTTTCTTGGCCTTGGCATGGTATACCTCCTTTTTGGCATATGCCATTTATTGAGTTCAGCATATCATGGTTTTTGGCATATGTCAATAACTTCACAGAACTTTTACATGTGTATCATGTACAGATTTCTTGAAACACACAGCCTAATATGCTACACTATCCCTATATACAGCGTATATGGATAGCGTTTTTCAACAGTTGCGTGTCCCGTCGGCACGCTGCCGGGCAATTTGCGCGCTGCGCGGCAATAAGGAGCTGACTTGATGGAAGTAATCGTCTGCATTTTCGGAGTATTTGCCCTGCCCACGCTATGCTTCGCTTCGTTCCGCAGCGGGCGGCCGGGCGCGGGAGCGGCGCTCGGGGCGCTTGGCTTTGCGATGAACCTGTGCCTCTCAGTCTGGTATTTGGCGGCCATCATAAGGTGGATGAGGCTGGAGGACATGGAGGTTTTCCTGTACTTTGGGATCCCCGGCGTCGTGCTGGCCATAGCCTTCGCCGGACTGTTCTCCGCCGCAATTACCGTCAATGCGATAAAGCTGCGCGCCGCGGGAAGGCCGCAGTATCTGCGCCGGCCTCAGGCCGGGGCCTGGCGGCCTTAAAGAAGCCGGATGGCGCTAAAGCGCCATCCGGCTTTGCTTTTCGCTTATTTTTCAGCGGTGGTTGCGGCTCCCGAGGATTAATGCGTCCAGTCGAGGATTTTAATCCCCTCGCCCGCCTCGGCGGCGGCGAGGTCCACGAGCCTCTTTGCGAAGGGGCAGGGGTAGCCGACCGGCGTGCCCTTTTTTATGCAGCTGGCGAAGACTATCGTGTCCGCGCCGCGGCGCAGGAGCTCGCGCACCCTGAGCGGCACGCGCTTGCCCGGGCAGCCTCCGCAATTTGTGAAGCCGGCGAGCTCGATGTCCTCCTCCACGCCCTCGAATACGCCGCGCCTTTCGCGCAGCATCTTGAAATCCGTCGTGCCGGGGCAGTAGTCCTCGGTCTGCATACAGCGTATAATGCCAACTTTCAACAGCCTTCCTCCTCATAATTTCACTGCGGCCGCGTATAAACGGAGGCTGCCGGGCGGCGCCCGGCAGCCTTTGGTGCTTCTCTCAGTTATCAGCTTCGCGTGATTTAATGACGTTGTAGGTGATGCTCGCGGTGCAGGCTATGGCTATCAGCAGCCAGAACAGCATCACGGGCAGGCCCATGTTGGCCACGAGCCTCATGCTGGAGTGCGGTACCCCCGTCAGGGCGGGGATGGTGATAAAGGCCATGAAGATGTCCAGCGCGAGCGCGCAGGCGCCGAAAACGGCGCGGTTCACGGGTTTGACGGCGGAATACGAAAACAGTGTGAGCGTAACCAGGGTTCCCAGCAATAGTACGATCAGCATATTATCGCCTCCCAGTACATATTAACATATTCCCGTCATTAATTCAAGCATTTAAATCAGATTTGCAAGAAAAAATTCAGAACTTGCATCAGTACTCAGGGTACTTGTCGACGTCGTAGGGCACCTTGCTTATGTCGCGGCGCTCTATCTTGTCGTAGTGCTTGCAGAGGAAGGGCTCGACGACGTGGTAGAGGAACTTGCCGTCCAGGTCGAAGTAGAAGACGGCGAAGAGGCCGGCGTAGAGCGCGGCGAGGCCGCCCAAGGTCATGGCCAGGAATTTTTTCATCTCGGTCCCTCCTTACCAGCCGAGCGAGTCGTCGAAGTCCAGCAGCGTGGGATCGAGCGGCTCCTCGTGCATGACGGTGAACATGTAGTCGTTTATCTTGCTGCGTATCTCCGCGCGGGAGACGGTACGGCTGTCGGGCAGGGCGTGCGGCATCCATATCGCGTGGATGTTGCGCTTCCTGAACTCGTCCTCGAACATGCCGGTGATGCCCTGCATACCCTTGCACTGGATCTGGTCGTACATCATGACCATGTCGCAGTGGAACTTCTCCATGTTCTCCCAGAGCTCGAAGATATGCTTATAGCCGCCGACGGCCATGCGGCGCATGGGCGCCCACTCGTTATAGAGCGTGAAGTCCTCCATGAGGTGTTCCGGCGTGTCGGTGCGCATGTCTATATCGAACATGAGCGAGTCCATGTTTATGACCGTATAGAGGCCCCAGCAGTTGTAGGCCCAGGTCGGCCAGAAGCTGTAGTACAGCGGCGCGCAGCTCCAGGCTATGACGCGGTGGCGCGTCTCGGGGAAGCAGTTGATCTTCTGCTCGACGCACTTGTGGAGGATCTTCTTCACGCGCTTATCCGTCTGCGCCCATATATCGCGCCAGCCGGCCTGCGAGTAGTAGATACGGTAGAGCGCCTGCGCGCTGCCGCATATCGGATAGTAGGGGCTGTTGGCGGCGACGTCCCACTTCTCGTGCTCGAAGCGGGTGAGCTCGTTATAGCGCTCGATGTACTTGACGAAGCAGTCGTAGTCGAACTTCTCGCCCGTCTGCTCCTCGATGAACTTCCAGCACTCCTCTATCTCGCGGCGGCAGTGCTCCTG
>CALWYP010000109.1 GCA_944385795.1 uncultured Oscillospiraceae bacterium | reverse complement strand
GCTGGTGAAGCTGCGGACCAGCAGGGTCGGGCCGTTCTTCGCGTGCTTCTTCACGTCCTCAGCGGTGAAGTACACAGCGCCGCAGCCGGCGCCGGGGCTGGCGGCCAGGCCGGTGGCGACGGGCTTCGCCTTCTTGAGGGCGGCCTCGTCGAAGCGCGGGTGCAGCAGGGCGTTTATCGAGTTGGGGTCTATCTTGAGCAGCGCCTCTTCCTTGGTGCAGAGGCCCTCGTTCACCATGTCGACGGCGACCTTGAGGGCGGCCTGGGCGGTGCGCTTGCCGTTGCGGGTCTGGAGCATGTAGAGCTTGCCCTGCTCTATGGTGAACTCCATGTCCTGCATGTCCTTGTAGTGGCGCTCGAGGTTCTTCGCGACGGCGGCGAACTGGTCGTAGGCCGCGGCGTTGGTCTCGTGGAGCTGGTCTATGGTCTGGGGGGTGCGGATGCCGGCGACGACGTCCTCGCCCTGGGCGTTCATGAGGAACTCGCCGTAGAGCTTGTTCTCGCCGGTGGCGGGGTCACGGGAGAAGGCGACGCCGGTGCCGCAGTCGTCGCCCATGTTGCCGAAGACCATCATCTGGACGTTGACGGCGGTGCCCCAGGAGCTGGGGATGTCGTTCATGCGGCGGTAGGCGATGGCGCGCTCGTTCATCCAGGAGCCGAAGACGGCGCGGACGGCGGCCATGAGCTGGACCTTCGGGTCGGTCGGGAACTCGACGCCGGCAAGCTCCTTGTAGAGGACCTTGAAGCGCTCGACTATTTCCTTCATATCCTCGGCGGTCAGGCCGGCGTCGTTGTTGACGCCGCGCTTGGCCTTGACGTCGTCCATAATGTCCTCGAACTTCAGGCGGTCATAGCCCATGGCCACGTCGGAGAACATCATGATGAAACGGCGGTAGCTGTCGTAAGCCCAGCGGACGTTGCCGCTCTTGGCGGCGAGGGTGGCCGCGACGTCGTCGTTGATGCCGAGGTTCAGGATGGTGTCCATCATGCCGGGCATGGAGGCCCTGGCGCCGGAACGGACGGAGACTAGCAGGGGGTTCTCCTTGTCGCCGAACTTCTTGCCGACAAGGTTCTCCAGCTTGGTGAGGTACTCAAAGATTTCGGCCTCTATCTCGGGGGCGATCTTCTCGCCGTCCTCGTAGTAGCGGGTGCAGGCTTCGGTGCTGATGGTGAAGCCCTGGGGCACCGGCATGCCGATGTTGGTCATCTCGGCGAGGTTGGCGCCCTTGCCGCCGAGGAGCTCGCGCATGTTGGCGTTGCCTTCGGAAAACAGATAAACGTACTTTTTGCTCATCCTTCAACGTCCTTTCAGAATATATGAAGTTGTTGCTTCCAGTAGTGTTCTGACACGATTCAGACGTATCATACGACCCTGGAAAGTATATCATCTTTTTAACTATTGTTCAAGTAAAATCTTAGCTTTTTTCCAGCGCCGTATTCATCGTTTTGACGCAAAATGCGCCCGGTTACCGTCCGTCCGGGCCCAAATCCGTCAGGGCGTCGGAGAGCCTGGCAAAAGCTGGGATATCCAGCGTCTCGCCGCGCGCCCCGGGGTCTATGCCGGCGGCCGCGAGGGCGGCGAGCACGGCGTCCCGGCCGAAGCCGCCAAGGCCGTTTGTGAGGGCGTTTGCGAGGGTCTTGCGCCGCTGGGAGAAGGCCGCGCGCACGCAGCGGCGCATGAGGGCCTCGTCCTTCACCGCGCAGGGCGGCTCCGCGCGCGGGGTGAGCTCGACCACCGAGCTTGTCACCTTGGGCCGGGGCATGAAGCACTCGGGCGGCACGTCGAAGAGCCTTTTCACCTCGCAGCGCCAGTTGACGAAGACGCCGAAGGCGCCGTAGTCCTTGGTGCCGGGCCGGGCGGCCAGGCGCTGCGCGACCTCGCGCTGTATCATGACGGTTATCCGCCTGAAGCAGCCGGCCTCGATAAAGGCGGCCAGCAGCGGGGTGGTGACCGAATAGGGGAGGTTGGCGCAGACGACGGGCTCAAGGCCGCCGGAGCGCTCGCGCACGAGGGCGGCGAGGTCGAGCTTCGCCGCGTCGCCCCAGATTATCTCGACGTTTTCAAAGCCGCCCAGGGTCTCGGTGAGGACGCCGCGCAGCGAGCCGTCCAGCTCTATGGCGGCGACCTTCCCGGCGCGCCGGGCGAGCTCGCCCGTGAGGCAGCCCACGCCGGGCCCGACCTCGAGCGCGAAGGCGTTCTCGTCCACGCCGGAGGCCTCGGCAATGCGCCGGGGCACGGAGGGGTCTATGAGGAAGTTCTGGCCCAGGGCCTTGGAGAAGCGGAAGCCGTGCCACTCGAGCAGGAGCTTTAGCTCCGACGGGCTTGTGAGGTTCATGCCGCGCCCTCCGCGGCCCGGAGCGCCGCGCCCATGGCCGTGGCGAAGCCGGCGTGTTCTGGGACGCAGTAGTCCAGGCCGAAGCTGTCCGTAAAGCGGCGGAAGTTGGCGAGGGACGGGCCGCTTGATGCGGCGGCGCCGGTGACCACGACGGCCCTGGCGCCGCAGCCGCGGCAGGCCAGCAGGCTCATCGTGCCGACGACCTGATACACCAGCGTGCAGAGCCCGGCGGCCCAGTCGGCGTCCGTCGCGTCCGGGTTGCGCCGCGCGAGGTTGCTGGCGGTGAGGCCGGCGGCGAGCTGGCCGTGCATCTCCACAAAGTCGCCTATCGTGAGGTCGACATGGTTCGTGTCGCCGCTCATGGCGAGGGCGTCGAAGGCCTTCATGTCGCTGATGCCGAGCACCTTGCGCGCGAGGCCGCTGAGCGTGCCCGAGCCCACGCCCGTGCCGCAGAGGTGGGAGTATACCCCGCCCTTCGCGTGGACAAAGGCCGTGCCCGTGCCCATGCTGGCCACTATCACGTCGTCGAGCCCGGACAGGAAGGTCCCGCCGCGGCCTATGGCCTCGGGCTCCGGCACCGCTGCCGGCCCTATGCCCAGGCGCTCGAGCCCCGCGCCCTTGGCCGAGAGCCCGGTGAGGCCCACGGCCCCGGCCCGGCCCAGATCCAGGCCCAGCCTTTCGCAGAGGGCGGGTATATTCCCGCCGCGGCCCGGCTCATAGTGCGTGAGGACGAGCTTCCCGTCCTCAAGCGCCGCGATTTTTACCGCGGACGCGCCCATATCTATGCCGATAATCATTCAAATCACCTCAAATGATTTATTCAGCGGTGTTTTGCGCCGCGGGGTCCACAACGACGTTCCCGTCCGCGTCCAGCAGCGGCGTGATGTAGGACGGCGTAAGACCGCCGACGGCAAGGTAATTGACGCCCGTCTGCGTGTCCACAACTACATACAGCATGCCCGCTCCCAGGCCCTGGTTCTCCTTGATAACGAAACGATCCGGCTTTTTCTTTGCCATGGTTCCCCCTCCTTTTCAGCAGGTCAGATGAGCTTCTCGTAGGCGTTGCGCAGGGAGTCGTGCGCCGGGTCGACGCTCGACAGATCCACGACGCCGCAGAATTTATACCCCAGCTTCCCGCAGAGCCGGTTCATCGCGCGGTTGTCCCGGTGCGTGTCTACGCGCACGCTCTGTTTCCCCATGCCGGCGGCGAGGTCCTCCGCGAGCGAGAACATCTCGCGCGAGAGCGAGGTGTGCCGGAACTTGCCGGCCGCCATTGCGCGGTGTATTACGGCGTAGTTTTCGCCTTCGGTGAGCCACCGGCCCTCTATCTCGAGATAGCAGGGCTCGGGCTCCATGGAGACGCACTCGTAGCCCGCGATTTCGCCCTCGTGCTCGAAGGCCCAGCCGCGGCCGGCGGCGATGTCGGCCATAATGGCCTCGCGGTTGGGATAGCCCTCCTGCCACTGGTCTACGCCGCTTGAACGCAGGTATTCCTTCGCCTGCTCCAGGATTTCAAGCAGGGCGCCGATGTCCGCCTCCTCGGCCCGGCGCGGCTCGAACCTCAGCTTCAGCCGCTCGGGAAGCCGCTCGTATTCAATCTCCCCGACGAGCCTTTTGTCCTCCTTGGAGCTGAATTCGAGCTTTTCGAACATGTCCGGGCGCTTGTCCAGCGTGCGCTCGAGCTGCTTTTTCCGCCGCCAGAGCCGCACCTTCTCATGGTCGCCGGTCAGGAGCTCCGGCGGGACGGCGCGGCCCTCCCAGACCTCCGGCCGGGTGTACTGCGGGTACTCCAGCAGCCCGTCCCAGTGGCTCTCCCCGGTGTAGCACTCCTCGTCGGCGAGGACGCCCGGCACCATGCGGCAGACGCAGTCCGCGACGGCCATGGCGGCTATCTCCCCGCCGGTGAGCACGAAGTCGCCGAGGGATATCTCCTCGTCCACGCACTCCTCGATGAAGCGCTCGTCCACGCCCTCGTAGTGGCCGCACACAAGCACCAGGTGGTCGTAGTCGCGCTTCAGGCGCTTTGCCACCTCCTGGTTGAAGGGCCTGCCCTGCGGGGACATATAGATGACCCGCGTCCTGCGCCCGCCGGCCGTGCTCATGATGTGGTCGAGGCAGCTCTTGAGCGGCTGCGCCATCATGACGAGGCCCCAGCCGCCGCCGTAGGGGTAATCGTCCACCTGCATCTGCTTGTTCTCCGTGAAATCGCGTATCTGCACGCAGTTTATCTCCACGGCGCCTTTTTTCTCCGCGCGCCCGATGATGCTCTCGCCCAGCACGCGCGACATGCTGTCCGGGAAGAGGGTCATTATGTCTATGCGGTAGGGTTCCATCTTACATCCCCTCGATAAGCCGCACGGTGATTACGCCCGCGTCGGCGTCCGTGCTCAGTATGAATTCGTCCACGGCGGGGATGAGGTGCTCTCCGGCGCCCCGCACGACGTATACCATGCCGGCGGGCGCGTCGATGACCTCGCGGAGCTCGCCTATTTCCTCGCCCGACTCCGTCACGACCCGCGCACCGATAATGTCCTGTATGAAAAAGCGGCCGGCCGGGAGCTGCGCGTCGTCCCGGTCTATGCTGACGCGCTTGCCCTTCAGGCGCATGGCGGAGTTCACGTCCTCCACGCCCTCGAGCGAGGCGAGCAGCGCGCCCTTATGCACCCGCGAGGCGAGCACGCGCACCGGCGCGCCGTCTATATACAGCGTCTTGATTTTGCGCAGGAACTCTGGCGTGTCCGTCCAGGGCATGATCTTGACCTCGCCGCGCACGCCGTGGGTGTTTACAATCTCGCCGGCCTCTATAAATTTCTCTTTCATAGCATCACCATACAAAAATAGGCGGGAAGCCCCGCCTGAAAGTTAAAAAGCCTTATGCGCGGGCGGGCCGTTCCCGCCCGCGCTGCCGAGGAAACGCTCAGTCGACAATCTCGACCGAGACCTTCTTGCCCTTCCTCTGGGCGACGGCCTTCATCAGGACGCGGATCTCCTTGACTATCCGGCCCTGGCGGCCAATGACCTTGCCCATATCGCCGTCGGCTACGCGCACCTCAAAAACGGTCTCGCCCTCGGCTTTGCGCTCGGTCACCGAGACCTCGTCGGGCTTATCGACGAGGCTCTGTACAATGTAGGTCAGCAGTTCGTTCATCAAAAATGCTCCTTAGGTAGCATGCCCGACGCCGGAAAGGCGCGGGGCGGGACGCTCTTGCGGGCGCGCCGAGGGGCGCATCCCCAGGCGCATCCACGCCTTACGCCTCAGCCTTCTTCAGAAGGCCGCGGACAGTGTCGGTCGGCTGGGCGCCGTTGGCAATCCAGTACTTGGCGCGCTCCATGTCGACGCGCAGGGTGTTCGTCTCGCTCAGGGGGTCGTAAGTGCCTATCTCCTCGATGAAGCGGCCGTCGCGCGGGCTGCGGGAGTCGGCGACGACGATGCGGTAGTAGGGGGCCTTCTTGGCGCCCATCCTGCGAAGCCTGATCTTTACCATCTTATTTTCACCTCCAGGGGTTTTATATATATTAAAACCGCAAAGCGGCTTTAACCGGAATTTTCAGGCGCCCCGTTCAAAGGGGCCGCCCGGCGGGCCGTCACATGCCCGGGAACATGCCGCCGCCCATGCCGCCGAGGCCGGGGAAGCCGCCGCGCTTGGCCATGCGCTTCATCTTCTTCCCGCCCGGGCCGTTCATCTGCTTGAAGAGCTGCAGCATGGTGTCGTACTGCTTGAGCAGGCGGTTCACCTCCATGACGGTGGTGCCGCTGCCCGCGGCTATGCGCTTCTTGCGCGAGTTGCCAAGGATGCCCGGGTTCTCCCGCTCCTTCGGCGTCATGGAGAGGATGATAGCCTCTATATGGCCCATCGCCTTCTCGTCTATGCTCGCGCCCTTGAGGGCGGAGGCGTTCATGCCCAGCATCCCGGCTATGTCCTCCATGGAGCCCATGCCCTTGAGCTGCTGGAGCTGGTCGTAGTAGTCGTTCAGGGTGAATTTGTTCTGGCGCAGCCTTTCGGCGAGCTCGGCCGCCTTCTTCTCGTCCATGCGCTGCTCGGCCTTCTCGATCAGGCTGAGCACGTCGCCCATGCCGAGGATACGGCCGGCCATGCGGTCGGGGTGGAAGGCCTCGATCTGGTCGAGCTTCTCGCCCACGCCGGCGAACTTGACCGGCTTGCCGGTGACGGCGGTTACCGAGAGGGCCGCGCCGCCGCGCGCGTCGCCGTCGAGCTTCGTGAGCATGACGCCAGTTATGTCCAGCGCCGCGTCGAAGGCCCCGGCGGCGTTCACCGCGTCCTGGCCGGTCATCGCGTCGACGACCAGGAGGATCTCGGCGGGCTCCGTGGCGGCCTTGATGTCCCTGAGCTCGTCCATGAGTTGCTCGTCTATGTGCAGGCGGCCGGCGGTGTCCAGGAAAACGAGGTCGTTGCCGAACTTCTTCGCGTGCTCGATGCCGGCCTTCGCTATCTCCACAGGGTCGCCCTGGCCCTGCTGGAATACGGGTATATCCAGCTGCGCGCCGACGGTCTCCAGCTGCTTTATCGCGGCGGGGCGGTAGACGTCGCAGGCCACCAGCAGCGGCCGCTTGCCCTGCTTCTTCATGAGCGCGGCGAGCTTCGCGCCGTTCGTCGTCTTGCCCGCGCCCTGCAGGCCCACAAGCATACAGACGCTGGGCGACTTCGGGGAGATGTTGAGCTTCTTGTTCTCGCTGCCCATCAGGGCGCAGAGCTCCTCGTTGACAATCTTTATGACCATCTGCGCGGGCGTGAGGCTTTCAAGCACCTCGGCGCCCTTCGCCCTCTCGCTGACGCGCTTTACAAAGTCCTTGACGACCTTGTAGCTCACGTCGGCCTCGAGCAGGGCCAGGCGCACCTCGCGCATGGCCTCGGTCACGTCCTGCTCGCTGAGGCGCCCTTTGCCCCGGAGCTTCTTGAACGTGGCCGAGAGCTTTTCGGAAAGGCTTTCAAACGCCAATGTCTATCCTCCGTTCCGCCTCGCGGCTCAGTTGTCCAGGGCCTTCAGCGCCTCCAGGCTGCGCCTCGCGGCGCCGGCGGCTTCGGCGTCGCCGCTATCCAGCAGGGGCGTGAGGGCCTCCGTGATGGCCTTTACCGCCTCGCTGCGCTCGCGCCGGCGGGAGACCAGCCCGGTCTTCTCGTCTATGCCGCGCATCACGGCCTCGGCCCGGCGGACGATCTCCCACACGCCCTGGCGGGAGATCCCGTTCATCTCGCCTATCTCCGAGAGCGTGAGGTCCTGGTTGTAGTGGAGGTCAAAGTACTCCCGCTGCTTGTCGGTAAGCAGCTCGCCGTAATAGTCGAGGAGCATGGTGAGATAGACTGTGTCCTTCTTCACGGCCCGGCCTCCTTCGCGCGGTATCGCTTTTTCAGCGGGCATCATTATACACGAAGCCGCCGCGCGTGTCAAGAGCTTTTATTTTACGCGCCCCGGAATATTGGGCCGCGGCGCGGGGGAAAATAGCCGGGATAAAGATTCGTGGAGGTCAAGCGAGAAAATGGGCGAAAACGCGAATAATCAGAATAAATCCGAGCTCTTCCTCCTTGGCGCGCGCTCGGCGGAGCGCCTGCGCTCCGCCGGTACCTTCCCCGCGCGGCGTTCGGCCCGGCGCATCAGGGACGACCTGGCCGCGCTGGCGGGCGTAAAATCCGCGCCCGGCGCGGCGCACGAGTGGCTTTTCGACAACCGCGGGCTCATAGAACGCGAGGCCCTTGCCGCGGCGGAGGATTTCTCCGTGAGGGCGCGGCTGCGCGCCGGGCGCTCGGAGGCGCTCGTCTGCGAGGCGGCCGCGGAGTTCGTGCGGGCCGCGGAGGGGCGGATAGGCTCGGAGCAGGCGGTGGAATTCTTCTCCGGCTTCGAGAGCGTGACCCCGCTCACATTGCGCGAGCTCACGCTGCTCTTCGCCGCGCTGCGCGGGGCGCTCACGGCCAGGCTGAGGGAGGAGTTCGCCTCCGCGCCTGACGCGGGGGCCGTCTCCGCCGCGATAGAGGGCCTGCGCGCCCTCTCGACTGCCGACGCCGGCGAGGTGCTCGACGCGCTCGACCTCGCCGGCCGGACGCTCGCCCGGGAGGGCTGCGGGGTGTACGGGCGCATGGACGAGCCCAGCCGGGCGTATTACCGCCGCCGCCTCGCCGCCCTCGCAAAGCGCGAGGGCATAAGCGAGCTGGAATGCGCCGCGCGCGTGCTGGAGCTTACGCGCCGCCACTCCGGCGACCCGCGCCGTGGCCACTGCGGCTGGTGGCTGCTCTGCGAGCCGATGGGCCGCGCGGCGCGCGTGCGCACGGGCCGCGGCTGCGCGCTCGCCGCCCTGCTCGCGGCGGCGGCCGTCGCCGCCGCGGCGGGGACAATATCCGGCGGCCTTATAACGGCGGCGCTGAGCTTCCTCCCGGCGCTGGAGCTCGCGCGCCGGGGCCTGGACGCGCTGCTGCTGCGCGCGCTGCGCCCCAGGGAGCTGCCGCGCATGGCGCTCGAGGGCGGCGTGCCGGACGAGGGGCGGACCATCTGCGCCGTCTCCGCCCTGCTCACGGGGCCGGAGGACGGGGAAAAGCTCGCAAGGAGGCTCGAAACCTTCCGCTGCGCCTCGCGCGAATGCGGCGCGAACCTGGCCTTTGCCCTGCTCGCCGACCTGCCGGAGGCGGCGAGCGAGGAGCTCGAGACGGACGCCCCGGCCTTGGACGCTGCGAAGAGGGCGGTGGACGGCCTGAACGAAAAATACTCCGGCGGCTTTTACCTTTTCACCCGACGCCGGGCCGAGAACAGGCGCGACGGCGTCTGGACGGCGCGGGAGCGCAAGCGCGGCGCGCTGATGGCCCTCGCCGGGGCCATGGCCGGGCGGGACGGGGAGCTGATCTGCCTCGCCGGGGACATGGGCTTCGTGCGCGGGGCGAGATTCATCCTCGCCCTGGACGCGGACACCACGCTCCTGCCCGGGGCGGCGCGCGAGCTTATAGGCGCGATGCTCCACCCGCTCAACCGCCCCGTCATAGACGAAAAGCGGCGCGCGGTCAGCGCCGGGCGCGGGATAATACACCCGCGGGTGAGCGTGGAGCTGGCCGCGAGCGAGGCCACCCGCTTCGCCCGCGCGGCCGCGGGGCCCGGCGGCATGGACCCCTACGGCGGCGCCTGCGGCGAGGCGTGGATGGATTTGACCGGCCGCGGCGGCTTCGCGGGCAAGGGGATAATAGACGCCGCGGCCCTGCTGCGCTGCTGCTCCGGCCTCCCGGAGAACCTCGTCCTCTCCCACGACGCGGTGGAGGGCGCGCTGCTGCGCGGCGGGGCCATGGGCTCCACCGAGCTCACCGACGGCTTCCCGGCCTCGCCCGCCGCCTACTTCAAGCGCCAGCACCGCTGGGTGCGCGGCGACTGGCAGAACCTGGCCGTGCTCTGGCGGCTCCGCGGCCGCATAGCGCCCGCCGACAGGCTCCATATCATAGACAGCGCCCGGCGCAGCCTGAGCGCCCCCGCCGCCGCGCTCGCCATCGCCGCCGCGGCCTTTTTCCCGGCGGCGGGGCTGCTCCCCGCGGCGCTTATCGCGGCGCTGAGCCTCTGCGCCGGCCTGCCCGGGGCCGCGCTGCGGGCCCTGACCCGCCGCTCGGGCAGGGAAAGGCATCCGGGCAGCGCGCTCTACGGCGCGGCGCTCGCCCTGGCCCGGGCCCTGCTCAAATTTATATTCCTGCCCTGGGAGGCCTGGACGAATTTGTCCGCAATTTGTACGGCGGTTTGGCGCGTCTGCGTATCGCGCCGCCGCCTGCTGCAATGGCAGACCTCGGCCCAGGGCCTGCCCGGCGGCCCGAGCGCGCTGCTCGCCGCGGCCTGGCCCCAGCCGCTGCTGGGCGCGGCGCTGTTGCTTTTCTCCCCGGAGCCCGCGGGCAAGACCCTTGGCGTGGCCTGGGCGGCGGGGCTTTTCATGGCCGGGCCGCTCGGCGCGAGGCTGTGCTGCGCCGAACGCCTGACGGGGGAAAACCGGCGCTTCCTGCTGGGCGAATGTGAGAAGGTCTGGAGGTATTTTGCCGGATTCTGCACGCCGGAGCGGGGGTACCTGCCCCCGGACAACTATCAGGAGCAGCCGCCTGTCGGCCTCGCGGAGCGGACCTCGCCGACGAATATAGGCCTCGCCATAACGAGCTGCCTCGCGGCGGCGGACCTGAAGCTCTGCGGGAGCGAAGCCGCGCTGGATATTATAGAGGGCATAATCACGACCTGCGAGGGGCTTGAGAAGTGGCGCGGGCATCTGTACAACTGGTACGGCACGCGCACGCTGCGGCCCATGGAGCCGCGCTATGTCTCCACCGTGGACAGCGGCAACCTCGCCGCCTGCCTCACCGCCGCGGCCGCGGGGCTTGTGGAATACGGCAGGCCGGAGCTCGCCGGGCGGGCGCTGAAGCTGCGCGACGGCATGGACTTCGCCGCGCTCTTCGACCGGCAGCGCCGCCTCTTCCGGATAGGCTTCGACACGGCGAACGGCCGGGCGGACAGGGGCTGCTACGACCTGATGGCCAGCGAGGAGAGGCTCACGGGCTACTACGCCGTGGCGCACGGGGACGTGACGGCGCGGCATTGGCGCCAGCTTTCGCGCGCCCTCGTGGGCCGGGACGGCTACCGCGGGCTTGCAAGCTGGACGGGCACGATGTTCGAGTACCTGATGCCCGAGCTGTTCCTGCCGCTGCAGCGCGGCTCCCTGCTCTGGGAGAGCGTGAGGTTCTGCCTCTATGTGCAGCGCCGGGACGTGCCCGAGGGCGCGCCCTGGGGGCAGAGCGAGAGCGCCTTTTTCGCGCTCGACTCCTCCATGTCCTACCGCTATAAGGCCAACGGCTGCGCCGCGCTCGCGCTGCGGCGCGGCATGGGCGCGGACACGGTCTGCGCGCCCTACGCCTCCTACCTCGCCCTCGCCGCCGCGCCCAACGCCGCCGCGCGCAACCTGAGGCGCTTCGCCGCCGTGGACGCGGGCGGGCGCTTCGGGCTCTGGGAGGCCGTGGACTACACGCCCCGGCGCTGCGCGGGCGGGCGCGGCGAGGTGGTGCGCTCGGTCATGGCCCACCACCTGGGCATGAGCCTGACGGCGGCGGCCAACTGCCTCCTGGACGGGGCGTTCACCCGCCGCTTCATGTCCTGGCCGGATATGGCGGCCTTCGCCCCGCTCCTCGCCGAGCGTGCGCCGGAGGGGGCGGCGACGCTCCGCCGCCGCGCGGCCTCCCGCCCGGGCCGGGCGCCTGCGCGCCGCCGCGCGGCCTGCGCGGACTCCGGCGTGTGCGCGCCCAGCTCGTCGCCGAGGGTCTACCCCCTCTCAAACGGCGTTTACAGCCTGCTCATGACGGCGAACGGGCTCTCCCGCGCCCAGGCCGGGGCCATCGCGGCCTACCGCGGCTTCAGCGACGCCGTGGACGGGCCGGCGGGGCTCAGGATACGGTTCATGGGCGCCGACCTGCTGCCCGTGCCGGGGAACAGGGCCGCTTTCAGATATACCTGCGCGGGCGGGCTGCTGCGCTTCGACGGGGATTTCGGCGGCTTCGCAAGCTCTGTCACCAGCGGCGTCACGGCGCGCGCCACGGCCGAGCTGCGCGTGGTTGAGATAAGGGCGAAGGAGCCGGTGGACGCGAGAGTCGAGCTCTCCTTCGAGCCGGTGCTGGCCAGATATGAGGACTACGCCGCGCACCCGGCCTATTGGCGGCTGGGCCTCGAGGCCCTTGAGGAGGACGGCGCGCTGTTCATACGCCGGCTCCCGCGCCCGGGCGCGCCCGGCTGCTGGCTCTGCGCCGCCTCGGACGCCGCGTGCTCGCTGCGAGCGAACGCGGACGGCGAGCCGCTGGGCGCGCTGGACTACCCGCTTGTCACGCTCGGCGCGCGCGCCGCCCTGGAGGCGGGCGGGAGCTTCCGCGCGCGCTTCGCCATAGGCTTCGGGGCCACGAAGGACGCCGCGGCCGAGGCCGCGCGCCGCTGCCTCGTGAGCGGGGCGGCACTCTTCGGGGACATCGTCTCCGTGCTCGGCGCGGCCTGGGGCCTCGGGCCGGACGAGCTGGCCGGCGTGCCGGAGCTCGCCTCCAGGATACTCTTCCCGCGCTGCGAGAGCGGCGAAGCGGCCCGGGCCGAAGAGCTCTGGGCCGCGGGCGTCTCCGGCGACTACCCGGTGATCGCCGCTAGGCCCTGCGCCGGGATGAAGGCCGCCTGCGCCCGGCACGCGGCGCTCAGGAGCGCCGGCGTCCGGGCAGACCTCGTCTTTATCACGGACGACGCCGGGGAATACCGCCGGGACGGCTTTGAATCGGTGCGCCGGGCCCTGGCCTCCCTGGGCCTTGAAGCCCTGCTCGGGGCGCGCGCGGGCGTACACGCCGTGGACTCGTCCATGGCCCGCGCCGTGCTGGGCTCCGCCGCGCTGGTCCTGCCCGGCGGCGCGGCCCTGCCGCCCAGGCGCTTCGCCGCCTTCCCCTCGGATACGCCGCTCCCGGAAAAGCGCGCCGGCGGCGGCGTGGAATACGAACAGGCGGACGGGGAGTTCCGCTTCACCGTGCGCGGCGCGCTGCCGCCGCGGGCCTGGTCCCTGCCCATGTCCAACGGGAAGTTCGGCTATATCGCCGCCGACTGCGGGCTGGGGAACATGTTCGGCGCGAATGCGCGCATGGAGCGCGTGAACGCCTGGATTTGCGACGAGCGGGCCTCCGCCGGCCCGGAGACGCTCGAGTGCATGTGCGGCGGGGAGCGCGTAAGCCTCTTCGCCGCCGAGGACGGCGCCGTATGCCGCGTCCGCTTCGGCCACGGCTGGGCCGTATGGGAAAAGCTCGGCGCGCGGGTGACGGCCTTCGTGCCGCTGGACGCCGCCGCGCGGGTGCTGGTCATAGAGGGCGCGCCCGGGGAGATCTACTGGAAGACCTCGCTGCAGCTCGCCGCCGAGGGGCGCGACGCGCCCTTCGTATACACCTGGCTGGACGGCGGGGTGCTGAGGGCCGTGAACCAGCGCTCGGGCATGGAGTTCGCCGCCGCCTTTTCGGAGGACGCGGCCGCCTTCACCTGCGACGCCGCCGCCTGGGCCGCGCGCCGGCCGGGCGGGGAGACGGGCGCGGGGCTCATGCCCTGCTTCGCCGCCGTGCTTCCGGCCCGGGGGCGGGTGGTGATAGCCTGCGGCTCCGCCGGGGCCGAGGAGCTGCGCCGCCTGGCGAGGTATGAGAACGCCGCGATAGAGCTCGAGCGCGTAAAAGCGCATTTTTCGCGCCTCTGCCGCGTTAATATCTCTACCGGGGACGCGCTCATAGACGGCTACGCCTCGAACTGGGCCGTATACCAGGCCCTGGCCTGCCGCATGACGGCCCGCACGTCTATTTACCAGAGCGGCGGGGCCTACGGCTTCCGCGACCAGCTCCAGGACGCGGCGAACCTCCTGTGGCTCGACCCGGGCCTCGCCCGCGGGCGCATACTCGACTGCTGCGCGCACCAGTACGAAGAGGGCGACGTCATGCACTGGTGGCATCCGGGCCGGCCCGATTCCGGCGTGCGCACGCGCGTATCCGACGACCTCCTGTGGCTGCCCTGGGCGCTGTGCGAATATATAGACGCCACGGGTGACGAGGGCATTTTGTCCGTACAAATCCGCGGCCTGGCTTCGCCGCCCCTCGCCCCGGGCGAGGGCTCGCGCTACGAGGCCGCCGTCCCGGGAAAGGAGTCGGGCGTGCTGGAGCACGCGGCCTCGGCGCTCAGGCTTGTGATGCGGCGCGGCTTCGGCCCGCACGGGCTGCTCAAAATGGGCGCGGGCGACTGGTGCGACGGCTTCGACGCCGTGGGCGGCGAGAGCGTATGGCTCACGGAATTCTTCGCCCATACGGCGCGCCGCTTCGCAAAGCTGCTGCCCACGTCCTCGGCCGCGGCGCTGATAAGCGCCGCGCGCCGCTGCGAGAAGGGCGCGGAGGCCGCCTGGGACGGCCGCTGGTACCGGCGCGGCTATTTTGAGGACGGCCGCCCCCTGGGCTCGGCGGAGAGCCGCGGCTGCAAGATAGACGCCGTGGCGCAGGCCTGGGCGGCCTTCGCCGGGCTGGACGCGGAGCGCGTGGACACGGCCCTCACGAGCGCGCTTGAATACCTGCGCGACGGAGGCGGCCTGACGAGGATTTTTACGCCGCCCTTCGGCGGGGGCACGGAGTACGCCGGCTATGTGAACGGCTACGGCGAGGGCTTCCGCGAAAACGGCGGCCAGTACACGCACGCGGCCATATGGCTCGCCCTCGCGCTCATAGAGCGCGGCCGGCTTGGCCAGGCGCGGGAGCTGCTCGCCGGGCTGCTGCGCCGGGACGGGAATTACGGCGCGGAGCCCTTCGTCCTGGCCGCCGACGTGTACGCAAACGCCGCGCGCTACGGCGAGGCGGGCTGGAGCTGGTACACCGGCTCCGCGGGCTGGTACCTGCGCGCGGCCAGGGCCCTCGAGCGGGCGGAAGACGCAAAAAATTTACAATGCAACGCTGGCTAAAGCGCGAAGTATCTGTTATAATGTTAAGCTGCAAAAGAATCCACAAGGGGCGAGGACCATGATTTACCGCCGCGACGAAATCATGCCCGGCGTGTTTTTGAGCGCGCTGGAGACAGACAAGTTCAAAACCGCCGGGCTGGGCGTCGTGCTGCTCAGCCAGATAGAGCGGGAGCACGCCTATATGGACTCGCTGCTGCCCAGCGTGCTGCGCCGGGGCACGGCGCAGCACCCGGATATGGCGAGCATCACCAGGCGGCTGGACGAGCTGTACGGCGCGGCCGCCGTGCCTATCAGCCTGCGCGTGGGCGAGGTGCGCGCCACAGGCTTTTACTCCACCTTCCCCGAGGGCCGGTATATCCCCGGCGGGGAGGGCGAGCTGGCGAGCGCGGCGGCCCTGCTGGGCGAGCTGCTGCTCGCGCCGAACACCCGCGGCGGGCTGCTGCTGCCCGGCTATGTGACGAGCGAGGGGAAGAAGCTCGCCGAGAAAATACGCGCGGCGAAAAACGAGCGGATTTCCTACGCCTTCGGCCGGCTCATAGAGCTCATGTGCTGTTATGAGGACCTGGCGGCGAGCGTGCTTTCCGACCCGGACGAGGCCGAGGCCATACGCTACGCCCGCCTCACCCGCCGCTACCGCGAGCTGCTCTCGAAATGCCCGGTCGAGGTCTTCTACTGCGGCTCCGAGGGCTTTGCCGCCGTGCGCGACGCGGTGCTGCCCGCCCTCGCGGCCCTGCCGCGCGGCGAGCTCGACTTCGACATAGGCACGGACGTGCGCATGAACGCCGTGGAGGCGGAGCCGAGGCGCTTCTTCGAGGCTATGGACGTGGACCAGGGCAAGCTCGCCATGGGCTGGCGCCTGGGCGGCTGCATGGCCGAGCCGGACGCCGCGGCCCTGCGCGTTTTCAACGCCGTTTACGGCGGCACGGCGGCCAGCAGGCTCTTCACCAGCCTGCGCGAGGAGCGCTCGCTGTGCTATTACGCCTCCAGCGGCATAGACGACGTGAAGGGCATACTCTACGTCCACAGCGGCATAGACAAGGCCAATTACGGCGCCGTGACGGACGGGGCCTGCGCCGAGCTCGCCAAGCTCGCCAAGGACGGCCCCGGCGCGGAGGAGCTGGAGAGCGCCGTGAAGTACTGCACCGAGGCCCTGCGCCTCGTGCCCGACGACCCTGTGGAGCTCATGATGTACTACCTCAAGATGAATATAACCGGCGAGGAGGTCTCGCCCGAGGAGCTGGCCGCCGCCTGCGGGCGCGTGACCGCCGCGGACGTGGCCGGCATAGCGGCGGGCGTGGAGCTCGACGCCGTGTATTTCCTCAGCGGCGAAGACGGGGAGGCGGGGCAATGATACTCACTCGCAGCGAATACCCAGGCGTGGGCGACGCGCTCTACTCCGGGACCCTGGCGAACGGGCTCACGATATATGTCGTGCCCAGGCCGGGCTTCAGGAAGAAGCACGCCTGCCTTTCCGTGAACTACGGCGGGGCCATGCGGGACTTCACGCTCGGCGGGGCCCGGCACGAGACGCCCGCGGGCACGGCCCACTTCCTCGAGCACAAGATGTTCGACCTGCCCGAGGGGAACGCGCTCAATATCCTCACCTCGCGCGGGGCGGAGGCCAACGCCTGGACGGGCGCGGACACCACGGCCTATTACTTTGAGTGCGGCGAGGGCTTCTATGAGAACCTTGAGCTGCTGATGAAATTCGTCTCCACGCCCTACTTCACGCCCGAGGGCGTGGAGAAGGAGCGCGGGATAATCGGCCAGGAGATAAGCATGACCGAGGACGACCCCGGCTTCGCGCTCTACACCGAGGCCATGGGCGCGCTCTTCGCGCGGCACCCCCTGCGCGAGAGCGTGGCCGGGACGCGCGGGAGCATAGCGGCTATAAGCCCCGAGACGCTCTACGCCTGCCACAAGGCCTTCTACGTCCCGTCGAACATGTGCCTCGCCGTCTGCGGGGACGTGGACCCGGAGCACGCGGCGGAGGCCGCGGCGCTCTGCTCCCCGCCCGGCTATGTCCCGGCGGCGGAGCCGGACTACGGCGAGCCGGAAGCACTCGAGCCCGCCGCCCGGCGCGCCGGGCGGAGCATGGACATATCAGACCCCATGTTCATGGCCGCGGCCAAGATAAGCTGCGGCCTGCCGCGCTCGGCGGAGGGCCTGCGCTTTATAACCGCCGGGCAGCTCGCCGTGCAGGCGCTGCTGGGCCCGGGCAGCGGGTTCTACACCACGCTCTACGCCGAGGGGCTTTTGAGGAGCGACTTTTTCCGCTATGTGAGCCCCGCCGCCGGGACGCTGGTTTTCGCGTGCGGCGGCACGGCCTCTGAGCCGGAGGAGGTCTTTGAAAGGCTCTGCGACGCGCTCGGGAGGGCGGCGGAGGACTTCGACGCCGGGGCCTTTGAGCGCGCCCGCCGCGCCGCCTACGGCGCGGGCCTGAGGGGGCTCGACAGCGCCGCCTCGCTCTGCCGGGAGCTTGCGGCCGGGCGCTTCGGGGGCTATAATTTCTACGAGAGCTTCAACGCGCTCGGCTCCGTCACGGCCGGCGAGGCGCAGGACTTTGTGCGCGGGTACCTCAGGCCGGACAGGCTGGCCCTTGCGACGGTCAGCCCCAAAGAAAGGAATTAGATATGGAAACACAGATCCCCACCATGATGCGCGACGCCGCGATAAGTTTCCCCATGCTGGGAAACCTCACGCTGGACTTCCCCGCGAGCTTCAGCTTCACGCTCTTCGGCCACGACTTCACGATATATATGTACGGCATAGTCATGGCCGCGGCCTTCCTCGCCGCCGTGTTCTACGCGAGCAGGAAGGCCCCGAAGCTGGGCATAAAGAGCGACGACGTCTTCTCGCTCGTGCTCTGGGTGCTGCCCCTGGCCATCGTGGGCTGCCGCATCTACTATGTGATAAGCGAATGGGACCGCTATAAGGACAACCTGCTCGACATCTTCAAGATTTGGGAGGGCGGCATCGCCATGTACGGCGGCACCATCGCCGGCGTAATAACGGTCATAGTCTGGTCCAAGTGCAAGAAGATACCCTTCGGCGCGACGCTCGACATGGGCGGGAGCGCGCTGATACTCGGCCAGGTCATAGGCCGCTGGGCGAACTTCGTCAACCGCGAGGCCTTCGGCTACCAGACCGACGTCTTCTGCCGCATGGGCCTCACCCGGCCGGGACATGAGACGGTCTACGTCCACCCGACCTTCCTGTACGAGAGCATGTGGAACCTTGCCGGCTTCCTCATAATCAACTTGTACTGGTACAAAAAGGACCACCGCAAGTACGACGGCCAGATCTTCCTCTTCTACGTCTTCTGGTACGGCACGGGCCGCGCCATGGTGGAGGGGCTTCGCACAGACAGCCTCTACATACCCGGTACGAACATACGCACGAGCCAGCTCGTCGCGGCCTGCAGCGCGGCGGTTGCGCTCATAATCCTGCTCGTGAACATAAAGCGGGCGCATAAGCCGCGGTATGCGGACCTGAAGGCCGGCCCCGCCGCGGCCGGAAACGATGAGGCCGCCGGAGCCTCCGGGGAGAACGCGGGACAGGCCGCGCCGGAGGACGGGCCCGAAAAGGACGATTCACTTTAATTTAACAATACAGGAGGAAAAACCATGTCCGATTATAACGACCTTTTGAATTCCCTCAAAGCCGCCGCCGGCAGCGCCGCGAACAAGGCCCGCGACCTCGCCGAAAACGCCGGGGAGAGGGCGAAGGACCTCGCCGGCAACGCCGGGGAGAAGGCGAAGCTGCTCGCCCGCCTCGCCAAGCTCTACCGCGAGGCGAACGCCCAGCGCTCCGAGCGCGAGGAGGCCTACGCCGAGATAGGCCGCATGTATTTCGAGGCCGCCGACAAGAAGAACCCCGGCGAGCTGTATGTGCGCCTCTTCGACCGCGTCATGCTCTGCAACGCCGCCATCGACCGCGCCGAGGCCGAGATGCGCGAGTGCGCCGGCGCGCTCAGCGACCAGGGCGTGGACGTCGATTTCAGCCAGGTGGTAGACGAGTCCGAGCCCGGCGACGGCAGCATCGAGGTCGAGATCACCGAGGAAAGCCCCGACGGCGGCGAGAACGCCGAATAAGGATAGGCCGGCGCCCCCGCGCAACGCGGGGGCGCCATTTTTACAGTATGTCCAGTATCTCGCGGAGATCGCGTATTTCGTAGTCCACGCGCGCCCCGGCGCCGTTCGGCCCGCCGCGCGGGTTGTACCAGCAGGTCCTTATCCCGGCGCGCTCGCCGCCGAGTATGTCGCTGGTGAGCGAGTCGCCGGCTATGAGCACCCGGTCCCTGTCCACATCGCCGATCGCGGCGAAGACGGCGTTGAAAAACTCGGGGGCCGGCTTCTCGAAGCCTATCTTCTCGGAGAGGAAGACCCCGTCGAGCAGCCCGCCGAAGCCGGAGGCGGCGAGCTTTTTCGTCTGCGCCACGACGGTGCCGTTGGAGACGGCGTATTGCCGTATGCGCCCGCGCAGGCCCGCCACCAGCTCATAGCTCCCGTCGCAGTAGGCCACGGTGTCGCCGAGGCGGAGCTGGTAGGCGTCGTTGAACTCGGCCACGCGGAGCGTCTCTATGCCCTCGGAGCGGAAGAACTCCTCGAAGCGCCCGACAAGTATCTCGGGCTTTGTCTTTTCCCCGCGCTCGAGCGCTTCCCACCAGCGCTTGTTTATCTCCGAATAGCGCGCTATCATCGCGTCCGTACACTCGCCGTAGCCGAATTCAAGGAAGAGCGACTTCACCGCCGCCTTCTCCGCGGCCAGGAAGTCCAGCAGCGTCCCGTCTATGTCCCAGAGCAATACGTCAAAATTCCGCATGAGCCGCCTCCAAAACGTTTTTACAGAAGTCTATCACGCCCCGGCCGCGATTGCAAGCCGCCCGGTTTTTGTGATACAATAAAGAAAAAAGGGGTGGGCTGTATGTATTACCTTTCCCGCTGCGGATCGCCGCTCGGGGAGATGCTGCTCGCGGCGGACGAGCAAGGGCTCTCCGGGCTCTGGTTTGAAGGGCAGAAGTACTTCGCCGCCGGGCTGGGCGAGGCCGTAGGCGCCGAGACGGAGGCGCTCGCGCTCGCGCGGCGCTGGCTGGACATATACTTCTCCGGCCGCGAGCCGGGCTTCAGGCCGCCGCTTAGCCTGCATGGGACGCCCTTCCGCGTCCGCGTCTGGACGGCGCTGCTGGAGATACCCTACGGGCGCACCGTCACCTACGGAGGGCTGGCCGAGCGGCTCGGCAGCTCGCCGCGCGCCGTCGGCTCCGCCGTGGGCCGCAACCCCATAAGCATAATCGTGCCCTGCCACCGCGTCCTCGGCGCCGGCGGCGGCCTGACCGGCTACGCCGGCGGGCTGGAGAAAAAGGCGTACCTCCTGCGCCTGGAGGGCGCGATTGCTTGACGCCGCGCGCGCCTTGTGTTATGATACCTGCGAAAGCAAGAGGTGAAGTTGATGTCGCATAACCGCAAATAAGTGGCAAAGGAGATTCGTCCGCGGACGGGTCTGTTTGTCGCACGGTTTTGCGGTTGGCATCGGCCAAACTTATATTGCGCGCTCTCCGGCGTTTACACGCCGGGGCTTTGCCGCGCACGCAAAGCGTATGCTGGATGAACGGCCTTCCGCGAGAAGGCCGTTTTTTCTTTGCCCGTGGGATTTTTTCTAATTCTCAGGAAGGACGACCTGCATATGAACCGCGAAAACAAAAAACTTCAATATGAAAAAGGCTGGTACAAGAACCACGCCTGCACCGACAGCTTTACCTGCCGCGGATGCGGACGCCTTGTCACGCCGGAGGGCGCAGGCAGCGCGCACCGCAACCACTGCCCCTACTGTCTTGAGAGCCTGCACCTCGACAACGAGCCGGGAGACCGCGCCTCCGGCTGCGGCGGACACATGGAACCTGTCGCCGTCTGGGTGCGCAGGAACGGCGAGTGGGCGATAATCCACCGCTGCCGCCGCTGCGGAGCGCTCAGCTCCAACCGCGTCGCCGCCGACGACAACCCGGTGCTGCTTATGAGCATCGCCCTGCGCCCTGTGGGCTCGCCGCCTTTCCCGCTCGCCCGGATAGAGGAGCTGGCAGAGCTGTTGGAGGAGAGTTCAAAGTGATTATTTCCCAGCAAATTTCTACTTCTGGTAAGGCAGAGCCAAAATATTGCATATCTTGTGAACAAACATTGCGTCTTTTGTTAACCTTAGCACTCTCGGCTTGACAGTGCTAATTTTGGGGTTATAATAGAGGCGAACTTGAAAGGGAGGACAAAAAGGACCTCCCGGAGGGTTCGGAAAGCAAGTTTTAAGCAATGCACCCGGGTTTCCGGGCGGCAACAACGTGCAGCTTGAATGGAGGAATGACTTATGTTGCCGAGCATTTTTGGTGAAAACCTTTTCGATGATTTCTTTGACGGCTTCTACGACTTCGACCGCGAATTCAGCCGCTTCAACCATGAGGCCAACAAGGCGCTGTACGGCCGCAAGGCGCGCAACCTGATGAAGACCGACGTGCGCGAGGCGGGCGACAGCTATGAGCTGGACATCGACCTGCCGGGCTTCAAGAAGGACGAGGTAAACGTCAAGCTCAACGACGGCTACCTGACCATCAGCGCGGCCAAGGGCCTCGACCGCGACGACAAGGACAAGAAGGGCAATTACATCCGCCGCGAGCGCTACGCCGGCGCGATGCAGCGCAGCTTCTACGTCGGCGACATCAAGGGCGAGGACATCCGCGCCAGGTTTGAAAACGGCATCCTGAGCCTCACCGTCCCCAAGGCGGACGTGAAGAAGCTCGAGAGCCACAACACGATCGCCATAGAAGGCTGACGAAGAATCGGCCCCGCGCCGGGATTTCCCGGCGCGGGGTTTTTTTACTTCCTCGCGCGCTTTACGGCGCGGGCGGTGAAGGCTATCAGCGCGGCGAGGTAGAGCCACATGGCTAGGGCGAGTATGGGCGCCAAGGCGGCGCTGCTTTGATAATAGGCGGGGTTGAAGATGGCGAACATGCGTATGCCGGTGAAGTTCTGCGTTAAAGGTATCAGCGCGGCCATGGTCAGCCAGCCTATGACGAGCCCCGCGTGGCGCTTTATTGCGAGGCAGAGCGCGCCGCAGACGGCGAGGTAGGCGCCGAGCAGGGGCAGGTAGCCGAACAGCGCGAGCATCAGCAGCGTCCAGAGCAGCCCGGCGCCGAGCAGGACGGCCCCGGCTATCATCCGCGCGCCCGGGCGGCATATCACGACCGCCTGCGGCGCTTCCGGACCCGGCTGGTCCGGCGCGGCCCCGCGGCCGGCGAGGTAATCGAGCGTGACGCCGAAGAGCTCCGCGAGCTGCACGAGCTTCGCAAGCTCGGGCACGCTCGCGTCCGTCTCCCACTTCGAGACGGACTGGCGCGAGACGCCGAGCGCGTCGGCGAGATCGCCCTGGGACATGTTCTTTTCCGCGCGGAGCGAGGAGATCCTTTCGCCCAAAGTCATGCTACCGCCCTCCTTTATACGCCCGATTCTACCACGGCGGCGGCAAAAAGTCGACCAAGCCGCCTTGGAAATTTAGCAACCGGCGGTTGCGCATGAAAAAACCCCGCCGGATCGGGGCCCGGCGGGGCGGAAGCGCGGCTTATTTCTTCAGCTTGCCCAGCCTCGGGATAATAAGGCTGGCGAGCGTGCCGCCGATCAGGGCGGTGCAGCCCTGCGGCCAGGAGAACATGACGGAGAGCATCTGCACCTGCTGGGGCTTGACGCCGCTGAGGACGCCGAGCAGCGCGGGTACGGCGATCCAGAGGAAGGCGCATTTGATTATGGCGGCGATGGCCATGGCGATCCAGCGGCGCGCGCCGTTCTCCCCGCCCTTGCCTATCATCAGGCCGTAGCAGGCCACGAGCACGGCGTTGCCCACGGCGACGACGGGGCTGACCGCCGCGACGGCGGGGCCGATGCCGATGAACTGCGCCAGCATGGCGGAGACGACGCCGATGGTCACACCGGAGCCTATGCCGCTGACCGCCGCGAAGACGAATAGCACGCAGTTGACAAGCGAGCCGGTGATGAGCTGGTTGACGGAAAAGGGCCCGGCGATCACCGCGCCCGCGGGGAAGGCCTTGCCCAGAAGCTGGGCGACGATGATGAGCGCGATGCCCATGGCCGTGCGGGCGATCCAGCGCACGGTGCTGCTCGATTGAGACATATTACCCTCCGTTCCCGCCCGGGCCGGCGGCCCGGGCGCCTATATGCGGATTATTCCTCCACTTCCTCGAGGCGGCCGACGTACTGGCTTTCGAGGGAGTTCTGTTTTTCGGCGCGGGCCTTGTAGCTGCGGACGTTGTTGGCCGCGGCCATGACGGGCTCTATCGTGCCGGCGCCGGCCACGCAGCCGCCGGGGCAGGCCATGCCCTCGAGCAGGTAGCCGTTGCGCTTGCCGGCCTTGGCCAGCGTGAGCATCTTGCGGCACTCGCGCAGGCCGTCGCCGTAGTCCACGTCGACGTGGCGCGTCGGGTCGAGCTTGCTGATGACCTCGGCAACGGCGGCCGCGACGCCGCCGCTGACGGCGAAGCCGCGCCCGGAGCCGGTGCCGTCCTCAAAGTCCTTGTCGCAGTCGTCGGGTTCGAGCGTGGCGAAGTCTATGTCCTTGGCCAGGAACATGCCCTGCAGTTCCTCAAAGGTCAGCACGAAGTCGACGTCGCTGCGGACGCTGCGGCGGCTGGCCTCGAGCTTCTTGGCCGCGCAGGGGCCGACGAAGACTATGCGCGCGTCGGGGTTGTCCTTCTTCATGAGGCGTGCGGTGAGCACCATGGGCGTGAGGGCCATGGAGATGTTGTCCTTGAACTCGGGGAAGAGCTTCTTGGCCATGACGCTCCAGGCCGGGCAGCAGCTGGTGCCCATGAAGTCGAGCCGCTCCGGCACGTTCTCCATGAAGTCCTTGGCCTCTTCCACAGTGCACAGGTCGGCGCCGATGGCGACCTCGACCGTGTCCGCAAAGCCGAGTATGCGCATCGCCTTGCGCAGCTTGGCGGGGGTGGCGTCCTTGAACTGGCCCACAAAGGCGGGCGCGACGCAGGCGATGACCTTGTCGCCCTTGTTGATGGCCTGTATAAGCTGGAAAATCTGGCTCTTGTCCGCAATCGCGGCGAAGGGGCAGTTCACAAGGCACTGGCCGCAGGAGACGCACTTGTCATAATCGATCTTCGCGCGGCCGAACTCGTCGCTGCCTATGGCGTCCATGCCGCAGGCCTTGGCGCAGGGGCGCTCCAGGCGGCTTATCGCGTTGTAGGGGCACTGGTTCAGGCAGCGGCCGCACTTGACGCACTTCGTCTGGTCGATGACGCTCTTGCCGTCGCGGCCGACGCTTATCGCCTTCTTGGGGCAGACGTTCATGCACGGGTGCGAAAGGCAGCCCTGGCAGTTGGAGGATATGCGTATCTCCTTCGGCGGGCAGGCGTTGCAGGCGAAGGGGATGACGTTTATAAGAGGCGGCTCGTAGTACTTCTCGGGCTTGGCGGCCTCCTCGATGCCGTCGCTCGCAACGCTCACCTCCGCCGCCGTGCGCAGCGGGAGGCCGCAGGCCAGGCGCAGCCTCTCCGTGACTATCGCGCGCTCCAGGAAGACGTCCTGGCGGTACTGCGCCACCTCGCCGGGGATTATCTTGTACGGCAGCAGGTCAATCTGCTTGAAGTCGCCGCCCTCGTAGGCGAGACGGGCCACCTCCGTGAACACGTCGCGGCGAAGGTCGTCGACTACGCTGTGTATACCTCTCATGTAAGGGCCTCCTTATTATAATAGTAGGGGGTGTTGTGTTAAAAAATTGGCGATAAATCGTCCGCCAATATTATATCTTAAAACCGCCTAATTGCAAGAGAAATCTGCGCGGCGGGGCGCCCAGGGCAAAAAGAAACCCGGGCGGCGCGCGGCCGCCCGGCGATGGGTTGCCGGTGCGGAACATGGACGCACCGGGGCGCTTTCGCGCCGGATTTAAGGAGGTGAGGGCACACGCCATGGGGGAATGGCGTGGAGGATGACTAAAATAAACCGGAGCTGCGGTGGGTCGGGCAGGAGGGCCGCTGTCCCCTCCAATTAATCCGGCGGATTGTCCGCCCTGACAGTGCTTCCTACCTTCACCGGCGCTCGCGCGCCCGCAGCTCCGAGGGAGATTTACCTTGTACCTACACTATATACCAGCGCTGAGGGCTTGTCAAGTCAAAACAGTGCAATAAGTACAAAAATTTTTCGCAATTTACAATCCGGGCGTCTGTATACATTGCCCCGGCCGCGCCGTTATGCTATAATATCCCCGGCGGCAGCCGCACGCCGCGTATATTATAATGTATAGCTTTGGAGGTATCAGCCATGAAATTCGTCCATACCGCCGCCGCCCCCCAGGCGCTCGGCCCCTACACCCAGGCCGTCATATCCGGCGGCTTCATCTTCACCTCCGGCCAGATCGGCCTCGACCCCATCACCGGCAAGATGGCCGGCGATAGCATAACCGAGCAGGCGCACCAGGTCATGAACAACCTCGCCGCCGTCCTCAACGCCGCTGGCTCCGGCCTCAACAAGGCCGTCAAGACCACCTGCTTCCTCGCCGATATGGCGGATTTCGCCGCCTTTAACGAGGTCTACGCCCAGTACTTCCCCAACAGGCCCGCCCGCTCCTGCGTTGCCGTCAAAACCCTCCCCGCCGGCGCGCTCTGCGAGGTCGAGGCCGTCGCGGAGCTGTGACAAAGCGCCCGCCGCGCCGCCGTAAAAATTACAAAGCCGCAACAATTACGTCAACCTGTGCGCCCGGAGTCCTTCTCCGGCGCACAGGCGTCTTTGTTTTACGCACATATTTCAGTTGTGTTACATTCCCCGCCGCTCCGTTGACTTATTTCTCGCCTGCGTGCTAATATATACCCACGGCGGTATCCCCGTGGCGCGTCTTCGCGTCTCCACTCTCGGTAATTCCGTTCATGGGCTGGCTAAGGATATCCGAACCCATGAGCGCGGTTACATATCAGGCCCCGGAGAGATATATTCGGGGTACTACAAAAGGAGGAGTTTCCACATGAGAACTCTCAAGAAGTCTCTGGCGCTCGTTCTCGCGCTCGTGATGGTTCTTGGTCTCGGCGTTGTGGGCGCTTCGGCTGATAACAAGCTGGACGACTACACCGACGCGGCCGACATCGGCGATGCGTATTACGAGGCCGTGGGCGTCCTGACCGGCCTTGGTATTATCGACGGCATGACCGAGACTACCATCGAGCCCGACGGCACCTACACCCGTGAGCAGGCTGCTAAGATCATTGCTTATATGACCCTTGGCAAGGCTGCCGCTGATTCCCTGAAGGCTGTCGAGGCCCCGTTCGACGACGTCGACGCCGGCCGCTGGTCCGCCGGCTACATTGCCTACTGCGTTGAGCAGGGCATCATCGACGGCATGACCGAGACCACCTTCGAGCCCACCGGTACCCTGACCGGCTTCCAGTGGGCCAAGATGCTGCTCGCCGCCGTCGGCTACGGCGTGAACGGCGAGTTCACCGGCGAGTCCTGGTCCCTGAACACCGCCCGTGTCGCTCACGAGGCCGGCCTGTTCGACGGCGACCTCGAGGGCGCCGACCACGTCGCTCTGCGCCGTGAGCAGGCTGCTCTGTACGCCTTCAACACCCTGACCGAGATCCGTCAGGTAACCTACAGCTCCGACAACACCAACTACCTCAACGGCATCATCGGCTACTTCTTCGCCGACGGCACCGGCCGCACCCTCGGCTGGGACGTCTTCGGCCTGGCCGTTGTCGAGGGCATCATTGTTGACAACGAGGGCAACGGCAACGAAACCACCGACATCGCTGGCGACTACACCAGCGCTCCTGTTGGCGAGTACGACGCCGACACCAGCCTCGACATGATGTACCACGCTGTCCGCCTGTGGTTCACCACCGACAGCATCCGCAACCTCGACGAGGGCACCGGCGTGTTCGTCAACGACCTCGCCACCGTCACCGAGTATGACTGCCTTGCTATCCCCGAGGGCGAGGATGACTTCGCCGACATCGAGACCAAGGCTAACAACAAGGAAGAGGACCTCACTGTTGGTACCGTTGATGGCTTCAAGCCCTACGAGTACTTCATCATCGATAACAGCGCCGCCGACCTCGACGCCGCTGACTTCGCTGAGGTCACCTACTACTACGCTCTTGGCGTTCTCGGCACCCGCTCCGAGAAGAACGACACCGTCGTTGTTAACACCACTCCCGTTGACAATGACGACGTCATGACCGACATTTCCGAGATCAACCGCAGGGACGAGATCGTCTACCTCGTTACCGAGCATGACGCCTACTACGTCTACGCTGTGACCGCCACCGCTGGCGTCGTCACCGATCTCGACAGGGAGAAGGATGGCACCTACACCATCACTCTTGCTGATGACACCGTTCTTGAGATGTCCGCTCTGGTCAGCCTGGCCGACGTTCAGGACGACATCGACAACATTGAGTATGTCCTTGCCCACCCGAGCATCAACACCCCGGCTTACTCCTTCAAGCTCGACACTCACGGTCACTACATTGGCCTGAGCAACACTGGCTACCAGACCGTTGCTTACTTCACCGGTGCTGACCGCATCAAGAACCCCGGCGACTACGACGTCGACTTCGATTACGAGGCCGAGTTCGTTGACGTTGAGACTGGCGAAATCGTTGTTGTCCCCGTCACCGCTGACTGGTATGATATCCACCACGACGAGAAAGGCGAGTACTTCGACATCACCGACGAGCTCTATCCGGATAACACCGCTTACGGCCCGGTCCACATCTTTGCCGACGGCTTCACCTATGGCGATTACCGTTACTACAATGAGCTCGAGCTCACCACCAGCAGCAAGGAGCTGAACGACACCGACGTCTTCTTCGACGCCGACGACGTCACCTTCATCATTGCCACTGGCGCTGGCAGCACCCTTGATGTCAAGGAGTACACCGGTGTTGCTGCTCTGATCGACGCTTACGATTACGACTACTCCATCAGCTCCATCAAGCTGACCGACGCTGTTGCTACTGTCGTCGAGTCTCCTGCTGGCAACGATGCCGCTACCGTGATCTTCGCCCATGACGCCGGCCTTGTCCGCGGCGGCTACGTCTTCTTCCCCGAGGACATCACTGCTGCTGACTGGAGCGGCCTGAGCGACAGCTACTACAAGTTCGACGTCGTTTACCTGAACGGCTCCGACGAAGCCGAAGACCTCAAGGTCGACAAGGATTATGTCCATGCCTTTGACATCACCGCTGGCTTCTACAGCTACGTCCTCGATGCCAACTCCGGCTGGGTTATCCGCCTTGAGAAGATGACCGACTACAGCGTCAACAGCAGCGACGAGTTCCGCGCTGACGCTGACGGCAGCAAGGTCTGGCTGAACGGCCACCTGGTTCCCGCCGACACCCCGGTCGTCGACCTCCGTCCTGAGGGCAACGTCGACGATGTCGACAGCCTGGCTGACTTCCTCTACAACAACTTCAACGACGATGCCCCCATTGAGCTGAACTACTTCCTCAATGCCGACGGCGAAGTCGCTGTGATCTACGTTGTTGACAGCATGGAGATCCACTGGATTGTTAGAGTTGGCGAGACTCTGGCCGACTACACCGCTACCGTGAACGCTGGCGCTTGGACTGTTGTCGACAAGTACAGCGACCGCACTGTCGAAGTCGTTGTGACTAAGAACGCGGAGTTTGTTGCCGGCACCCAGACTGTCAACTACACCGTTTACTACGGCGAGACTGGCACCATTGCTGTGGAAGACAGCGAGACCTTCACCGGCGTCGCTGGCACGACCAGCCTTGAGTTCGACGTCACTGTTGATGGCCCCTGCACCATCGTCATTGACAGCGTTGTCGGTGCTTAATCTGCCACTGACGGCCTAAATAAACTCTAACAGTTTTCCGCCCCCGGTTCGCCGGGGGCGGTTTTTTGCCCCCGCCCGCGCAAAAAACCCGGCCTTGAAATCGCGCCAAAACCGGGTATAATATAAGTAGAAAGAAGCACCGCGACAGACGGTTTGGCCGAAGTCAGCTAGGGGCTATATATCGTCTGCTATGTGCAAACTAGACCCAAGAGCCGTCACTTCGCCCAGTGGCGGCTCTTGAGCTTCCTAAGCGAGACGCTTAGGGCGAACCCACGGAAATGGATAAGTAAACTTATCAGCTCCATGAGATCACCTCCTCTCGTAAGGAGGCCAATACCGCCTGCCGAATGTGCAGTGCTTCTCCCACCCCAAACGGGGTAGATTTATTATACCATTCCCGTCGATTTATGTCAACAAACGCCGCAAAAACCCGGCCTTGACATCACGCAAAAACAGGGTATAATAAATATAGGAAGAAACGCTGCGACAAGCGGCCCGGCTTAGACTGATGACGGGCGGGTTGAGCTCAACGCGCGCGGCGTAAAGCTATGTACCCAAGGGTCACCGTTTGGCAGAGCGGCGGCCCTTGAGCTTTGCCAGGGTAAACCTGAAAGCAAACCCACGGAAATGGATAAGCAAACTAATAAGCTCCATTGTACCACCTCCTTTAAAAAAGGAGGCCGGACCGCCTGACAGATGTGCAGCGTTTCCCCACCCCAAACGGGGCGGGATTATTATACAGCATACGTCGGGATCCGTCAAGAAATCCGCTGAGTTCCGCCGGCTTTCTTGTACAAAATAGCCAGTTGACTTCCGGCGGCGAAAGCGTTATTATAACGGTACAATTCAACACCTAAAGACAGTGAAGGAAAGAGTAGCCCGGAAGGAGCGGCACAGTGAGCCTCGGACAGTGGGAACGGGGCGCGGGAGAGCCGGGTGAAGATGGTTCCGGAGTCGCGCACCGAGCGCTTTGCGTTAGGCTGCGACGGGTTCGCCCGTTATAGCGGCAGGGGTTTGTTGGAACTCCGCGAGGCGCGCCGCGTGAGCCGCGCGCGAAACAGGGTGGTAACACGGTTTTTAATCGTCCCTGATGCACTATGCAGTGCGTCAGGGATTTTTCTTTTCTAAGGGGTAATCTTATGGCAATGATCGAGTTACAGCATTTGACGAAGACCTACGGCTCGGGCGCGAACGCCGTCCACGCGCTGGACGACGTGTCGCTGAGCATCGAGGCCGGCGAGGTCTTCGGGATTATCGGCCTTTCCGGCGCGGGTAAGAGCACGCTGGTGCGCTGCATCAACCTGCTCGAGTCGCCAACCAGCGGCCGCGTCATCGTGGACGGCAAGGAGATGACCGCGCTCAAGGGCAAGTCCCTGCGCGAGGCGAGGCGGAATATCGGCATGATATTCCAGAGCTTCGACCTGCTGATGCAGCGCACCGCCCTCGGCAACGTCCGATTCCCGCTCGAGCTTGCCGGAGTTGACCGCGGCGAGGCCGACCGGCGCGCGCGCGAGCTGCTGGCCACCGTGGGCCTCGCCGGGAGGGAGGACGCCTATCCCGCGCAGCTCTCCGGCGGCATGAAGCAGCGCGTGGCGATCGCCCGCGCCCTCGCCAGCAACCCCAAGGTGCTGCTCTGCGACGAGGCCACCAGCGCCCTCGACCCGACCACGACCGAGAGCATACTAGAGCTCCTGCGCGACCTGAACCGCCAGCTCGGCGTCACCGTGGTCGTGATAACTCACGAAATGCGCGTCGTGGAGCGCATCTGCTCCCGCGTCGCCATTATCGCCGAGAGCCACATCGCCGAGCAGGGCGAGGTGCAGGAGGTCTTCCTCCATCCGAAGACCGAGGCCGCCAAAAAGCTCGTGCTGCCCAGCCGCAGCGGCAAGCTGGAGGGCTTCAGCGAGGACGCCGGAGCCACCGCCGTGGACGAGTGCCGCGGCGAGCTTATCCGCCTGGCCTTCGACGGTAGTTCCACCGACCGCCCGATCATCGCCGACATGATACTCTCCTGCGGCGCGCCGGTGAGCATAATTTATGCCGACACCCGTACTATAGAGGGCAGGCTCTACGGCCACACGGTGCTGCAGCTGCCCAGCGACGCCGCGACGGCCGATAAGATGAAGCGCTGGCTCACAAACCAGGGCATTAGCTACACGAAGGAGGCGCAGTGAAATGAGCTTTTCGCAGATTCTCGGCCTTATACCGCAGGGCCTCTGGGAGAGCGTATACATGACCATCGCCTCCTGCGCCGCCGCCTATGTCATCGGCCTGCCGCTCGGCCTCGTCCTCGTCGTCACCGCCAAGGACGGGATACGCCCCATGCCGGTCCTCAATACCGTGCTGGGCGCGGTTGTAAACTTCCTGCGCAGTATCCCCTTCCTGATACTTTTCTTCTTCGTCACGCCCTTCACGCGCCTCGTCGTGGGCACCTCCGTCGGCTCCGTGGCGGCCATAGTCCCGCTCGTGATAAGCGCCTTCCCCTTCGTGGCGCGCATGGTCGAGCAGAGCGCAAAGGAGGTGGACAGGGGCGTTATTGAAGCGTCCCTGGCAATGGGCGCGAGCAACTGGCAGATTATTACCAAGGTGCTGCTGCCCGAGGCCAAGCCGAGCCTCCTGAACGGCGCGGCCGTCTCCTCCACCACCATCCTCGGCTACGGCGCGATGGCCGGCATAGCCGGAGGCGGCGGGCTCGGCGCCATCGCCATCAACTACGGCTACCAGCGCTACGACTACCTCGTCATGTTCGTCATGATCGTCGTCCTCGTCCTTCTCGTCCAGGTCTTCCAGGAGGCCGGCACCCGCGGCTCGCGGCTGACGGATAAACGGATAAGATAAGCGCACAAACGGGACTCCGTCCCATAAAATAAACAAAAACAGCTAAAATAAAGGAAAAGGAGAAAACAAAATGAAAAAGATTCTTGCCCTCGCGCTTTGCGCCATCCTCTGCATCGGCCTGCTGGCCGGCTGCGGCGAAGGAAGCACCGAAGAGACCGCCCCCGCCACCGAGCCCTCCGGCGAGCTGGAGACTATTGTCGTCGGCGCCACTGCCGTGCCCCACGCCGAGATACTCGAGGCCGTCCGCGAAGAGCTCGCCGCCCTCGGCTACGAGCTCGAAGTTGAGATCTTCAACGACTACATCCTGCCCAATACGACCCTCGCCGACGGGAGCCTCGACGCCAACTACTTCCAGCACGGCCCCTATCTCGAGAACTTCAACGCCGAGCGCGGCACCGACCTTGTGAACGCCGCGGCCATCCACTACGAGCCCATGGGCGTCTACCCGGGCGCGAAGAGCGCGCTTGACGAGCTGGCCGAGGGCGACACGATCGCCATCCCCAACGACGGCTCCAACGAGACCCGCGCCCTGCTGATACTCCAGGAGCTCGGCTATATCACCCTCACCGAGGGCGTCAACGCCAGCTCCGTCGCCACCGTGCTCGACATAGTTGACAACCCGCTGAACCTTGAGATCCTCGAGATGAACGCCGAGAACATCCCGCACTCCCTGCCCGACGTGGCCTTCGGCATCATCAACGGCAACTACGCCCTCCAGGCCGGCCTGACCGGCAACGACGCCCTCGCCAGCGAGGACGCGGAGAGCGACGCCGCCCAGACCTACGCCAACATAGTCGCCTGCCGCGCCGGCGAGGAGGACAGCGCCAAGATCCAGGCCCTTGTCCAGGCCCTGACCAGCGAGACCTGCCGCGAGTTCATCGAGAGCAGCTACGATGGCGCCGTCGTCCCGATTTTCTAATCGAATAACGAAAAGGCCGCGCCCAGCGCGGCCTTTTTGCCGCCCGCGCCGGGCGGCAAAAAGCAGTCCGCCGGCCTTGCCCGGCGGACTGCTCATATTACCTCAAAAGGCGCAAGCCAGCGTCAAAGCCCGAAATCAAGGAGGGCCTTGGCGTACTTTTCCCTGTCCTCCTGCCAGCAAAGGGCGTGCGGGGCGCGCTCAAAGCGGACGAGGGCGGTGCTGCCGCCGCGGGCGGCGAGTATGCTCCCGGCGCTGCCCGGCGGGACGGTCGTATCCTCGCCCGCCTCGATGAGCAGCAGGGGCAGGGCGCAGGAGGCGGACTCGCCGCCGCAGGTGGAGCGTGTAAAAGCAAAGCCGAGCGCGCAGGCGAGCCCAGGGAAGGCGAGGGCGGCGGGCAGCCCGGCGGGGACGCGCAGCCGCCGCCGGAAATAGTAGGAGAAGAGCCCCATGACCCCGTCGTAGGGGCAGTCGGCGACCACGCCGCAGACGCCGTCGGGCAGGCCCGCGCCCATGGCGTAAAGCGCGCTCGACGCGCCCATGGAAACGCCGTGTATCCAAATGCGCTCCGCGCCGAGGACGTATCCGGCGTACTGGGCCCAGGCGATGACGTCCCGCCGCTCGCGCGCGCCGAAGGTGAGCCGCCGCCCGCCGCTCAGGCCGTGCGCCCGCTGGTCGACGGCAATAAGCGTGTAGCCGCGGGAGGCGTACCACTGCCCGGCGCCGGCAAAGTCGTTCGCGGCGCAGCTGTGGTAGCCGTGGACGAGGATTACGCAGCCCGGCCCGCCGCGCAGCAGACGGGCGCGCAGCCGCAGGTTGTCGTAGGAGCTTATATACACGTCTTCCCAGGCCAGGGCGTCGAAGGCCGCGGCCTCCTCCACCACGCGCGGGACGTAGCGCTCAAAGCGCGAGCCGGCGGCGGCGCCGCCGGCAATATCGCGCGGCGGCCTGCGCCGCGCGGGCAGCAGGGCAGTGCAGAGCCCGAACAGGAGCAGGGCGAGGGCGAGTATCGCAATAGTCAGCAGGACGGCCATTTCTACCTCCAGACGGCGGGGAATTAAAAGCCGGCAGGGCGCTGGGCCCTGCCGGCAGTGGATAAGGCGCTTATTTCGCCATGAGCTCGCGCAGGGCGTCGCCCAGGATTTTGATGCCCTTCTCGATGTTCTCGTCGGAGCTGTTGGAGTAGTTGATACGCATCGTGCGGACGTTGCGCTCCTCCTCGTAGAACGGGTCGCCGGGGCAGACGGCCACGCCGCGCTTGGCGGCGTACTCCATGACGTCGACGGCCGCGAGGCCCTCGGGCAGGGTGGCCCAGATGAACATGCCGCCCTCGGGCTTCGTGAAGGTGACGCCCTCGGGGAAGTCCTTGGACATGCAGTCCATCATCTTCTCGGCCTTATCGCCGTACATCTTCTTTATCTTCTCAATCTGGCCGTCGAGGTCGTTGTCGAGCAGATACTCGGCGAGGACCATCTGGCCGAAGATGTTGGTGTGCAGGTCCATGGTGGACTTGAAGGCGAGCAGCTTGGCGTAGAGCTCGGGGTTCTTGCAGGCAATCCAGCCGATGCGCATGCCGGGGGCGACTATCTTGGAGAAGGTGCCCATCTCGCAGACCTGCTCGCCGAGCATCTCGGCGAAGGTCTTGCCGCCCTCGCCGTGGAAGCGCAGTTCGCCGTAGGGGTTGTCCTCAACGACGGGGATGCCGGACTTCTTCAGTATCTCGGCGGCGCGCTCGCGGACGGCCTGGCTGTAGGTGAGGCCGGTGGGGTTCTGGAAGTTGGGGATGACGTAGATGAACTTCGGGTCGTGCTCGGTGAGGGTCTTCTCGAGCTGCTCGCAGTCTATGCCGTCCTCGTTGAGGTCGACGGAGAGGACCTTCGGGTCATAGAGGTGGAAGGTCTGGAGCGCGGCGAGGTAGCTCGGGCGCTCGACGACTATCTC
>CALWYP010000108.1 GCA_944385795.1 uncultured Oscillospiraceae bacterium | reverse complement strand
TATCGCAAAGCGGTTGCGGCTCAGTATCGGGAACACCACGCCCACCGCGCCGCCGCGCAGCCGGCGCGGCCAGGTTGAATTGTTCACAGATGTGTGGTATTATGTGACGCAATCCGACGTGAAAGGGCGTTAGATATGAAAAAGTTACAAATTCGCCGCTGGGCGGCGTGGGCGCTGGCGCTGGCGCTTATGGCGGCGTCGGGCTGCGCGTCCCCGGCGGACAGCGGGCACGAGGGGATGGCGTATGTAAATACCGGCGGGGCCATGGAGTGGATAACCCCGGCGGAGGGCGTAGCCGTCTCCACGTTCAGCGAGGAGGAATTCACCGCGGGCGCGGACGGCTGGCCGGAGTATACGGGCGAGGGCTACGAGGTCAGGCGCGGCGTGGACGTGAGCTTCTACCAGGGCGAGATAGACTGGGAGTCTGTCAAGGCCGCCGGGATAGACTTCGCCATGATACGCTGCGGCTACCGCGGGAGCGAGACCGGCCAGCTGGTGGAGGACGAGCAGTTTAGGAACAATATAGACGGGGCCATAGCGGCCGGGCTGGACGTGGGCGTGTACTTCTTCTCACAGTCCACAGGCGCCGTCGAGGCCGCCGAGGAGGCCATGTTCGTGCTGGGCCTGATAGATGGCTATGAGCTGAACATGCCCGTGGCCTTCGACTGGGAGCCCATAGAGGGCTCGCGCGCCGAGGATATAGACCGCGGCGGGCTCACCGCGGGCGCCGTCGTCTTCTGCGAGATGATAAAGGACGCCGGTTACGTCCCCGCCGTGTATATGTACAGGTATATCGGCTACTACGAGTACGAGCTCAGCCGCCTCGCGGACTATGAGCTCTGGCTCGGCGCTCCCGGCGCCTGGCCGGACTTCTACTACGAGCACCAGCTCTGGCAGTTCTCCTATACCGGCCAGGTAGACGGCATCCCCGCCGACGTGGACCTCAACCTCCAATTCCTGGCCGTGCCCGACGGCAGCAGCGAGGCTCCGCAGGGGCAATAATCACGAGTTGCCGCCCGGTGACATAGGGCGGCGTGTCGCCGCTGACAATGCGCTACCGACGCCGGCGATAAACGCAAGTTGCCGCCCGGTGACATAGGGCGTGGGGCCTATTTACCAGCCCACGCCCGTCACCGGGCGGTATATTTTGTCTGTTGCCGGCGCGCGGCCGGTTAACCGGCGTGCGGCGCGTAGCCTATCATCTTATCGCTTGCGAAGCACATCAGCACGAGCCCCGCCAGGCAAATACCCATGAGTATGAGATAGGCCTGGTTGTATCCTCCGAAGGCGGAGAGGCAGGCGGAGACTACGAGGTAGGCGCTTGAGAACAGGAGGTTGCAGATGGGGCTGATAAACCTGTTCGCAGCGGGGAAATCGTATCTGCCGAAGACCGTGCCGATCATGCTGGGGACGAGGTTCGGTATCCCGCCCACGCAGAACATGGAGCAGGCGACGGACACCCATATATAGGCCGTGCCGTAGCTCTGGAGCAGGTACACGCCGAGCACCAGAGTGAAGAACACGCCGAAGGCGATCAGCGCCTTCTTGGTGCCGACGAGCTGGTCCAGCAGCCCCCAGAAGTAGCTTCCGCCTATGCTGATGAACGCGCAGACGAAGAGCACCCAGGTGGCGAAGCCCTCGCTGTAGCCCAGGGAGATGATCCTCGGTATGTCCTGGCTGACCACGCCTATGACGGCGAGCCACATAAGCCCCATACCCAGGCTCATTATCCAGACGTTTTTGTTTGATGCGAGCTTTTTGAACGTCCAGGGGCTCCTGTAGCCCTCCTGTGCTGGCCCGGCGGCCACGTCCGGCTGCGCGGGCGGGATATTGTCGGGGTAGGCCCCGCACTCCTCGGGGGTGTTCTTTACAAAGAGTATGGTCACGAGGCCCAAAACTATGAAGACCGCCGCGATAAGCGTGCTGGTCGTGGAGATGCCCAGGTTCGCCGCGCCCCAGGTCACCGCGGGGATGAACAGTATGTTCACAAGCGGCACTCCCATGGTGGACCAGCCCAGGACTATCGCCTTGCGCGTCGGGAACCAGCTGGTGACCAGGGTGACAGACGCGTTCTTGTCGTAGGCGGTAGCCGCGCACCTGTCGAGCGCCACGGCTATGGCGAAGACCAGGACCGAGCCGGCGTGGCCGAAGAGCCAAATGCCGCCCGCCGCGGCGAAGAGCCCCACCGCGGATATGAACTTCGCGCCCTTCTTGAGCTGCCACTGGCCGAAGAGCACCGACGCCGCTATGCCGAGCCAGCCGGCGTAGGTGTTGAAGCCTATGAGCTGGGCGTAATCCCAGCCGTTCCCGTCAGCTATCGGCCTGAAGAGGGTATTTGTAAGGCCCGTGCCCATGCTGTTGCACATAAAGGACAGCGCGCCGCAGTATATGGTGAGCAGCACTCCCTTTTTGCCAAGGTCCGCGTTAGCCGCCTTGAAGGCCCGGACAAATTTACTTGCCATTGAACTTCACCTCTCGGACTCCCGCGGGAAACGCCGGGCCGCAGGCCGCGGCCCGGTATTCATCCGCAAAGGTATTAGCTTTCTCTCCTGGCGCCGCGCGCCGGACCCGAGTCGGGTATAAGGCAGGTCACAAAGGCGAGCGCCACGAATATGCACCCGGTCACCATGAACATCGGGGTGTAATTGGTCCCGAAGATGGGCGCGAGTATGTAAGAGGGCACGAAGAACGAGCCTGCGAGCTGCAGGGTCGAAACGAGCCCCATGGCGCTCGCAGTGCAGTCGCTGTCCATCTTGGGCAGCACCGGCACGACGGACGGGAACTGAGGCTGGAGGCAGCCGAGGAAGAAGCCGTATACGGCGAGCAGCACGCACAGCAGCCAGCCGTTGGCCGACCACGAGACCATGAGCGCCGCGCCGGTGAGTATGGGTATCACCAGCAGGGTCGTCCTGCGGCGCTTGAAAATCCGCGCAATGGCGGCGGGCCCCAGCAGGTTGCCCACGGCGGTGGAATAGCTGATGATCGAGGTCACGATACCGGCTATGACGGCCGAGGTCTGCTTTTCGGCCGCGAGGGCCTGCGGCAGCTGGTTGGCGTAGGTGGACAGCGCGCCGTAGGTGAGCATCACGCAGAGCCCGACCACCCACACATACTTGTTCCTGGCCGCGCGGCCGATGCCCTTGAAGACCGAGCCGGAGCTCTCCGGCGCGGGAGCGCCCTCGGGCAGGTTCTTCGCAAAGGCGGCCCAGAGTATGGCTATAACGGCGAGCACGGTGCCGCCCGCGATGTAGTTCGCCCTAGTCCCGGACAGGGCGGCGGGTATCGCGTAGCCCAGGGCCTGGCCGAAGGCCGCGGCGCCCAGGTAGATGCCGGAGGCCACGTTGAGCTTGGGCCCGAACCAGCTGCTGAGCATCTTGATGCCCGCGCCGACGGACACGGCGTTTACAAAGGCGCCGAAGAAGACGACGACGAACATCGTCCCGAAGCTCCTGGCGAACATCCTCATGTAGACCGCGGCCGCGGAAATTATGATGGCGGCCAGTATTACCGCCTTAACCCCGTACTTGTCGGCGAGGGTGCCCGAAGGTATGGATACGAACACGGCCGTGAGCATGGATGTCATGCATATCGTCACGAACTGCTGCTGGGTGCAGTTGAGCTCGGGTATGATCCACGCCGCCATCGGCGAGAACATGAAGCCCGTGTAGCCCCTGCCGATTGCGATGAGGCAGAGCAGGCCGAGTATCACCCAGCGGTAGCGCTGGGAATAGAGCGATTTGTCCATGGCGTCCTCAGATTTTCTCGGGGCGGATGGGGCCGCAGGCCTGGCCGCCGTCCACAAGCATGTTGATGCCGTTTATGTATGTGCACTCGTCGCTGGCCAGGAACAGCGCCGCATAGGCGATCTCCTCCGGCTCCGCGCCGCGGCCCATGGGCACGACGGACACGGACACCTTGTCGGCCATGCTGCCGCGCTCCATCAGGCCGGTATAGGTCATGCCGGGCGAAATGGCGTTGCAGCGGATGTTGTACTTGGCGTATTCGCAGCAGACGGATTCGGTGAACATGTTGACCGCGCCCTTGGTCGCCGAGTAGACGGTCTTCTTGGGGCTGCCGGTCACGCTGGACACGGACGAGATGTTTATTATGGAGCCGCTGTGCTGCTCCATCATGTACGGGAGCACCAGCTTGGCCATGTAGAAATAGCTGCGCACGTTCAGGTTGAACCAGGGCTCGTAGTCCACCGCGAGGTCCATGTTGTGCAGGTCGAACTTGGTGCCGCCGCCGGCGTTGTTCATGAGTATGTCGATCCGGCCGTACTTGTCGCCGGTGAAGGCGACCACATGCTCCATGTCCTCAGTCTTCAGGAAGTCGCCGCGCACGAAATGCACGTCGCGGCCCGCGTCCCTGAGCTCCTTTTCAAGGGAAAGGCCCTCGTTTTCGCGCCTGCCGGAGAACACCACATGCGCGCCCTCCTCCGCGAAGAGCTTGACCGTCGCCCTTCCTATGCCGGAAGTGCCGCCGCCCACTATCGCAATTTTACCTTTCAGCCTGTCAGCCATTGTAATTCTCCTTTCAGCACTTTATCCCGTCGACGTTCAGCGCGGCGAAGAAGCCCTGCTCGTTGGCCCGGAAGATGTCGCCCCTGGGCCCGGAGCAGTCGCCTATCACAAACGTGGACATGGGGTATTTCTCGTGCACCGCCGCCTCCAGCGGGTTGTAGGGCTTCACGCCGAGGGCCAGCACGGCGTTGTCGGCCTCCAGCTTCTCCCTCTCGCCGCCGCGCTCGACGACGACGCCGTCCTCTTCAAACTCCACGATCTTGGCCGAACCCATGAGCTTCACGCCGCGGCGCTTCATCTCCTTGTTCAGCTCTATCCAGTTGGCGAGCACCATGTCGCGCCCGAAGCTCTCTACAGGTATCTGGTCGACGACCGTGACGCTCTTGCCCTGGCGCGCGAGCTCGAGCGCGATCTCAAGGCCGCTGGTCCCCGCGCCGCAGACGACCACCCTGTCGCCGAGTATAATGCGGCCGTGGTTCGCGTCGGAGACGGTCTTTACAAGCGCGTTGTCTATGCCGGGGATGTCCGGGCGCAGATGCGTGGAGCCCGTGGCGAGGATGACCGCGTCCGGGGCCTCGGCGTCGATAAGGTCTATGGTGGCCTCTGTGTTGAACCTGATATCGGCGCCGCAGTTCAGGGTCTCCCTGACGTCCCAGTCGAAATACCTCTTCATGAGGTACTTTTCAGGCAGGGCCGAGGCGTCGTCAATAAGGCCGCCGAGGACGTTGCTCTTCTCGAACAGCACGACCTCGTGGCCGACCTTGCGGCAGGTCTGCGCCGCCATCATGCCCGCGACGCCGCCGCCGACTATTACGACCTTGCGCGGGTTGCTGGTCTTGGGGAAGGTCTTGAACTCCGTCTCGCGGCCGAGCAGCGGGTTTATGGCGCAGCGGACGGGGGCCATGTTGCTCACTCGGTTGCAGCACTGCATGCAGCGCATACAGGGGCGGGTGCGCTCGGGATGCCCGGCCATGGCGTTCCAGATTATGTCCTGGTCGGCCATAAGGGAGCGCGCCATAGACACGATATCCGCCTGCCCGGAGGCGATAATGGCCTCGGCGTCGGCCAGGGTCAGTATGTTGCCGGGCACGGCCACGGGGACGTGCAGGTGCTTCTTGAACTTCGCGGCATACTCCGCGTTGAGCCTCGGGCCCATGGCCAGGGGCGGGATGGTGTAGTTGCCGGCCTCGCGGTTGAAGATGGTGCCCCTAGAGACGTGGATGATATCGACGTAGGGCTCGACGCGCTTGGCGTACTCAATCATCTCGTCCTCGGTCATGCCGCCTTCGAGCTCTTCGCGGCTGCTGATGCGTATTTCGAGGATTACGTTTTCGCCCACGGCCTCCCTTATGGCCTTTACGACCTCAAGCGGGTAGCGCATACGGTTCTCAAGGCTGCCGCCGTACTCGTCGGTGCGCTTGTTGGTGAGCGGGGAGAGGAACTGAGCGAGCAGGTTCTGGTGCGCGCTGTGTATCATCAGCATTTCAAAGCCGGCCTTCACGCAGCGCTTGCAGGCGTCCACCCACTTGTCGCGCGCCTCGTCCATGTCCGCGCGGTCCATGACCTTGGGGTCCTGGCTGCGTGTGGGGGACACGGGTATGCCGGAGGGCGAGAGCGCCTGGGCCGAGCACATGCTGGGCACCGCGCCCGCGCCCGCGTGGGAGAGCTCCACAGACAGCAGCGCGCCGTGGCGGCGCACCGCCTCGACCGCCTTGTACAGGCCCGGGATGTACCTGTCGTCGGTGACGTTCACCTCGCCGCCGAAGCAGGCGGCGCGCACGCGGTCGACCTGGGTGTCGCCTATGGTTATATAGGCCACGCCCATCTTGGCCTGCATCTCAAGATAATTTACCTTGTCTATGCTTATCTCCCCGTCGGACATGACCTGCTTCGAGACGTGCGGGGAAAACTGTATCCTGTTCCGAAGCGTCTTGCCGCGTATGGTCAGCGGAGAAAACAGATGCGGGTAAATGTTCATTGATTGTCCTCCTTTATTCGTTGCGTAGTCGTTAGCAATGCCGGCATTAATCTTGTTAATAACATAACATGCGCAATAAAGAATGTAAATCAACTCATATTTAGTGCATATCAACCTAAAGTTTAATAAATCCAGTTCCTGCTGAACGCCAGTTCCGGCGCCCGGCGCACGAATTGCCACGCCGGGCTTAATGTGGTACAATGTTTTATATGTCTGCTGGTAAGGAGGCCGAAGCATGGATTTCAACAAGCTCTGCTATTTCGTCTGCTGCTGCGAGCTAGGCAGTTCATCCAAGGCGGCGGAGAAGCTCCACATAACCGTACAGGGCCTGAACAAGGCCATGCTTTCACTGGAGGAAGAGTGCGGGGCGCAGCTGATCGACCGGCGTATGCGCGGGTTCTCGCTCACGCCCTCCGGCAAGTATTTCCTCGGCAGGGCCCGGGAGATGCTTGAAATGTACGAGAGCACGCTCAACGGGCTCAAGGAGATGAACTCCATGCAGTCCGGCAAGGTGAACATCGGCCTAGCATACGGCATAATCCCGGCGCTCCGGTACACGCCCTTCCTGGACTTCCAGAAGCTGTACCCGAAAATAGAGATATGTATTTCAGAGCTTGAAGACTCGCTCCTGGAGCAGGAGCTGCTAAACGGCGCTTTCGAGCTGGCAATCACGGTGGGCAAGCCCGACGCCGGCAATTTCGACTGCGTTTTTTTGCAGAGCCGCCGCCATGTGGTGATATGCAATATAGATAACCCCCTATCCAGGCAGTCCGCCGTGCGCTTTGAAGACCTGCAGGGCCAGAGGGTGATCCTGCTCAAGGACACGTTTAACAAGAATTCGCACATAAAAGACTCCCTGGCAAAAGTCCGGGCGGAGATTTCCCCTATCTCCGGCATTTCCGAGATGAACACCATAATGTCCCTCTGCGAGGACAACCACGGCCTCGGCATCTGCCCCGAGGGCATAGTCAACACCTCGAATTCCAAAACCATCGTCGAAGTCCCCTTCGACGAGGACGACTTCGAGTGGGATATATACCTTACGACAAAAAAGCGCGTCCAGCTCTCTTATCCCGCGAAGCTAATGAAGCAGTTTTTGACCCGCGTCCCGCCCCAGCCGGCGCCGGGCCGCCCCAGGTGACGGGTATAGCGCGCGAAAGGACAAAACCGCAACCCGGCGAAGCGGTTGCGGTTTTGAAAGGAGGAGCGGGCGGCATTATCGCGCCAGCCTGAGATAAAAAAACCAACTGCGAGCCCAGCGCAGCGGGTCGCAGTTGGAAAGGAGCCGCAAAGGAGCGAAGCAAACTTTGCCCCGCGCCGGCCTGAAAGCAAAATTGAAGCCCAGCGAAGCGGGTTCAATTTTGAAAAGGAGGAGCAAGGGAGCGGGCGACATCACCGCACCAGCTTGAGAAAAAAACCAACTGCGAGCCCAGCGAAGCGGGTCGCAGTTGGAAAAGAGCCGCAAAGGAGCGAAGCAAACTTTGCCGCCGCGACGACCAAAGAGCAAAATTGAAGCCCAGCGAAGCGGGTTCAATTTTGGAAAGGAGCCGCGACAGAATGAGTGAGAGGTGACTTTTGCAAAAAAGTCGCCGCGAACGATATGACGTCCGCGGCGACGTGGTGCGGGCAGTGGGACTTGAACCCACACGGACTGATCCACAGGAACCTAAATCCTGCGCGTCTGCCAATTCCGCCATGCCCGCGTGTCCTATATAATACTACCTGTGCGGGCGGCGTGTCAACTATCCGTTGACTTCAGCTATTTATCGTGTTAATATTGGCTTATTAATCTGCTGGAGGCGTGGGAATGTTAGGCGTGCTTGCGAACTCGGCTGCGGTGCTTTTAGGCGGCGCTGTCGGTATGCTCTGCGGGAGCAGGATAAAGAAGAAGTATACGGATTCGCTGATGGTGGCGCTGGGCCTTGCGACTATGGGCATGGGCGTGGCCAGCGTGGCCGGCACCGCCGACGTGCTGTGCATAATCGTCTGCTGTTCCCTGGGCACGGTGATAGGCGAGCTGCTGCATATAGACGACGGCGTGAACGCCCTGGGCCGCCTGGCCGAGAAGGCCTTGGGCGGCCGCCCCGGCAAGGGCGGCGGCTTCAAGAGCGCCTTTGTGAGCTGTTCCATCATGTTCTGCATAGGCTCCATGGCCGTCATGGGCAGCGTGCAGGCCGGGCTTGGCGACAACTCCATACTCTTCGCCAAGGCGGTGCTCGACCTCATCGCCTCCCTGGCCTACGGCGCGGCGCTGGGCGTCGGCGTGGCGGCGAGCTTTGTGTGCGTGCTGATAGTGGAGGGCGGCCTCACGCTCCTCTCGGCGGCCGTCTCCGGCTTCCTGACGGACGCGGTGGTGGGCGAGATGAGCGCCGTGGGCGGCGTGCTGCTCATAGGCCTCGCCATCAACCTCCTGGAGCTGCGGCGCGAGCCGGTGAAGATTGCGAACATGCTCCCCGCGGTCTTCCTCCCCGCGGCGTACATGCCCATATACGAGTGGATAAGCTCGCTGGTGTGAGCGCATGAAAGGCCCCCGGGCGTTTGCCTGGGGGCCTGCTGCGTTTCAATTACTGTTGGCGGGCTCAAAGGCGTCCGCGCCGTGGTGGCAAATGGGGCAGACGAAATCGGCGGGCAGCTCCTCGCCCTCGTAGAAGTAGCCGCAGACGGTGCATATCCAGCCCTTCTTCTTGTCCACGACGGCGGGGACATAGTGCTCGAAGTCCTCGGGCCCGTGCTTGCACAGCGGGCAGACGAAATCGGCGGGCAGTTCGGCGACCTCGTGGAAGTAGCCGCAGACCTTGCAGACCCAGCCCTCGGCCTCGGGCGCGGCGGGCTGCTTCTTCGGCTTGATGTGGGCGTGGTAGTAGCCGTAGGTGCAGCTGGGCGCGTCGGAGAGGACGTGGGCCTCGACCACCTCGGCGATATAGAGCATCTGGGTGCCGCAGTCGCGCGCGTCAATCACGCGGGCGGAGAGGACGGCGTTGGTGTGCTGGCCTATATAGCGCAGGCCGTTGGCCGTGCGCAGCTCGTCGGGCCAATCGGCGAACTTGTCCACGTCGCGGCCGGACTGGAAGCCGAAGTGCTTGAACAGGCCGTAGGGCGCGTCTTCGCTGAGGATGGAGATGTTGAAGACGCCGGCCTTGGCAACCATATCGCAGGTGTGGTTGGCCTTGATGCAGCTTATCGTTATCTTCTTGGGATCGGAGCTGGTAATCTGCCCTGCGGTGTTGATGACGCAGCCGTAATCCTTGCCGTCCACGCGGGTGGTGAGTATCTCGCAGCCGTAGCTGAACTTGTTGAAGGCGGCGTTCTCGACCTCGAAGACGCCGTCCATGCTGCCCTCGGCGGCAGTGACGGCGGGCTCGGCCTTAGGCGGGAGGACGCTCCCGGCAATCACGGCGGCCAGGGCGTCGAGCTCCGCGAGCTGGCCTTCCGCGAGGGCGCTCTTTATCGTCAGCGTATCGCCGATGAACTCCGTGCCCTTGAGGTTCTCAAGCAGCTTGCGCATGATGGAGCCGCTAACCGGGGCCCAGGAGCCGTTCTCTACGAGGGCGATCTTGCGGTTCTGGAGGTTGTGCGCGGCTATCTCGTGCAGGAGCTGCTCCATGGTGGAGAAGACACCGGCGTTGTAGGTAGTGGCGGCGAAGACCAGGTGGCTGTACTTGAAGGCGTCGGAGAGGATGAAGCTAGGCGCGGTGACGCTGGTGTCGTACATCTTGACGGGCACGCCCAGGTCGGAGAGCTTTGCGGCGAGGATATTCGCGGCGTTCTCCGTATGGCCGTAGACGCTGGCGTAGGCTATAAGCACGCCCTGGACCTCGGGCTCGTAGCTGGACCACTGGACGTACTTGGCGAGGAAGTCCCCGAAGCCGCGGCGCCACACGAAGCTGTGCAGCGGGCAGACGTAGTTTATCTCAAGCCCGGCCGCCTTGCGCAGCACGGCCTGGACCTGGGGCCCGTACTTGCCGACTATGTTGGTGTAGTAGCGGCGGGCCTCGTCGAGGCAGTCGTGCATGAAGTCCACCTCGTCGGCGAAGATACGCCCGTTGAGCGCTCCGAAGGAGCCGAAGGCGTCGGCGGAGAAGAGTATCTTGTCCGTGAGGTCGTAGCTCATCATGACCTCGGGCCAGTGTACCATCGGGGCCATGACGAAGGTGAGGGTGTGCCGCCCGGTGCTGAGGGTATCGCCCTCCTTGACTATCTCCACGCGGCCGGAGAGGTCGGTCGGGAAGAAGCGGGCGAGCATGTCCTTTATCTTGGCGTTGCAGACTATCTTCGCCTCGGGATAGCGCAGGGCTATGTCCTCAATGGTCGCGGCGTGGTCGGGCTCCATGTGGTGTACGACCAGGTAGTCGAGCTTGCGCCCGCCCAGGGCGTAGGCGACGTTTTCGAAGTAGTTGTGCGCGACGGCCTTGTCCACCGTGTCGAAGAGCACGGTCTTCTCGTCGAGCAGCAGGTAAGAGTTGTAGGAAACGCCCTCCGGCACGCCGTAGACGCCCTCAAAGAACGCCAGGCGGCGGTCGTCGGCGCCGACCCAGACGAGGTCGGAAGTTATGTTCTTAGTGCAGTGCATATTGACCTCCTGTTGATTCGCGGCCGAGCGTTAGCTGGCGCGCGTATAATTTATTAACGCCGCAACTATAATATCATCCCCGGGCGGCCAAAGCAACAGCTATCTTATATATTTTCCGCCGCCGCTTGACATTCCCGCCGCGCTGGGGGATAATCGGCGTATGAAAGAGCTGATTGTAAAGAAAAACGACGCCAACCAGCGCCTTGACCGCTTCGTGGGCAAGGCCGTCCCGCTCCTGCCCGAGAGCCTGCTGCAAAAGTACATCCGCCTCAAGCGGATAAAGCTCAACGGCAAAGGCGCCAAGCGGGACGCCCGCCTCCAGGAGGGCGACAGGCTGAGCCTTTATATAAACGACGAGTTCTTTGAACCCGCGCGGGAGGAAAATTCCTACCTCAAGGTCGGCTCGCCCAGGCTCAGTATCGTCTATGAGGACGAAAACATACTCCTGTGCGACAAGGCCCCGGGCGTGCTCTGCCACAGTGCGGGCAGGTGGGACTACAACACGCTCATAGCCCATATCCAGGCCTATATGTACCAGAAGGGCGAGTGGCGGCCCCGCGATGAGAACGCCTTCGCCCCGGCGCTGTGCAACCGCATCGACCGCAACACCGGCGGCATAGTCATAGCCGCCAAGAACGCCGGGGCCCTGCGGATTATAAACGAAAAGATAGCCGCGCGGGAGATAGAGAAGTACTACCTCTGCGTGGTCGTGGGCCGCCCGAAGCCGGCCGAGGGCAAACTCGAGGGCTTCATATTCAAGGACGCCGCCAAAAACCGGGTCTACGTCCGCGCCAGGCCCGAGCCGGGGGCGCGCACCGCCGTCACCTACTACAGGACCATAGCCAGCGCGGGCGGCCTCTCCCTAGTGGAGTGCCGCCTCGGCACCGGGCGCACGCACCAGATAAGGGCGCAGATGGCCGCCGCGGGCACGCCCCTGCTCGGCGACGGCAAATACGGCAAGGGCAGGGAGAACCGCGCCCTCGGCGAGGAGGGCCAGCTGCTCTACTCCTACCGCGTGGACTTCGCCTTCCCCACGGGCGCCGGGGAGCTGGATTACCTGCGCGGCCGCTCCTTCAAGGTAGAGCGCGTGGGATTTGCAGATAAATATTTCCCGGGGCTAATTTTATGATTGACAAAGCCGCGCGCAGCATGTATTATTCAGTTGTAATCTGTCAGAGAGCCTCCTCTCAGGCGGCAGGGTTATTATGTGTTAGGAGCCGTAATCATCCGTGCCGTCTGAGAGGGGGCTTTCTCAGTTTTGCGATATTTTTCGCCTGGAAAGAGAACTCAGGCGTCCGCTCCGGGGGCGGTAGCGGATGGATGGGCGAGCAGATTTTTCGTCAGGCAAAATGAAAAGCGCAGGGAATACTTTGTGTATTTCCGAGCATTTTCATGAAGCATGGCGGAAAAGATGCCGCTCAGCCGCCGCGCCCCGCCCCCGGAGCGGACGCCACAACAAAGAGGGGGAGGATAATGTCCAAAGAGCTCATACGGCTGGTAAATTGCCGGATGGATTTTGACGGCGAGACCGTCCTCGATTCTATTAATATCTATTTCAACGACAGTGAATTCCTCACACTGCTGGGTCCTTCGGGCTGCGGCAAGACGACCACCCTGCGTATTATCGGAGGCTTTTTGCAGCCTACGAGCGGCGACGTGTTCTTCGACGGTGTGAGGATTAATAATGTCCCGCCCCACAAGCGCCGCATAAACACGGTGTTCCAGAAGTACGCCCTCTTCCCTCACCTGAACGTCTTCGAGAACATCGCCTTCGGCCTGCGCATCGCCAAGGTGCCCGAGGCCGAGATACGCGAGCGCGTGGAGGAGATGATAGGCATCGTCTCCCTCAAGGGCTTTGAAAAGCGCAAGCCTGACCAGCTCTCCGGCGGGCAGCAGCAGCGCGTGGCCATAGCCCGCGCCCTCGTCAACCGCCCCAAGGTCCTGCTGCTCGACGAGCCGCTGGGCGCGCTCGACCTGAGGCTGCGCAAGGACATGCAGAACGAGCTCAAGCGCATACAGCAGCAGCTCGGCATCACTTTTATATATGTCACCCACGACCAGGAGGAGGCCCTTGCGATGAGCGACACGGTCGTCGTCATGGACCGCGGCCGCATACAGCAGATAGGCACCCCCGAGGGCATATACAACGAGCCCAAGAACGCCTTCGTGGCGGATTTCATAGGCGAGAGCAACATCCTCGACGGATTCATGCGCGCCGACTTCGTGGTGGAGTTCTTCGGGCGCAAGTTCCGCTGCCTCGACCACGGCTTTGCCAAGGACGAGCCCGTGGACGTCGTCATAAGGCCCGAGGACGTGGACATAGTCCCGCCTGACTCCGGCCACCTCTGCGGCACGGTCACAAGCGTCACCTTCAAGGGCGTCCACTACGACACCATAGTCGACTTCAAGGGCTTCAAGTGGCTTATCCAGACCACCGACCTCCACCAGCCCGGGGAGTACATCGGCATAAAGCTCACCCCGGACGACATACACGTCATGCACAAGAGCGAATATTCCGGCATGTTCGGCGACTACAGCTCCTACAGCGCGGAATACGACGAGATAAACGACCCCGACGCGGTCATCGGAGGGGAGGAGTCCCCGGAGGAGGCGCTCAACAATGAAGAGTAAGTTCCTCGCCGGGCCCTATATCGCCTGGATGGCCATTTTCACGGTCGTGCCCCTCGCAATGGTGGCCTACTTTGCCTTTACGGACAACTCCGGCGCGTTCACGCTTGCGAACTTCAGCAGCGCCTCGGAGTACCTGCCCATCTTCCTGCGCTCGATATGGTACGCCCTCGCGGCCTGCGCTATATGCCTGCTCGTCGGCTACCCCGTGGCCTACGCCATAGCCAAGTGCACCGCAAGGGTGCAGCGGGTGCTCTACCTGCTCGTGACCCTGCCGATGTGCATGAGCTTCCTGCTGCGTACCCTCGCCCTGGTGAGCCTCGTGCGCGACACCGGCATAATAAACAACTTCCTCGCCATATTCGGCATAGGCCCCCTGCCGCTCATACGCAATTCGGGCAGCGTCATAATGGGCATGGTCTATAACTACCTGCCCTATATGATAATGCCGCTCTACACCGTCATAGTCAAGCTCGACCCCCGGCTCATAGAGGCCGCGCAGGATCTCGGCTGCGACAGCTTCCAGTGCTTCCGCCGCGTTATCCTGCCGCTCTCCGTGCCGGGCATAGTCTCCGGCGTCACCATGGTCTTCGTCCCCGCCGTCAGCACCTTCTACATCTCCCAGAAGCTCGGCGCGACGGAAAACATCATGGTCGGCGACATCATAGAGACGCAGTTCAAGGGCTCGCTCAACCGCAACCTCGGCGCGGCCATGAGCCTAATACTCATGCTGCTCGTCTTTATCTCCATAGGGCTCATGAACCGCTTCACCGACGAGGGCGAGGAGGTGGCCACTATATGAGGCGCGCCGGCAAGATCTGGACGGCAATAGTGCTGCTTTTCCTCTACGCGCCGATGATAGTGCTTTTCGTCGGCTCCTTCAACGACGGGCGCGATCTGAGCGAATTCGAGGGCTTCACCTTCGGCAATTACCTCGACTTCTTCGCGGACAGCGGCTCGCTGCGCCTGCTCGCAAACTCGCTTATCCTCGCCGTCGCCAGCTCCGTGCTTGCGACGCTCCTGGGCACGATGGCTACGCTCGGCATACACGCCCTGCGGGGGCGTATGCGCCGCCTCGTAATGTCCCTCACCAATATCCCGCTGGTCAACCCGGAGATAGTCACCGGCATAAGCCTCTCCCTGCTCTTCGTCTTCATAGGCCGGAACATCCTGGGCACGGATAACATACTCGGCTTCGGTACGCTGCTCATAGCGCACGTCACCTTCTGCCTGCCCTATGTCATACTCTCCGTCATGCCCAAGCTCAGGCAGGCCGACCCCTCGCTCATGGACGCGGCGCAGGACCTCGGCTGCACCCCGGTGCAGGGCTTTTTCAAGGTCATGCTGCCCGAGCTCATGCCCGGCATCATCGCCGGGGCGATAATGTCCTTCACTATGAGCCTTGACGACTTCGTCATAAGCTACTTCACCTACTCGTCCGATTTCTCCACGCTCCCGGTCGAGATATACGCCATAGTGCGCAAGCCCGTGCCGCCCATGTACTACGCCATGTTCACGCTGATGTTCTTCCTCATACTCGTAGTCATGATAGGCATGAATATCGTCCAAGCGCGCGACGAGCTCCGCCGTGAGAAGCGCGTTAAACTTAGGAATTCTTGATAAAGGGGACAGTTCAATGAAAGTCAAAAAGGTAATTTCCGTCTTACTTGTGTTCGCGCTCGCCGCCGGTATTTTCGCCTTCTCCGGCTGCGGCGGTTCCGGCAAGGTCACGCTCCACGTCTACAACTGGGGCGTCAACATCGCCGACGGCAGCGACGACTATATCGACGTCATCGCCGAGTTTGAAGAGGCCTATCCCGACATAGACGTCATCTACGACACCTATGAGAGCAACGAGGCCCTTTACACCCGTCTCGCCCAGGGCGGCGTCAGCTACGACGTCATCATCCCCAGCGACTATATGATAGCGCGCATGATCCGAGAGGACATGCTCCTCCCGCTTGATTTTGAGAATATCCCCAACTACGAGCTGGTGGACGAGACCTTCAAGAACCAGAGCTACGACCCCGACAACATGTACTCCGTGCCCTACACCTGGGGCACCGTCGGCATCATCTATAACACCAAGTACGTCGACGAGGCCGACATAGGCGGCTGGGACCTCCTGTGGAACGAGAAGTACGCCGACCGCATCGTCATGATAAACAACTCCCGCGACGCCTTCGCCATCGCCGAGGCCATGCTGGGCTACAGCCTCAACACCGAGGACCCCGACGAGCTGCGCGCCGCGGCCGGCCTGCTCAAGGAGCAGACGCCCATACTCCAGAGCTATCAGATGGACGATATGTACAACCTCATGGAAAACGAGGAGGCCTGGATCGCCCCCTATTACGCCGGCGACGCCATGCTGATGATGGACTCCAACCCCGACCTCGCCTTCTACCTGCCCGAGGACGAGACCTTCAACGTCTTCATCGACGCCATGTGCATCCCCGCCAGCGCCGAGCACAAGTATGAGGCCGAGCTCTTCATCAACTTCCTCACCAGCCCCGAGATTTCCGGCGGCAACATGGACTACATCGGCTACGGCACGCCCGTCAGCGCCGCCAAGGAGTTCATGGACCCCGAGATGGCCAATAACCCCGTCGCCTATCCCGACGAGGAGACCCTCGCGCGCGGCGAGGCCTTCGTGGCCCTCAGCGACGAGGCCACCGCGCTCATGGACAACCTCTTCAACGAGGTCAAGGCGGGCCTCAACTGACAAAACCTACAGCGCCGCCCGGGCCGTACCCGGGCGGCCTTTTGTTTGCGCGCGCGGCCTTCGCTTGCCTCCCGCCGGCAAGCATGATATAATAACGTTCGGAGTTTCAGCCCTTTTCCCCGCCCCTGACGGGGCGGCCGAATTTGTCAGCAATTCTTCACCCCGAGGTGGATTTCCATGTCTAGATACATAAAGCGCCTCGCCGCGCTCGCCCTCGCGCTCTGCGCGGCCTTTTCCTTGTGCGGCTGCGGCGCGGACGAGAGGCACGACGCCCAGGCCTTTGCCATGGACACCGTCGTGGGCATCTCCGCCTACGGCCCCGACGCCGAGGCGGGCATAGCCGCGGCCGAGGGCGTTATAAACGCGCTCGACGCCATGCTGGACCCGGAACGGGAGGGCTCCGCGGCCTGGAACATAAACCACTCCAGCGAGAACGGCGGGGCCGTTGTCACCGGCCAGGTGACCGAGCTCCTGGAGACGGCGCAGAGCGTCTACGAGCGTTCGGGCGGCGGGCTTGACCTCACCGTCTACCCCATCGTCAAGGCCTGGGGCTTCATCGACGGGCATTACCGCGTGCCCAGCGAGAGCGAGATCAAAAGCCTGCTCGGCGGCGTCGGCTTCGACAAGCTCAGCTTCAACCCCATGAGCGATTCGGACAGCTCCATAGTCTCCCTCCCCGCCGGCACGGAGATATCCTTCGCCAGCGTGGCCAACGGCTGCGCGGCCAAGTACGCGGCCAGGGCCATGGCCTCCGCCGGGGTGGAGAGCGCCATAATCTCCCTCGGCGGCAACGTACAGACCCTGGGCACGAAGCCCGACGGCAGCAACTGGTCCGTCGCCATCCAGGATCCGGAGAACACTAACGACTACGCCTGCATAATAAGCGTGGGCGAGGCCGCGGTCGTCACCACCGGCGGCTACCAGCGCTACTTCACCGGCAGCGACGGCACGGTGTACCAGCACATCATAGACCCCGGCACGGGCTACCCCAGCGAGAGCAACCTGCTTAGCGTCACCGTGGTCTGCGGCGACGGCAGCCTGGCCGACGCCCTCTCCACCGCGCTCTACACCCTCGGCGAGGACGGGGCCAAGGCCTATTACGATACCTACGGCGGCTTTGACATGGTGCTCGTCACCGACGACGGCCGTATGATAGTCTCCTCCGGCCTCCACGACAACTTTGACTCCAGCGGCGAGCGGCGGGTGGAATACGTCCGCCGCGACGGGGAGGAAGCCTGACATGGCCGCCGGAGGCGCGCAGGGCGCCCAGCTTCAATACCTCAAGGGCATAGGCGAGGCCCGCGCCAGGGCCTTTGCCAGGCTGGGCGTGCGCAGCATACCGGAGCTTGTGAATTTCTTCCCCCGCGCCTACGAGGACCGCACCGCGTGCCGGAGCGTATCCCGCCTCGTGGACGGCGAGACCGCCTGCGTGCGCTGCACCGTCACGAGCGAGTGCGTGCTCATGGCCCACGGCGCGGTGCGCTTCACGGCCGCCGACGCCACCGGGCGCATGAGCATAATTTTCTTCAACCAGAGCTGGCTCGCGCGCAAGTTCCGCCGCGGGGACGAGTACGTCTTCTACGGCAAGGCGCATCTGGGCAAATACGGCATGAGCTTCGCAAACCCGCTCTTCGAGCCGGCCGGCGAGGCCGGGCGCGTCACGGGGCGCATAGTCCCCGTCTACCGCCTCACGGCCGGGCTCAAGCAGTCCGACGTGGAGCGGGCCGTCCGCCAGGCGCTCGACCGCCTGCCCGTCGGCTTTGAGGACGCCATACCCGCGCGTGTGGCGGAGGAGTACTCGCTGTGTTCGGCGCGCTACGCCTATGAGAACATACATTTTCCCGAGGACATGCGCGCCCTCGCCCTCGCGCGGCGGCGCCTGGTGTTCTCGGAGCTTTTCGCCCTCGTCTGCGCCCTCGCCCTGGTGCGCGGCGAGGACGCGGGCAAGCCCGGGGCGCGCTTCGCCCCGGCGGACTTTTCCGCCTTCACGGCCTCCCTGCCCTTCAAGCCCACCCGCGCCCAGCTCCGCGCCATGGGCGAGTGCGCCGGGGACATGTCCTCCGGCCGGGCCATGAACCGGCTGGTACAGGGCGACGTGGGCTGCGGCAAGACCCTCGTCGCCGCCGCGCTCATATGGTACGCCGCGCAAAACGGCTGCCAGAGCGCCTTTATGGCCCCTACCGAGCTCCTGGCCGAGCAGCATTACGCCACTCTCAGCGGCTTCCTTGCCCCCTTCGGGCTCAAGGCCGTGAAGCTCACCGGTTCCATGGGCGCCAGGGCGAAGCGCGAAGCCCTGGACGCCCTGGCCTCCGGCGAGGCCGCGCTGGCCGTGGGCACGCACGCGCTCATATCCGGCGGCGTGAGCTTCAGGCGCCTCGGCCTCGTCGTAACCGACGAGCAGCACCGCTTCGGCGTGGCGCAGCGCAGCGCCCTCGCGGAAAAGGGCGAGAGCGTCCACGTCCTAGTCATGAGCGCCACGCCCATCCCCCGCACCCTGGCGCTCATCATCTACGGCGACCTGGACGTCTCAATAATAGACGAGCTGCCCCCAGGCCGCGAGCGGGTGGACACCTTTGCCGTCACAAGCGCCTATCACGAGAGGCTGAACAACTTCATCCTCCGCCTTGTGGGCGAGGGGCGTCAGGTCTTCGTCGTCTGCCCTGCCATAGAGCCCGGCGAGGAAGCGCCGCCCAAAACCGTCACCGCCGGTGAATACGCCGCCCGCCTCGGCCGCGAGCTGAAGGGCGTCAGGGTCGGGTGCGTCCACGGGCGCATGAAGGCGCGCGAGCGCGACGCGATTATGTCCGCCTTCACCGCCGGGGACATAGATGTCCTCGTCTCCACCACCGTCATAGAGGTGGGCGTGGACGTGCCCAACGCCACCATAATGGTCATCTACAATGCCGAACGCTTCGGCCTTTCCCAGCTCCACCAGTTGCGCGGGCGCGTGGGCAGGGGGGATAAACAGAGTTACTGCTTCCTGCTCATGGGCAGCGATACGGAAGTGGCGCGGGCGCGCCTTTCGGTGCTCAAGAACAACTCGGACGGCTTCGCCATTGCCGAAAGCGACCTCAAGATGAGGGGAGGCGGCGACTTCATGGGCACCCGCCAGAGCGGACACGTGATAGGCGATCTCAAAAACCTGCGCTTTCCCGTCTCGGCCATATTCACGGCCAAGGCCATATCGGACGACGCCTTCTCTTCCGCCGCCTTCGATACCTCCGAACTCCGCCGGGCCGCAATGCAGAAGTACAACGAACTCAAGGACGTAA
>CALWYP010000107.1 GCA_944385795.1 uncultured Oscillospiraceae bacterium | reverse complement strand
GGCAAAGCCCGGCCAGAAGATAGCCTTCGTCGGCGCGACCGGCGCGGGCAAGACCACGATAACGAACCTCATAAACCGCTTCTACGACATCGCCGACGGCAAGATACGCTACGACGGGATAAATATCAACAAGATAAAGAAGCAGGACCTGCGCCGCAGCCTCGGCATGGTGCTCCAGGACACCCACCTCTTCACCGGCACCGTCATGGACAACATCCGTTACGGCAACCTGGACGCCACCGACGAGGAGTGCATCGCGGCGGCCCAGCTCGCCAACGCCGACGGCTTTATCCGCCGCCTGCCCGACGGCTACCAGACCATGCTGACCGGCGACGGCGCCAACCTCAGCCAGGGCCAGAGGCAGCTGCTTGCAATCGCCCGCGCGGCGGTCGCCGATCCCCCGGTGCTGATACTCGACGAGGCCACGAGCTCCATCGACACCCGCACCGAGAAGCTGGTCCAGGGCGGCATGGACGCGCTTATGACCGGACGCACGACCTTCGTCATCGCCCACCGGCTCTCCACCGTCCAGAACGCCGACTGCATCATGGTCATGGAGCTCGGCAGGATAATAGAGCGCGGCACCCACGACGAACTCATCGCCAAGCAGGGCAGGTACTACCAGCTCTACACCGGCAACTTCGTCAAGGAGGAAAAGTCTGACGCAGCCGGCGCCTGAATCTCATAACGGGCCGATTCCCCCGGGAAACCGGGGGGATTTTATTTTGCTATGGAATTTCCGCGGCGCCGCTGCTATAATATGTTTGGTTCCGCATTGAAAAGCGAACACGGCACCACAATCAAAAGGCAAAGGAGCTGGTAATGTGAGCAAGGAACAGCTATACTCCCTGATGAAAGAGCGGGAGAAGGATTTTGAGGGCATGAGCGACGCCGTTTGGGGCTTCGCCGAGCTCTGTTTTAACGAGTATAAGTCTACGGCCCTGCAGCGCGAGTATATGGAGCGCGAGGGCTTCCGCATAACCACGCCGGTGGCGAGGATGGACACTGCCTTTATCGCCGAATACGGCTCCGGCAGCCCCGTACTCGCCATACTCGGCGAGAACGACGCCCTCGCCGGGCAGAGCCAGGCGGCCGACGTGCCCGAGGAGAGGCCCGAGGCGCCGGGCGCTAACGGCCACGCCTGCGGGCACAACCTGCTCGGCTCAGGCAGCATAGAGGCGGCCTGCGGCCTCAAGCGCTATATGGAGGCCAACGGCGTCAAGGGCACCCTGCGCTACTACGCCTGCCCGGCTGAAGAGGGCGGCGGCGGCAAGGTGTACCTCGCGGCCTCCGGGGCCTTTGACGACGTGGACGCCGCCGTCTGCTGGCACCCCGCCGCGGAGAACTGCGTCGACAACGCCGGCCTCGCCTGCGTCACCGTCCGCTTCCCCTTCGAGGGCCGCGCGGCCCACGCGGCCGCCGAGCCCTGGAACGGGCGCAGCGCGCTGGACGCCGTCGAGCTGCTCTGCACCGGCACCCAGTACCTGCGCGAGCACGTCCTGCCCAGCTCCCGCATACACTACGCCATCACCGACACCGGCGGCGGCATGGGCAACGTCGTGCCCCAGCACGCCGAGGCCCAGTTCATAATCCGCGCCGCCACCTCCGAGTACATGGAGGAGCTGTACGCGCGCATACTGAAGATTTGCGAGGGCGCGGCGCTCATGACCGAGACGTCGTTCCGCGGCCCCAACATCATCAGCTCCTACTCCGACTTTGTCCGCAACGACGCCATGGACAAGCTGCTGCTTAAAAACCTCAAGGCCCTCATGCCCATGGACTACACGCCCGAGGAGCTGGCCTACGCCGAGCAGTTCAAGCCCTTTGGCAGTATGCCCGGCGCCGCCGAAGCCATTGACAGCAGCGTTGACGAAAACACCCGCCGCGAGGCCACCGGCTCCACCGACGTCGCCGACGTCAGCCATGTGACGGCCATAAGCCAGGTCCGCGTCGCAACCACCGCCATCGGCACCGTGGCGCACGGCTGGGCCAACACGGCGCAGGGCAAGAGCTCCATCGCCCACAAGGGTATGCACACGGCGGCCCGCGTCATGGCTGGCGCCCTGCTCGAGCTCTTCACCGACGAGGCTCTGCTGGCGAAGGTGCGCGAGGACTTTGACGCCGCGCACGCCGGGCGCAAGTACCACACCCTGATGCCCACCGACCGTCAGCCCTCCATGCCCAAGCTGTAAGGCATGTGCGCGGCCCGGACCTGCGTCCGGGCCGCTTGCATTTGCGCCGGAGCCAACAACTGCGGTCAGGAGGGATCATTATGGCTGTAAACGAAGAAATTTTGGCGCGTCTCCCCTATTACGGCGCGCTTAGCGACGCCGAAAGGGACGTCCTGCGGCGCTCGGCGCTGCTGCGCGAGTACCCCCGCGGCGGCATTATACACGGCGGCGGCACGGAATGTCTCGGCATGTCCCTTGTGCTCTCCGGCCTCGGGCGCGCCTATGTGCTCAGCGGCGAGGGGCGCGAGGTCACGCTCTTCCGCCTCTATGAGGGCGAGAGCTGCGTGCTCACGGCGAGCTGCGTCCTGAGCGAGATAACCTTCGACACCTTCCTCGCCGCCGAGCGGGACACCAGACTGCTTATTGTCCCCGGCGGAGCGTTCGGCGAGCTCGCCGAGGGGAACGTAAATGTGAAGCTGTACATGTACGAGCAGGCCGTGTCGCGCTTTTCCGACGTGATGTGGTCGATGCAAAACGTGCTGTTCCGGCGCTTTGACTCGCGGCTTGCGGGCTTCCTGCTGGAGGAGTACGGCAGCGGCGGTTCGCCGGAGATACGCATGACGCACGAGCAGATAGCGCAGAACACCTCCAGCGCGCGCGAAGTCGTCGCGCGTATGCTGAAGCGTTTCGCTTCCGACGGGCTCGTGGAGATGCGGCGCGGGGCCATACGCCTCGTGGACATCCCCGCCCTGCGCGCCCTGGCGGAATAATTTTTCCGCCAACGTGACCGCGTCACATTATTTCCGCGCGCTTTGGGGTAATATAAGCCCACAAAGAAAAAACGCCCGGCGAAAGGAGATAATGAAATGGCCGAAATTACTATCACTTCCTCCAACTTCAACGACGAGGTTATGAACAGCGATATCCCCGTGCTCGTGGACTTCTGGGCCTCCTGGTGCGGCCCCTGCCGTATGCTCGCCCCCGTTATCAGCGAGGTCGCCGACGAATACGCCGGCAAGGTAAAGGTGGGCAAGGTGAACGTGGACGACGAGCCCGGCCTTGCCGGCCGCTACGGCGTCTCGAGCATCCCGACCGTAGTGCTCTTCAAAAACGGCGAGGCCGTCGCCGGCTCCGTGGGCTTCGTGCCCAAGTCCCGCATAGAGGCCCTCCTCAACAGGTAAGCCCTGGTTCTTCCCTTCTCTTCTCTCTTTTCTTTTCACTCTAAACCCCAAAGCGCAGCGCCCCGGGAAATCCCGGGGCGCTGCGCGCTTTCTTATTTTAAATATCCCAATCCACTGAGGAAGCCGTCGATGTGGCCCAGGGCCGTCTCGATCTCCCCGCCCTTGAACATGTGCTCCGCCCCGGGTATGACCTCGAGACGCGCGTCCTTGTAGAGCTCCGCCGCCTTCCTCGCATAGGCGAGCGGGACGATCCCGTCCCTGTCCCCGTGGAGTATCAGCACCGGGCCGCCGTATCGCATGGGCTCCGAGTAAGGCTCGTAATCCCACATATCTACAAAATAGCGCCGGCCCATCCAGAGCCAGCCGTGAAAATACTGCTTTTCAGGCGCGTCCATGGGGCTGGCGAGCCCCCTTTTTATGGCGTCCGGGATATCGAAGGCCGGATACAGCAGGATTTGCGCGGCCACGGCCCCGGGGTTCCTCCCGGCGAATATCGCGCAGACGAAGCCGCCCTGGCTCCCGCCCATGAGTATGGGCGCCGAGCCGGATACAAAGCTCCAGCCCCCGGCCTCGGCGGCCACGTCCGCCAGGTCCTCCACCTCGGTGAGCACGGACATGTCCACCGTGCCTCCCTCGCTCCTGGAGCGCTCGCCGCCGCCGCGGAAATCCGGCGCGAAGACGGCGAGGCCGCGCTCCGCCAGGTGCTTCGCATACGGCTCGGCGCGCCTGTGCGTGCAGCCGATCTCGTGCGCATATATTATAAGCTGCGGGTGCTCCACGTCCACGGGCAGCCAGAGCTTGCCGTAAATGCTCCTGCCCGCCGGCCCGAAGCGCCGCTCCTCGACAATATAATTCCCCAATGTCCCTGTCTCCTTGGCTCAATTCAATTAGCTATGATAAATTCTAAATCAAAGTTTGTCAAGCGCGCTATTACGGCGTAGACAAGGGGTAAAATACTTGTTATACTGGAATAAAAAACTTCAAAGGAGGGTCAGGCATGTTATTCGACAGGATAAAGAGCGGCTACCCGGGAGCGGACGAGGTCTTCGACTACATCCGCATAGGCGACAACGTGGTCTGGCAGGTCACCAACCTCGAAGGCTACAAACTTTTCGCCCTCCCCTTCGCCGAGCAGGCCATAGCCGATGGGCGCAACATGGTGTACATACATTTCGCCAGGCACGAGCGGCTCTTTTCCGAGCGGCCCGGGCTCAAGATATACGAGTTCGACCCCGACGCCGGGTTTGAGCCCTTCACCGTCGCCATATATAACCGGATAACCGAGGAAGGCCCGGGGACGTTCTACGTCTTCGACAGCCTAAGCGAGCTCCAGACGGCCTGGTACACGGACCAGATGATGGGCAACTTTTTCCGCGTGACCTGCCCCTACCTCTACGAGCTGGAGACAGTGGCCTATTTCCCGCTGCTGCGCGGCCGGCACAGCTACGAGGAGATGGCGCGCATACGCGAGACGACGCAGCTCATGATAGACGTCTGCAATACGAACTCAACCCTGTACGTCCACACGCTCAAGGCCCAGGGCCGCACTTCAAACAACATCTTCCTGCCCCATGTCAGCGTGCGCGGCGGGCCCTTCATCCCCCTGGGCGGCGGCTTGTCGCTCAGCCGTTACTACCGCCTGGTGGACGACCTCTCCGCGCACGGCCAGGACCAGAATTACGACAGCCACGACCGCTTCTTCGCGCACGCCAAGGCCGAGCTCGGCCAGGGCCGCTTCCACAACGACACGGAAAAGGTGCTCCTTGAGAGCATGATGAGCCGCGACCCGCTTATACAGAAGCTCATCAGGCAGATGTTCGAGCCCAAGGACTACTTCGCCGTGCGCGACCGCATGATAGGCGCGGGGGCCATAGGCGGCAAAGCCTGCGGCATGCTGCTCGCGCGCAAGATAGCCGACGCCTGCCTGCCCGAATTCCGCGAGCACTCCGAGCCGCACGACTCCTTCTTTATAGGCTCCGACGTCTTCTACACATATATAGTCAACAACAACTGCTGGAAGCTGCGCGTGGAGCAGCGCACTCCCGAGGGCTTTTTCACCAAGGCCCCAGAACTGCGCGAGGCCCTGCTGCACGGCTCCTTTTCCGAGGAAATACGCGACCAGTTCAAGCAGATGCTCGCCTATTACGGCAACAGCCCAATCATCGTCCGCTCCTCGAGCTTCCTTGAGGACGGCTTTGGCAACGCCTTCGCGGGCAAGTATGAGAGCGTATTCTGCACTAATTTCGGCTCGCCCAGCGAGCGGCTGCGCGAATTTGAACAGGCCGTGCGCAGGGTTTACGCCTCCACCATGGACCCGAGCGCGCTTGAATACCGCCGCCAGAGGGGCCTGCAAAAGCTAGACGAGCAGATGAGCATACTTGTCCAGCGCGTCTCCGGCTCCTGGGCCGGGCCCTACTACATGCCGGGGGCGGCCGGAGTGGGCTTTTCGCGCAGCCTCTACCGCACCAGCCAGGACGCCGACCCCGAGGCGGGCATGCTCAGGCTGGTCGTGGGCCTCGGCACGAAGGCCGTCGACAGGACGGAGGACGACTACCCCCGGCTGGTCAGCCTGGACCGCCCCACGGCCCGCAGCCACTCGAGCCCGGCCGAACGCCACAAGTACTCCCAGCACAGCATAGACGTCATCGACCGTACTAACCGCTCCTTCCACAGCGTGGACGCGGAGAACGTCCGCCAGTGCCTGCCGCGCTGGTTCTGGTCGCTCATGTACGAGCGGGACGCCGAGGCGGAGGCCGCGCTGCTCGACGCGGGCTACCGCGAAGAGGTCTGGTATGTGAGCTGCCAGGGCCTGCTGGAGCGCACGCCCTTCCCGCGCATAATGCGCTCGCTGCTCAAGACGCTGGAGAACGTGTACGGCGTGCCTGTGGATATAGAGTACGCCGTTAACACCTCTGACGCCGGCGACTTCTCAATAAACCTGCTCCAATGCCGCCCGCTGCATGTGGGCCAGCCGGGCGGGCGGGTGAGCGTGCCTGACCTGCCCGAAGGCAGGGCCCTCTTCAAGCTCAGGGATTCGTCAATGGGCTTCGCCACCAGCACGCCGATAGACGTCGTCATAAATATTGACGCCCTGGCCTACTACGAGTACCCCTATTCCCGGAAGAGGCTGGTTGCGAACGCCGTGGGCCTTCTCAACCGCGCCCTGAAGGACAGCGGCAAGAAGATCCTGCTGCTCGCGCCGGGCAGGCTGGGCACCAGCTCGCCGGAGCTCGGCGTCCCCTGCTCCTTCGCCGACATCAGCGGCTTTGCCGGGGTCTGCGAGGTGAGCGACGACCGCGCCGGATACATGCCCGAGCTCAGCTACGGCAGCCATATGTTCCAGGACCTTGTCGAGGCTGGCATATTCTACTGCGCCATCTGGAACGACAGGCGCACGCTCAACTATAACCCGGCGCTGCTGGGCAGCCTGCCCAACCGCTTTGCCGAGTACTGCCCGGACATGGCCGCGCTCGCGGGCATGATAAGCGTGACGGAGCCCGAGGGCCTGCGCTTCTGGCTGGATCCCGTGAACAACCGGGCGGAGTGCGGCTTCATGGAATAGCCCCGGCCGGAACAGGGCTTGTGTTAAAAAAACACTTGCAATACAAGGACTTGTGTGCTATAGTATCAAGTACTGTGTATGAAAACTGAAAGGGTCGATATATCATGACGCTCGTACTCACCATCCTGCAGCTTCTCAGTGCCGTCGCGGTCACTGTTATTGTCCTCAGCCAGTCCGGTAAGCGCTCCGGCCTGTCCGGCGCCATCGCCGGCGGCGCGGACACCTTCCTGAGCAAGGGCAAGGCCAAGACCTGGGACGCGAAGCTGGCCAAGGCCACCAAGTGGGTCGGCCTCGTCTTCGTCATCCTGACGCTGGCGCTGCACTTTGTCTGATGTTGAGTAAAATGGAGCGGCGCTCTCGCGCCGCTCCATTTTTATCTCTCTTAAAGCGCCGGCCGCGTATAACGCGGCCGGTATTTTTAATCCAGCTTCAAATACTGCCCGCCGTCCACGGGCTCGAGCCACTCGTTGCGGTTCCCCTCGCCGGGCACCTCTATGGCGAGGTGGGCGAACCAGCTGTCTTTGGCTGCGCCGTGCCAGTGCTTGACCCCCGGCGCTATGTTGACCACGTCGCCGGCCTTCAGAGCGCGCGCGGGAGAGCCCCATTCCTGATACCAGCCGCGCCCGCCGGTGACGAGCAGGATCTGCCCGCCGCCCTTTTCGGCGTGGTGGATGTGCCAGTTGTTGCGGCAGCCCGGCTCGAAGGTGACGTTGGAGATGGAAACCTGCTCGCGGCTGAGCGGGCAGAGCCAGCTTTTGCCCGTGAAGTACTGCGCGTAGGCCGAGTTCTCTTCCCCACGGGGGAAAATAGTGCTGAATTCGTCCATAATACAGCTCCCTTCCCGCCCGATGAAGCGGGCGGTTAATTTTATTAAATTTTAACGCCAGAGCCCACAGATGTCCAATACCTTTATTGCAGGCTATTTCATGCCCTGAAAGCATCCCTCAGCTCGCGTATGAACGCCCCGGCGGCCAGGGAGCAGGCCTCGCCCTTTTTCCAGGCCAGGACCGTCCCGGTGCGCAGCTCCGGCCGGAGGGGTATAAAGCGCAGCTCGCGCGGGATACCGGCCAGGCCGAAGCAGAGGGCGGCGCCCACGCCGTGCAGCACCATGTTGGCGGCGTTCAGGATAAGGTTATATGTGGCCGCAATCTCCGCCGTGGCGCCGTACTCGCCCAGCCAGGCCAGGAGCTCGTCCTTTACCTCGCGCCTCCGGCCGATAATGAGCGGTACGCCCGCGAGCTCCGCCGGGCCCACGGACTCCAGCGCGGCCAGCGGAGAATCCTCGCGCACCAGCGCGCCCCAGACGTCCTCGCGCGGCAGGCGTATGTATTCGTAGCCCTCTGTCCCAACGGGCTCCGAGAGCAGCCCGAGGTCCAGCAGGCCCTTTTCAAGCCTCTCCTTTATGTCGTCCGCCGTGGCGCTGTATATGCTGAAGCTGACGGCCGGGTGCCCGCGCCTGAAGGCCGCGATGCGCTCGGAGAGCAGGCCCATTGAGTTCGTCTCGGCGCTGCCTATGGCCACCTCGCCGGACAGCTCCGCCCTGCGCCCGGTGAACTCCCGCTCCGTCCTGTCGGCCAGGCCGACTATCTCCCGGGCGCGGCGGCGGAGCAGCATACCGTCCTCGGTCAGCGCAAGGCGGCGGCCGCCGCGGCTGAAAAGTTTGACGCCCAGCTCGTCCTCAAGCTGCATGAGCTGGCGGGAGAGCGTAGGCTGGGTTATGTGCAGCAGCTGCGCCGCGCGGGTTACGCTCCCCTCCTGCGCCGCCGCAAGGAAGTATTTCAAGACCCTGAGTTCCATGTCCTTCTCCCCTTTCAGATATCTTCGCCCCTTATATCACGGCGGAAAAACACCCGGGTATTTTCAGCGGGTATGGCAAAGGGCCGGTCCCTTCCGGACCGGCCCTGGAGCTGGCAATGTGACTCGAACACACGACCTGCTGATTACGAATCAGCTGCTCTACCGACTGAGCTATGCCAGCGTTTGCGTGCTCGATTATTCTAACAGAACGGAAGGAGTTTGTCAACTCGGCATTTGAAATTATTTCTTTGCGCTGTTTTTGATTACATCTTGTAATTATGAATTGAAACCTTCCGACAATATTCGTCCCCGTCCGGCATATACCGCGCGCCTTATGCAGAATTCATGCGCAGTATGGTGCAATTTTTAGAATTGCGCCGCCAAGCGCGCTAAAACTTTGTGCGACCTTTCGTCGAAGCCGCGAGAATATCCTTTACATAATTTTAACGCGGAAATTGATTGCAAAGAGTTATAGACATTTCCAACAGGGTTTTCAACAGGCGCCGCCTTGCAGCGCGGGCTTTTCCGGGCTATAACAGCGCGTTCCAGGCGGCTTGAAAGCGGCGGCGGCTTAAAATCAGGTTAAGCCGGATTTACATAAGTCCTTATTCCTGAATATACGGCGCCGGGCGTGAATCGTCTCCTGCAATCAGACGATGAAACCGGCGAGGACGGAGACGCAGCCGTGCTCGGAGAAGATGATGTGGTCGGCCAGGCGGATATTGAGCGTCGAGAGCATTTCCGAAAGGCGCTTTGTGGAGGCTATGTCCTCATAGGACGGGGTTGGCAGGCCCTTAATGTGGTTATGGGCGAGTATGACGGCGTGGGCGCGGTGGAGCAGGGCCTCGCGCGCAATGACGGCGGGGTCTATTTCAACGCTGGCGGTGCTGCCCGTGGAGAGTATGCGCGCGCTGAGCACGTTCATGTCCGCGTCGGTGCAGATAAGCAGCAGGGACTCCGAGCTCTGGCCGAGGAAAAACGGCTCAATAAACCGCTCCACTTCTCTCGGCCGGCTGAGGTTGATCTTAATATCCACGTCGTCCGCGCTGGGCCTGGTCCGTATATCGCCCACCAGGCGCAGCAGCACAGCCGCGCTCTCGCCCACGCCCTTGACGCTGCAAAGCTCCGCCAGGCTGGCGGAAAACACGCCCTCCAGCGAGTTGAAACGCTCCAGCAGGGCATGCGCGGTGGGGTTGGTATCCCGCCTCGGCACGGCGAAAAACAGCAGCAGCTCGAGTATGTTAACCTCGCTGAAGCCGCGCAGCCCGGCCGCTATGAACTTTTTCCTCAGCCTCTCCCTGTGGCCGTCGTGAATTCCCATGGTCCGCCGCCCCTTCCGTACAGAGCCGCCCTGTCAGATTTCAAGCGTGGCGTAGGCGTTGAGCTCCGAGCCGGCCGTGTGCCCGGCCAGGTACTCGTAGTAGGCCTGCGCGCCTATCATGGCCGCGTTGTCGCCGCAGAGCTTCAACGGCGGTATGTAGAGCCTGGCCCCGGCCGCTTCGGCGGCCGCGGTGAAGTCCCGGCGTATGCGCGAGTTGGCGGCGACGCCGCCTGCCACGGCGAGCTTGTCATAGCCCAGCTCGGCCAGGGCCTGCATGGTGCGGGGCACGAGGCTTTCGCTTACCGCACGGCAGAAGCTGGCCGCGAGGCCGGCCCTGTCAAGCTCCTCCCCGCGCTGCCCGGCGCCGTGGGCGAGGTTTATCACGGCGGTCTTCAGCCCGGAAAAGCTCATGTCATAGGGGTTGCCTTCGACGTGGGAAACGGGCATACGGTACTTCGTGTCGTCCCCGCCCTGGCTGAGCTCGTCCAGCGGCTTCCCGCCGGGATAGGGCAGGCCGAGCACGCGCGCGGTCTTGTCGAAGCACTCGCCCGCCGCGTCGTCCCGCGTAGAGCCCAGCACGCGCAAATCGGTGTAGCCGCGCACATCGGCTATGAGCGTGTTCCCGCCGGATATGGCGAGGCAGAGGAAGGGCGGCTCTAGCTCCGGGAAGGCGAGATAATTGGCCGCAATGTGCCCGCGGATATGGTGTACGGGTATGAGCGGGACGCCGAGGCCGAAGGCGAGGCTCTTTGCGAAGTTCACGCCCACCAGCAGCGCGCCGATGAGCCCGGGCGCATAGGTCACCGCTACGGCGTCTATGTCGCCGCGCGTGAGCCCGGCGACGGCGAGGGCCCTGTCGGCGAGCTGGTATATTACCTCGATGTGGCTGCGCGAGGCGATTTCCGGCACCACGCCGCCGTAGACAGCGTGGAGGTCCGCCTGGGAGAAGACCTGGTCGGTCAGCACTTCCCGGCCGTCGCGCACCAGCGCCACGGCCGTCTCGTCGCAGGAGGATTCAACTGCAAGTATAATCATTTCCGTGCTCCTTAAAATACTTTGTCATTATGACGGCGTCCTCCCTGGGCCTCTCATAGTAGCCCGGGCGCCGGCCGGCGTAAATATAGCCGTGTTTCCCATACAGGGCGATGGCCGCGGCGTTGGACGCGCGCACCTCCAGCGTTACGCTGGCAAGGCCCAGCTCCGCGGCGGCGGCGTCCGCAGCGCGCATTAGCGCGTCCCCGGCCCCCCGGCGGCGGAAGCCGGCGGCTGTGCAGACGCTGTCCACGCTGCCCTCGTCCAGCACGCTGGAAAATATCAGGTAGCCGGCGCGCTCCCCGTCCGCCATGGCGACGGTTACGCGCCTGTTCGAATCTAAAATAAACTTCCCGAGCATTTCCCGGGTACAGCCGCCGCTGAAATTTGCCGCCTCGAGGCAGGCTATCCAGTCCAGGTCGCGCTCCGCGGCGCTTCTGAGCTCAATCATCGCCGTCCTCCGCCGTGAGCTCGGCTATAAGCCCGTTTATCTCGGAGGCCATGGCGTCGGCCGTGCGGTTCCAGCTCATCTGCGAGTCAAAGCGCGGCTTTATAATGTCCGACTCGCCGACGCACATGAACCTCTCGTCTAGTTCAGGCCAGCGCCCGGCCAGGGCGTCCGCCATCTCCTCGTCCATGCACAGCACCGCGTCCACGCCCTCGCAGAGCTCCCGCGTGAGCTTCAGAGGCGCCCCGCCGGCGGATATGGTCACGCCGTACCTGGCGGCCGCCTTGGCCGCCTTGAGGCTGAGCGCGCCTGGCTCCAGCGAGGCGCAGGCGGCGCTGACGTCCTCGAGTCCCGCGTCCGAAGCTGCCTTGAGGAACATGGACAGGGCCATCTCGGCCAGGCCGGCGCCGTCGGCGTCCACAAACAGCAGGGAACTCACCTCCAGCGGCTCGGCGCCGTCACCTAGCCCGGCCAGGAGCTCGGCGACATGCTGCTCGTCCCATTTCTCCAGGCTGCGGTCCATGGCCAGGCTCTCCACATGGTGGGTGAGCTCGTGCTTGAGCGTGTGGACAAGCTCGCGCGCGCACTTCTCCGGCGAAGCGTCGCGGAATTTGAGCTTGAAGGAGCCGTAGTATATCTCTATATACCGCCCCATCTGGTTCACGTTGTAGGTGCCCATCACAAGCAGGCCGTGCTCGTCCGTGCGGCTGCGGCGGATGAGGTTCACGCCGCCGTTCAGCTCGCGGAATATCTCCTCTGGAAGGCCGTCGACGGCCTCGTCCAGCACCCTTCCGGCTTCCTCATAGCTTATCATATCAGTGCGCCTCCGCCCATGTCCTGCCCGTCTTGGCGTTCGCCGTCAGCGGCACGGAGAGCTTGGCCGCGCCGGACATCTCCTCCGTGAGCAGGGCCTTCACATATTCGGCCTCGTCCTCCGGGCACTCGGCGATGAGCTCGTCGTGCACCTGCAGCAGCAGGCGACTCTTCAGGCCCTCCGCCTTCATGCGCCGGTATACGTTCACCATCGCCAGCTTTATTATGTCCGCCGCCGTGCCCTGTATCGGCATATTCCTCGCCACGCGCTCGCCAAAGGAGCGGGTGTTGAAGTTGGAGCTCTTCAGCTCCGGCAGCGGCCGGCGGCGGCCGAAGAGCGTCTCTACATAGCCTTTTTCCTTGGCCTGGGCTATGACCCGCTCCATATACTCGCGCACGCCGTGGTACTTCTCAAGGTAGGCGTCGATATACGCCTGCGCCTCCTTGGGCCTGACGCCTATGTCCTGGGCCAGGGAGAAGGCGGATATGCCGTAGACAATGCCGAAGTTGACGGCCTTGGCGTGGCTGCGCTGCTGCGGCGTAACCTCCGAAAGCGGGACGCCGAAAACCTGTGAGGCCGTGACGGCGTGTATGTCTTCCCCATCCAGGAAGGCCTCCTGCATCGTCCTGTCGCCGGATATGTGCGCGAGCAGCCTGAGCTCAATCTGGCTGTAGTCCGCATCCACCAGCAGGCAGCCGGGCGCGGCTACGAACATCTTGCGTATCTCGCCGCCCAGTTCCCGGCGTATGGGTATATTCTGCAAGTTGGGCTCCGTAGACGACAGGCGGCCTGTGGCGGTGACTGTCATCTTGAAGTTCGTGTGTATGCGCCCGTCGGGGGATATGACCTTGATGAGCCCGTCGGCGTAGGTGCTTTTCAGCTTGGCCAGCATACGGTAGTCCAATATGTCCTGGACTATGGGATAGCGGCCCGCAAGTTTCTCCAGCACGTCGGCGTTGGTGCTCCAGCCGGTCTTGGTCTTCTTCCCGGCCGGCAGCATGAGCTCGCCGAAAAGGACCTCGCCGAGCTGCTTGGGCGAATTTATATTGAACTCGCGCCCGGCCAGGGCGTAAATCTGCTCCTGCAGCGCGTTTATCCCGCCGACCATGCTCTCGCCGTAGGCGGCCAGCGCGGCGCGGTCGACAAGGAAGCCCGCGCGCTCCATGTCCGCGAGCACGCGGCAGAGCGGCAGCTCGATATCGTAATAAAGGCGCTTGGCCCCGGCCTCCTCCAGCCGCCCTTCAAGCATCGGGTACAAAAGCCACACGGCCTGCGCCGCCGGCAATTCACAGCCGAGGAAGCCCATGGAAAGGCGTTCCACCGGATAAGCGCTCTCCGTCGGGTTGAGCACATAGGCGGCGAGCTCGGTGTCGAAGACAAAGCCCTCCGGCGATATGTTTTCCGCAAGCGCGAGGCCCATTAAATCCTTCAGGCCGTGGGCGGCCTTCCTGACCTTTGCGGAAAAGAGCGCGTCCACGAGTTTGTCCCAGTCCTCCCCGGCCGTGAGCTGGGAGACGCTGAAAACCGCCTCGCCGTCGCAGATATCGAGCCTCGAGACGCCCTCGCCGGCAAGGACGGAGACGTATCCGGCGCTGTTTATGCGCCGCAGCGCCTCTTCGGCGCCCGCCTCTATTTCAGGCAGCGGGCTTATCCCGGCCGTGGAAACGGCCGGCGCCGCCGAGCCCTCCAGGCCCCACTTCTCGATAAAGCGGTTGAAACCCAGGCGCTTGAGCGCGGAGTAGAGCTCAGGCGAGCCCGTGAGCTTCCACACGGCCCCGTCAGGCGAGAACTCCACCGGCGCGTCGCGGCTTATTGTGGCGAGCTCGTAGCTGAGGCGGGCGGAGCCCTCCCCGGCGGCGAGCTTTTTGCGCACGGAGTCCTTTATGTCCAGCGTATCGAGCGAGGAATAGATGTTCTCCACCGTGCCGAAACGGCGTACAAGGTCGAGCGCGGTCTTCTCCCCTATCCCCGGCACGCCGGGGATGTTGTCCGAGGCGTCGCCCATCAGGGCCTTGAGGTCCACCATCTGCGGCGGGGCGAAGCCGTACTCCTCCTCAAAGAGCTTGAGGTCATAGGTTATGGTTTCAGTATGGCCCTTGGCCGTCTTTATATGGATGACGCCGGTCTTGGCCGTGATGAGCTGGAAGCTGTCCCGGTCGCCGGTAACTATGTCGCAGTCCCAGCCAGCGGCCTCGCATATCCCGGCCACGGTGCCCAGCACGTCGTCGGCCTCCCAGCCCTCGGCGGCGAGCTGCTTTACGCCCATGGCGGAGAGCAGCTCCTTGAGCAGCGGCATCTGTATGGCGAGCTCCTCCGGCATGGGCTTGCGCTGCGCTTTATAGCCGGCGTAGCGCTTGTGGCGGAAAGTCGGCGCGGCGAGGTCAAAGGCCACGCAGAGGGCGTCGGGCGCGTCCGCGTCCAGCAGCCGCTGCAATATGGCGAGAAAGCCGTATACCGCGTTCGTCGGCGTCCCGTCCGGGGCGTTGAGCATACGGACGCCGTAATATGCGCGGTTAACTATGCTGTTGCCGTCAAGTATCATTAGCTTCATGGCGTATCCTCGCTTTCCCCCGCCAGCAGCTCCGTACCGAAAATGCGCTCGCAGTCCGCCAGGGCCTGCACAAGGCAGTTGTACATATACGGCGTTATAACCCCGCGGTCGTCGCCGGCCTCGTAGTCGCTTATGGCCGCCCTCAGGTCCCAGAGCCGGCGCTGCCAGCCCTCGGGAGAACGGGCCACGCCGTAGCTCGGGAGATTTATCATTATCATGGGTATGTATTCGCAGGCGCTTATCTCTGTGACGCCGCTCACAGGGTCCTTGCTGAGCTCGAGGCGCACCATGGCCGTGAGGTCGGTGTACTGCCTGCTCTGGCAGGAGAGCAGGTTGCCGAGGCAGTAGCACAGGAAGCCCTTGCGCGTCGTCCCGTCGCCGTTATCTATTTCGCGTATCTCCATGGGCTGCGGGACGTGGGGATGCCCGCCGATGACGAGGTCGGCCCCCTGGGCGAAGAAGTAGTCGGCAAGGTCCTGCTGGTACACATTGGGCGAGGTCATGTATTCCGCGCCCCAGTGGACGCTGACGGCTATGACGTCGGCGCCAAGCGCGCGGGCGGCGGCCATATCGGCGTCCAGCAGCTCGTAGTTCACGTCCACGAGCGTCGTCATATAGTCGTTATTATACACGTTCACGGCGTATTCATAGCCGTCTATGGGTATGCCGTTCGTGCCGTAGGTATAGTCGAGGAAGGCTATGCTTATGCCGTTGATCTCCTTGACGAGTATGCCGTTGTTCTCCGCGCGTTCCTCCGGCGAACGGTAGGTGCCCGCGTGGTCGAGCCCCGCGGCGTCGAGCACGTCCAGCGTGCGCAGTACGCCGCCCTTGAAGCCGTCCACGCTGTGGTTGCTGGCCATGTTTATGAGGTCGAAGCCCACGTCCTTCAGGGAATAGGCTAGGTCGTCCGGCGAGGAAAAGAGCGGGTATCCCGAGGGCGCGCCGCCGGTTAAGGGGCTCTCGAGGCAGCAGAGGGCGTAGTCCGCGCCGGAGACATAGTGCGCCACATCCTCGAAGAGCACGCTGAAATCATAGCCTCCGCCGGGCAGGGCGGCCTCGGCGTTCAGCGGGGTGTGCATGACGAGGTCGCCGGCGAGGGTGAGCGTCACGGTGCTCGGCTCCGGCTCCGGCGTGGGCTCGGGCGAGCCGGCCGGCACGGCCCCGGCGCTGGGCGCGATGGGCTCGGGCAGGCCGGGGCCGGGGTCCGTCCCGCAGGCGGCGATGGCGAATATTAGCGCTATGCTGAGCAGCGCGGCGGCCGTCCTTTTCATTTCTTCTCACCCCTGAGCTTTATAAGCTGGTCGCGCAATACGGCGGCGTACTCAAACTCAAGCATCTTCGCCGCCTCGCGCATCTTCTTTTCTAGCTTCTCTATCTCGGCGCGGCGCTCGGCCTCCGTCATGCGCACGCCGTCCTTGCGGCGGGAGGCCTTGTCCGTCTCCGCGCCGAGCTCGATTATGCTGCGCACATCCTTCTTTATTGTGCGCGGCACTATGCCGTGGGCCTTGTTGAACGCGTCCTGTTTTGCGCGGCGGCGCTCCGTCTCGCCGATGGCGGCGCGCATGCTGGGCGTTACCGTGTCGGCGTACATTATGACCTTGCCCTCGGCGTTGCGGGCGGCGCGGCCTATGGTCTGGATGAGGCTTGTCTCGCTTCTCAGGAAGCCCTCCTTGTCGGCGTCCAGTATGGCCACGAGGCTGACCTCGGGCAAGTCCAGGCCCTCGCGCAGGAGGTTTATGCCGACGAGCACGTCGAATTCGCCGAGGCGCAGGTCGCGTATAATCTCCATGCGCTCTATCGCGCCGATGTCGTGGTGCATATAGCGGCATTTTATCCCCGCGTTGGCAAGATATGCGCTCAAATCCTCGGCCATCTTCTTTGTGAGCGTGGTGACCAGGCTGCGCTCGTTTTTGGCTATCCTGGCCTTCACCTCGTCCATGAGGTCGTCTATCTGCCCCTCCACGGGCCGCACCTCGACCTCGGGGTCCAGCAGCCCGGTGGGGCGTATGATCTGCTCGACTATCTGGCCGGAGCGCGTGCGCTCATACTCCCCCGGCGTGGCGGAGACGTATATGGTCTGGCCTATGCGCTGCTGGAATTCCTCGAACTTGAGCGGGCGGTTGTCGAAGGCGCTGGGCAGGCGGAAGCCGTACTCCACCAGCGCCTCCTTCCTGGCGCGGTCGCCGCGGTACATGGCGCGCACCTGCGGGAGCGTGACGTGGCTCTCGTCTATGAAGAGCACAAAGTCCTTCGGGAAGTAGTCGAGCAGCGTCATCGGCGCGCTGCCGGGTTCCCGCCCGGAGATTATGCGCGAATAGTTCTCTATGCCCGAGCAATAGCCGAGCTCGTTAATCATCTCTATGTCAAAGTTCGTGCGCTGGTCTATCCTCTGGGCCTCGAGGTACTTGCCCTGGCCCTTGAAGAAGGCCACGCGCTCGTCGCACTCGCGCCGTATCTCCTTGACGGCGCGGTCCAGCTTCTCCTTGGGCGTTATATAGTGGCTCGCCGGGAAAATCGGGATATTCGTCAGCCGGCGTATCACGCGGCCCGTAACCGGGTCGAACTCGCTCACGCGGTCTATCTCGTCGCCGAAAAACTCCACCCTTATGGCGCTGCCTTTATAATACGCGGGCCAGACCTCCAGCGTGTCCCCGCGCACCCTTATCATATTGCGCTCGAAGGCGATGTCGTTGCGCTCGTAGCGTATGCCTATGAGCTGCCTTAGCAGCTTGTCGCGGCTTATCTCCATGCCGGCGCGTATCGGCACCATCATATTGGCGAAGTCCTCGGGCTCGCCGAGGCCGTAGATACAGCTCACAGAGGAGACGACCACGACGTCGCGCCGCTCTATAAGCGAGGCAGTCGCGGAAAGGCGGAGCCGGTCTATCTCCTCGTTCGTGGCGGCGTCCTTTTCTATATAGGTGTCGGTGGTGGGTATATAGGCCTCGGGCTGGTAGTAGTCGTAGTAGGAGACGAAATATTCCACGGCGTTATCCGGAAAAAACTCGCGGAACTCCGAGCAGAGCTGGGCCGCGAGCGTCTTATTGTGGGCGAGCACCAGCGTGGGGCGCTGTATGCGCTCGATCACCTTCGCCATCGTATAGGTCTGGCCGGAGCCGGTGACGCCGAGAAGGGTCTGCTCGTCAATCCCGGCCTCAAGCCCGCGCGCAAGCGCGTCTATGGCCTCCGGCTGGTCGCCGGAGGGGGCGTATTCGCTCACAACATGGAATTCAGGCATTGTTTCTCCTTAAAATCAGTCGATATATTTAAGTTTTATTTTAGCACGTTTATTCATAAATGAAAAGAGCCAAATGAGCTTCGCTTGACTTCGGCCTCCTTTCAATTTATACTCTTTTTACCGCAAGGAAGGGGGCTGGGGTATGGATGCGCGCGCGTTGGCAAAGGGCGTGCTTTATTCGGCCGCAGGCGCCGTCGGCTGGGGCTTTTCAGGGCTTTGCAGCCAATATCTCTTTTCACATTACGCCGTCGGCCCCGCGTGGCTTACGGCGGTGCGCATGCTCCTCTCGGGCGCCGCGCTGCTGGCCTTCGCCTCGCTCCGCGGGCCGGGGCGGATATTAGACATTTTTCGTTTCCGTGTTGATCTGCTTTGGCTTTTGGCCTATGCCTTCGCGGGCCTGCTGCTCTGCCAGTTCACATATCTTGCCGCAATAGAGCGCTCCAACTCCGCCACAGGCACGGTGCTGCAGAGCCTCAACGTCGTCATGATGGCGCTCTTCATGTCTGCAAGGCGGCGGCAATGGCCCGGGCCGCGGCAGCTCGCCTCCCTCGCCTGCGCGCTGGCGGGCACCTTCCTCGTGGCCACGCACGGGCGGCCGGGTGAGCTGGCCCTCTCCCCCGCCGGGCTGGCCTTCGGGCTTATCTCCGCCCTGGGCGTCGTGACCTATACCCTGTTTTCGCGGCCCATCACGGCGAAATACGGCAGCGCCCTGGTCACGGGCTGGGGTATGCTCCTCGGCGGGGCCGTCCCGGGCGTATTGGAGAGGGCCTGGATTTTGCCCGAGGGGCTCGACCTGCGCGCCGCCGCCCTCATAGCCGTCATAGTCCTCGTCGGCACGGCGGGCGGTTTCTCCGTCTTCCTTCAGGGCGTCAAATACATAGGCCCGGAAAAGGCGACGCTCATAGGCTGCATAGAGCCGGCCACCGCCGCCGCCGGCTCGGCGCTATGGTTGGGCACCAGCTTCGGCGCGGCGGAGCTCGCGGGCTTCGCGCTGATAATGCTTACGGTCTTCCTCTCGGCGAAGGGCGGCGGGACGGAATGCGGAAAATCCCCCGGGTAAACCGGGGGATTTTCCTGTTGCGGGATATTGTGTCAGCGCTTTCCGGCCAGCTTGCCAAGGCTCTTCACGGCTATGTTGCCATAGCGCTTGAGCACATGGGGGGCGAGGCTGGGCACCAGCTTATCGTAGTCGAGGCCCTCGACGTCGCGCACGCGCTCGAGGTGAATGGCGTCAAACTTGCACTTGGTCGTGCATATGCCGCAGCCCACGCAGAGGTATTCGTCGAGCACCACGGCGCCGCAGCCGAGGCAGCGCTCGGTCTCGGCCCTCATCTGCTCCTCCGTGAAGGTGCCCCGGAGGTCGCGGAAGGTCTTCACGGCCTCGGCGGCGTCCGGCCCCGCCGCGCGCTGGCGCGGGGCGTTCGTCATGCTCGCCGGCAGGGTCACGCTGTCAGGGTCGATGGAGAGGTATTCCTTGACCGCGCGCCCGTAGAAGAGGTTCTGGCCCTTGTGCACAAACCTGTGGATGGATATGGCGGCCTCCTTGCCCGCGGCGATGGCGTCTATGGCGAAGCGCGGGCCGGTGACCACGTCGCCGCCGGCGAAGATGTCGCTCTCGCCGGTCTGAAGCGTGACGGGGTCCGCCTCCACGGTACCGCGGCGGGTGAGGTTGACGCCCGTGCCTATCAGCATACCGCCGAGGTCGGTGCGCTGGCCCAGGGCCGCTATGACGCTGTCGCATTCGAGGAGCTCGTCCGCTTCGCCCGTGGGCACGGCGGCGCGCCTGCCGCCCGCGTCCGGCTCCGCAAGGCGCATGGGGCGGAGCTTTATGCCCGTGACGGCCTCGCCGCCCGTTATCTCCGCCGGGGCGCTGAGGAACTTGAATTTAACGCCCTCACGCTCCGCCTCCGCAATCTCTTCGGCCGAGGCGGGCATTTCCTCCCTGCCGCGGCGGTAAACCACGGTGGCTTCGGCCGCGCCGAGGCGCAGCGCCGCGCGGGCGCAGTCCATGGCGGTGTTGCCGCCGCCCAGCACCACGCAGCGCGCCCCAACCTCGGGGGCCTTGCCGGAGTTGACGGCCTCAAGGAATTCGAGCGAGCCCCAGAAGCCGCGCTTATCCTCGCCGGGCACGCCGGGCATGACGCTCTTCCACGCGCCGACGGCCAGATAGAAGGCCTCGTAGCCCTCTTTCCTCAGCTCGCGTATCGTGACGTCGCGGCCCACGTCCACGCCGCAGCGGAACTCCACGCCCAGGGCGCGCAGCACGTCTATCTCGGCCTCCACGACGTCCTTCTCGAGCCGGAACCCGGGTATTACGCGAGTGAGCATACCGCCGACCCTGTCCGCCTTCTCAAACACCGTGACGGGATAGCCCTTGACGGCGAGGTAGTATGCGCAGCTCAGGCCGCCCGGGCCGCCGCCTATGACGGCGATCTTATTGGTGAAGGGCTTGCCGGTCTGGTTGAGCATCGGCGGGACAAAGCGCGTCTCGGAGGCGAGCTCCTTGTCGGCGATGAACTTCTTAATGTCGTCTATTGCCACTGGGGAATCCACGTTCCCGCGCGTGCAGGCATCCTCGCACTGGCGCGAGCAGATGCGCCCGCAGACAGCCGGGAAGGGGTTCTCCTTCTTGATAAGCTCCAGCGCCTCAAGATACCTGCCCTGGCTGGCGAGCTTTATATAGCCCTGCACGGGTATGTGCGCCGGGCACTCCATCTTGCAGGGCGCCGTGCCGCTCTCGAGCACCTGGCGGCGGTTCGTGCGGTAGTCGACGTTGTACTGCTTCTTCGTCCAGAGCGTGCCGAAGGGGTCGGGGCGCTTCTCCTTCTCCGTATCGGTGTTCCCGCAGAGCTTGGAGCCCAGCTTCAGCGCGCCGAGCTGGCAGTTCTCCACGCACTGGCCGCAGGCGACGCACTTGTCCGCGTCTACGCGCGCGACATAGTTCGTGCGCAGCATGTCAGGCTCGTTGAAGTATTCGCCGAAGCGCAGCGCGAGGCAGGAGCAGCCGCAGCAGTTGCAGATTGCCGTCGGCCCGTCTATGCCCTCGGCCGCGTTTATCTCGTGGACGAGCCCGTTGTCCTCGGCGCGCTTTAGGATCTCCTTGGCCTCCTCCTTGCTCACGAGGCGGTGGCGGCCAAGCTCCGAGAACAGCTTGGCGTTGTCGTTTATGTACATGCACATGTCGTCTTCAAGGTGCCCGCAGCCCTCGCCCATCAGGCGGCGGGTGCGGCGGCAGGAGCAGGGCCCGACGGAGACGGCCCAGGCCTTGTCTATAATGCCCTCCACCTCGTCGTAGGACGCGGCGTGCGTGTCGTTCTTGATGGCGCTGCCAACGGGCATAACGCGCATGGGGCCCATGCCCGCCGGGAAGTTGGCCACGAGTATGGGCGTGCGGTAGCGCGTGTAGCGCTCAAAGCACTCGGCCAGCACGGGATGCTTCTCGCACTGCTCCTTGACGGAGAGTATGCCCTCCATGATGCCGGGTACCCAGATCGGGTAGTAGTAGTTCTTCCCGGCTTCATTGAAAATGCAGCGGACAATGCCGCAGTCGACCAGCTTGTCCACCATCTCCTGGGCGTAATCCACCCCCACCCCGGCCTTCTCCGCGATGACGCCAATGGGGCGCGGGCAGCGCACCTTTATGTGCATACCTATGTCCGCCATCTCGTCGGTGACGATGGGGTCGAGTATCATGTACTCCGGGTCTGTGGGCGTCACGCCCATGTACGTCCCGCACTCAAGGCTTATCTTGGTAGCGAGCGCGAGTATCTTCTTCCTGAAAGCCATGGTTTTCCCTCCCGTAAACGCAAAATCGGGTATACTGTAACAATTATAGACGAGACGCTAACGTTATTCAATTAACAGCTTCGTATAACAGGAGCGGCCGCTTTTGTACATAATACCAGATGGACGTGGTCTAACCAGCTTGGATTTTCGGCGGCATTGACCAACGCGCCCCCGCGTGCTATGATATTCGGCGAAGGGAGGCGCGGACATGCACGAGATAGGCGTCGTTAGGCAGGTCCTCCGCACGGTGGAGGGCTTCGCCAGGGAGAACAATATTGACGAGGTCGTGAGCATAGTGCTGGAGATAGGCGAGCTCTCCATGGTCATTCCGCAGTATGTGGAGGAGCTATACCCCCTCGTCGCACGCGGCACGCGCTTTGAGCGCACCGAGCTCTGCATAGAGACGGTGGAGGGCCGCGGGGTCTGCCGGAACTGCAAGCGCGTCTTCCCCATTGTAAAGAACGAGGGCTACTGCCCGCGCTGTGGAAAGCGCGACGCGGAAATTATCAGCGGCCGCGACTTCGTAATCAAGGAAATAGTAGTGCCCTAGCCTCGCGCCAGGGCATGGAAAGGCCGCCCGCCGGTTGACGGGCGGCCTGTTTGTTTACTGCCGCGGGCGGCTCACCTTCTGCCGCCCCCGCCTCCGGCGAAGCCGCCTCCTCCGAAGCCTCCGCCGTGGAAGCCGCCTCCGCCGAAGCCTCCGCCGCCGCCGTGGAAGCCGCCGCCGCCGCCGAACGGCGGCCGCGGGCCCCTGGGCGGCCGCGGGCCGCGCGGCCCGCCGCAGAAGAAGAACATTGGCACGCCGCCGTACCGCCGCCTCCGGTAGCTCCCGGCGCCGGCGAAAACCAGCAGCACAAGCACAAAGAACAGCACGACGAAGACGGCGAAGACGGCGACATGGGCCATGCCCTGGCCGCCGGGCAGGGGCTGTACCCCGTCCGAGCTGCCGCCGTAGAGGTCGACGCCGTAGACGCCCTCATAGACGTCTATGAGGTGCGGGAAGAGCGAGGCGACGGCCTCGTCGTACTCGCCGGCGTCGGAATACGGCCAGAAATACTCGTCCAGCAGGGCGTTGACGTCGTCCGTGGAGACGCGGCTTGCGAGCCCCGCGCCCAGCGCGAGCCAGCCCCGGTCCTCCCTGACGACGTGCAGCAATAACATGCCGTTATTGGCGTCCTTTCCGCCCACGCCCCACTCGTTCATGAGCAGCCAGGAATACTGCTCGCTGTCCACGCCCTGGGGCAGGTAGTTGATCGTGACGACGCAGATCTGAGCCCCCTCGCAATCGCGCTCCAGCGGGCCCGAGGCGTCCAGGATGAGTTCCTTTGTATCCGCCGAGAGCGTCCCGGCGTTGTCCGTGACATAGAAGTCCGGCCCCGGCTCTATAACGTCCAGCGCGAGGGCGGCCGGGCTGAGCGCAAGGGCAAATATGAGCGCGAACACCGCGCAAAGCGTTTTTTTCATATCAGTTGAAGGTCTCCGGCGGGTATACGCCCGCGAACTCGGCCAGGGCGCGCGTGGGGAACTTGTTATAGGTCGAACGCATGAACTCCAGCACCGAGCTGTTATAGCCGTTTTCGTCTATCATCTTCTGGGCGCCGTTAAAGTTGGTCTCGTACTCATTGACAAGCTCCTGCTCCCTGTCCGTAAGCTCATATGTGTCCAGCAGGCGGACGACGCGGGCGAATTCGTCGTTCAGGTCGTCGTTCGCGTACTTCATTGAGCTTATATGCGCGTCTTCGCAGGCCCAGACGAGGTAATCGCGCTCGTACTCCAGGTCTCTTGCCGCGGCCTCGTCATAGTTCACGAGCACGGTCCAGAGGCCGTTCGCCGCCTGTATCTTCTCCTGGAGCCGGGAGTATATGCTCCTCTGGCCGTCTGCGTTCTCAAAGAATTCGTCCTCGACGGCGCTTATCTCCCCGCCCAGCTTGCTCTGCGTATTGAATATGAGTATGCCGGCGCAGAGTATTACGGCGCAGATGACCGCGCCCACGGGTTTTTTAAAGAAATTCATCTCAGCCCCTCAGCTCCAGCAGCTTCTGTTTGAGCTCGCCCTCTATGCGCCCGAGCTCGAGCTCGGCCTCGGCGCGCTTCGCCGCGCCGTCGGCCTGGATCTGCCGAACCTCTTCGAGCGTGCTTATGAGCTCCTGGTTCGTCTTTTTCAGCGTCTCTATGTCCACTATGCCCCGCTCGCTCTCGCGCGCAATTTCGGCGGAGCCCTGGTGCAGCTTCTCGGCGTTCTGCTGCAGCAGGCGGTTGGTGACGTCGTTGACGCTCCTCTGCGCCTCCATCGCCTGCTGGCTGTGGTGCAGCGTGAGGGCCATGACCATCTGGCTCTTCCAGAGCGGGATTGTGTTGACGATGCTGGAGCGTATCTTCTCGGCCATGACGGAGTCGTTCGACTGTATCATGCGTATCTGGGGGGCCATCTGCACGCTTATGGTGCGCGTCAGCTCCAGGTCGTAGAGCTTCTTCTCAAAGCGGCCTATCATGTTGGCGAAGTCGTTGGCCGCCTGGGCGTCCTCGGCGCTGCCCGTCTCCTGGGCCTTGGCCTGGAGCTTTGGCAGCTCGGTCTCGCGCAGTTCCCTGCACTTGAGCTTGCCGGCCAGGATGTACATGGTCAGCTCCTTGTAATACTGCTGGTTCTTCTCGTACATCTTGTCGAGCATGGCGATATCCTTCATCAGCGCCACCTCGTGCTTCTCGAGCTCGGCGGTTATCTTGTCTACATTGTCCTCGGCCTTGTCGTACCTGGCCTTGAGCGCGGCTATGCTCTGGCGCTGCTTCTTGAAAAAGCCCAGGAAGCCCTTCTTTTCGCTCTCGTCGAAGTCCAGGCCCTGGAGCTCGACCACAAGGTCGGAGAGCTCGCCGCCTATGGCGCCCATGTCCTTCGTGCGCACGCTGCCCAGCGCGGCGCCGGAAAAGTCCGCTATGTTCTTCTGCGCCGCCGAGCCGTAGTTGAGTATCTGCTCGGAGTTGGTGACGTCGATCTGACCGGCAAACTGCTTGACCGCCGCCTGTTCGGCGCTGGAGAGGCGCTCGAACTCCAGCTTCTCGGCGGGCGCCTCCTGCTGGGGGGGGCGGCCGGGGCCGGGGCCGCCTGGACGGCCGCGGCGTTGGGGTCAAGGGTGAGGGAGGGTATGAATTCCTTGTTCTCGTCCATGCTATCTTATCCTTTCAGGTAATTTACTGGTTCTGCCCCGAACGGGCCGCCTTTATTATAGTGTCCTGCCCGTCCTCGCCAGTAAGGCCTTCGCGTTCGAGCATACGGTTCATGACCTCTATGTCGGTCTCGATGTCCAGGGCCTGGTCCTCAAACAGCCCGTCGAGCTGCTTCTTGAAGGCGTCGACGGCCGTATCCAGCATTTCCTCTATGCTGCTCATGCCCCTGCTGAGGTTGTCGCCGTCAATGCCCTGCCCGCTCATGCGGTCGTAGGCGTGCAGCAGCTTTATGACCGTGGGCAGGTAGTAGTCGAGGAAGCGGCGTATCTCCGGCACGTCGGACGGGTCGTCGGCGGCGTCCTGGACTATCTTGTCCGAAATGCGCATGAGCTCGTTTATGCGGCTGCGCACCTCGCCGGACTGTATGGAGGCGTAGAGCCGGCCCATTTCCTTTATGGCCGCGCGCCCCTCCTCGACCACCGCCGCCGTCTCCGGGTCAAGGGGCTTCGCGGCGGGCTCCGCCCTCTTCTCCGGCTCGGGCTCCGGCTCCGGCTCCTTTATATACCGCGGAAGCAGCGCCGCCGCGGCGCCGCAGCACAGTGCCGAGACGAGCAGGCTCGCCGCAAGGCCCCACATCTTATACATGGGGAATATAAATGCGCAGACAAGCCAGGCCAGCACAAATATATATATGGGCAGCACCTTCGCCCACGAGTATCTCTTTGCCTTGCGTTTCAAATTACACCCTCCCCGGATGCTTATGCTATACATGGTTTATTCTAATGCCTGCGGCCCCTCCCGTCAAGAGCGAGGACGGCGTCTGGGCTCACTGCGCGGCGGTTTTCAACGTAAGGCAGGCGCTATGTTGTGCATAGAGTAGAATAATGCGCCCGGCCCCGGACGGATATTGTGAATTATTCCGCGTTGACTTTTGCACCACAAAGCGTTATTTTAGTTGCAAGAACTCGGCGCAAGCCGGAAAGGAGATTGAAAGCATGGCCAGCAACGTCACTGTACGCAGCAATATGCTCTCCGTCTCCCTCTGCGCCCAGGCTCGCAATTCCTTTGCGGGCTTCTTTGGCTTTGTCTATTTTTACTTTTACTTTTTTTACCAGACATTCCAGAGAAGCCTGACAAGACAAGCGGCCTGCTGAGCGTTTAAACCAGCAACGACGGCCCTGCCTTGAAAGGCGGGGCCGTTTTTTTGTTGCACGGGGCGTTTGAGAACGCTTCGGAGGAAAAGGGCAAAACGAAAAATGAAAGGGAGAAAAAAGATGAAGAAACTGCTTTGCATAGTCCTTGCGCTTATGATGGTCCTCGCACTGGCCGCCTGCGGCGAAGCCGGGACCGAAGAGACCGCCCCCGCCACGGAGCCCGCCGGCGCTGAGGAAACCGCCCCCGCCGGGGAAGCCGCCGGCGCCAAGTACACCGTCGGCATCTGCCAGCTCGCCCCGCACACCGCGCTCGACGCCGCCACCCAGGGCTTCATCGACACCCTGACCGAGGCGCTCGGCGACGACGTCGAGATCAAGAACAACAACGCCGGCGGCGAGCAGCCCAACTGCGTCACGATAATAGACGGCTACGTCTCCGAGGGCGTGGACCTCATCCTCGCCAACGCCACCGGCGCCCTCCAGGCCGCCGCCTCCGCCACCGCCGAGATCCCCGTGCTCGGCACCGCGGTCACCAACTACGCCATCGCTCTCGGCCAGGACGACACCATGGTCGAGGTGCTCGGCAGCAACATCTCCGGCACCAGCGACCTCGCCCCGCTCGACCAGCAGGCCGCGATGGTCAAGGAGCTCTTCCCCGACGCCGGGACCGTCGGCCTGCTCTACTGCTCCGCCGAGGCGAACAGCGTCTACCAGGTTGAAGTCGTCCAGGCCGAGCTCGAGGCCCTCGGCTACGCCACCGAGATCTACGCCTTCACCGACGCCAACGACCTCGCGTCCATAACCCAGACCGCCTGCGACAACTCCGACGTCATCTACATCCCGACCGACAACACCGCCGCCAACAACACCGAGGCCATAGCCAACGTAGTCCTCGCCGCGGGCGTCCCCGTAATCGCCGGCGAGAGCGGCATCTGCTCCGGCTGCGGCGTCGCCACCCTCTCGATCGACTACTACGAGCTGGGCCAGATCACCGGCGAGATGGCCGTGCAGATCCTGACCGGCGAGGCCGACGTCAGCGAGATGGCCATAGGCTACGACGAGACCGTCACCAAGATGTACAACGCCGCCAACTGCGAGGCGCTGGGCATCACGATTCCCGAGGGCTACGAGCCCATCGCCTGAACAATCACCACAACCCATACGCCCAGGGGAGGCTGAGGCCTCCCCCGTTGGGCGGGAAAAGAGGACTAATAACTGATGGATTTCCTGCAATCGCTAATCAATTCCCTGCCGGGCGTCGCCGGACAGGGGCTTATCTGGGGCCTGATGGCCATGGGCGTGTATATAACCTTCCGCGTGCTGGACATTGCCGACCTCACGGTCGACGGCACGCTGGGCCTCGGCGGCGCGGTCTGCGTCCTGCTCACGCTCAACGGGGTAAACGTCTGGCTCGCAACGCTTATCGCCATGCTCGCCGGGATGGTAGCCGGCCTGGTCACCGGCCTCTTCCACACAAAGTGCGGCATACCCGCGATACTGGCAGGTATCCTGACACAGCTTGCCCTCTATTCAATCAACCTCCGGATAATGGGCTGGGGCACCAGCGCCGGGACCCAGGCCACCCTGGCCATAAGCGTGGACAAATTCACGCTGATACATTCCAGCCGCTATGTGCGCGACTTCGCGGAGAACATACTTCAGAACCCCATCGTTATAATGATACCCATCACCGTCGTGGTTGTAGCCCTGCTGTGCTGGTACTTCAACACCGAGCACGGCAGCGCCCTGCGCGCCACGGGCGCGAACAGGCAGATGGCCAGGGCCCAGGGCATAAACACGGCGAGCGCCACCGTCGTAGGCTTAATGATTTCAAACGGCATGGTCGGCCTGGCCGGCGGCCTGCTCGCCCAGTACCAGGGCAGCAGCTCCGTGGACATGGGCCGCGGCGCTATAGTGATCGGCCTCGCCGCCGTGATAATCGGCGAAGTGCTCCTGCGCAACAAGGGCAGGGTGCTGACCGGGCTGATCGGCTGCACGGTCGGCGCGATAGCCTACTACTTCGTTATCCAGATTGTGCTCCGGCTCGGCCTGGGCACGAACGACCTCAAACTCTTCACCGCGCTCATAGTTGCGCTCTTCCTGGCCATACCGTACTGGAAGGGCAAAGCCGCAGCCGCCGCGGCCAGACGCGCCGCCAGCAAGGAGGAAAAGAACAATGCTTGAACTCAAAAACGTCTGCAAGACCTTCAACCCCGGCACTATCAACGCCAAGACGGCCCTGCGCAGCGTCGATCTGCGCCTCAACGACGGCGACTTCGTCACCGTTATAGGCGGCAACGGCGCGGGCAAGAGCACCATGCTCAACGCCATAGCCGGCGTCTTCGACGTTGACTGCGGCAGCATAAGCATAGACGGCGAGAATATCACCCGCAAGAGCGAGCACAAGCGCGCCGGCAGCATCGGCCGCGTCTTCCAGGACCCCATGATGGGCACCGCGCCCACAATGACGATCGAGGAGAACCGGGCCCTCGCCGCCCGCCGCGGCAGGCGGCGCACCCTCGCCCCCGGCATAAGGAAGAGCGAGCGCGAGCGCTTCCGCGACCAGCTCGCCCGGCTGGGCCTCGGCCTTGAGGACCGCATGACCTCCCGCGCCGGCCTGCTCTCCGGCGGCCAGCGCCAGGCCCTCACCCTGCTCATGGCGAGCATGGTGCAGCACAGGCTCCTGCTCCTCGACGAGCACACCGCCGCGCTCGACCCCGCCACCGCCGCGCGCGTCCTCGAGCTCAGCGACGAGATAGTTGAAGAGAACCACCTCACCACCCTCATGGTCACCCACAACATGCGCGACGCCATAGAGCACGGCAACCGGCTCATCATGATGAGCGAGGGCCGCATTGTCCTCGACATCTCCGGCGAGGAGAAAAAGCGCCTCACCGTCGACAGCCTGCTCGCCCGCTTCTCCATGGCCGCCGGCGAGGACCTCCTCACCGACCGCGTGCTGCTCGGCGCCTAAAAGCACCTCGTCCCCCTGGATACGCGGCCAAGGTCGCGGCGCAGGATAGGGTATCGAGCCGGGGCAAAGCCCCGGCTCGACGGATGAGATTTATAGCTTCAGCAGCTATGCGCCCTCGCCTTTCGCGGGGTGGGGGTGTATTTTTGCGGCCTTTTTTGAGGCCATACAGCAATTTTTCAAAATGGAGGAAACACAAAATGCACAAGAAACTGCTCTCCGCCGCGCTTGTGGCCACACTGGCGCTCGCCCTGTCCGGCTGCGGCGGCCCCTCGGCCGGCTACACCGTCGGGATTTGCGAACAGATGGAACACGTCTCCCTCAGCGAGGCCACGCGCGGCTTTAAGGACGCGCTCACCGAGATTCTCGGCGAAGACGCCGTGGAATTCAAAGAGGGGAACGCGCTCGGGGAGCAAACGAACTGCACTACGATAATCGACGGCTTCATTTCCGACGGCGCGGACCTGATACTCGCCAACGCCACCTGGCCGCTGCAGGCCGCCGCCAGCGCCACGACCGAGATACCCATACTCGGCACCTCCGTCACCGACTACGGCACCGCCCTCAACATCGACGGCTTCAGCGGTACGGTTGGCCGCAACATATCCGGCACCAGCGACCTTGTCGACCTCGCCGCCCAGGCGGAGGTGATACGGGAACTCTTCCCCGAGGCCGAAAACGTCGCCCTCTTCTACTGCTCCGGCGAACCCAACAGCGTCTACCAGATTGAAACCGTCCGCGCTGAGCTGGAGGGCATGGGCTACGCCTGCGAGCCCTACGCCTTCACCGACGTCAACGACCTGGCCAGCGTGGCGCAGAGCGCCTGCGAGTGGGCCGACGTCATCTATATCCCAACGGACAACACCGTCGCGGCCAACACCGAGGCCGTAGCCAACGTCGTGCTCGCCGCGGGCGTGCCGGTCGTGGGCGGAGACTCTGGCATCTGCGGCGGCTGCGGGGTAGCGACTATAGCCACCGACTACTACGAGCTCGGCCGCATCACCGGCGAGATGGCCGCGAAGATCCTGCGCGGCGAGGCGGAAATCTCCTCCATGCCGGTAGAGTACGGCGCTATGCAAAAGCTCTATAACGCCGCCAACTGCGAGCTTCTGGGCGTTGACATCCCTGAAGGCTACGCGCCTGTGGAGTAATCCCGCTGCAAATCCCCGGCCCGGCGCGCGCCCGGCCGGGGATATGTATATCCACGGCACTTTCTGCCTTTCCGGATTATTTACAATTTGCCCGCCGCAATTTACAATTTCCGCCTTGCATTTGCCAGGGTTATAGGTTATATTATATATAAGGAATGAGAACATAGGCCGTCCGCTTTGCGCAATATGTCAAAGGAGGTGGGCGTTCCTGTCTGCACGGCGGCGGTCAATAACCGATCTGGAAGGTAAGGCATGAACATACCTAAAATTCTCACACCCAAGGCCATGACCGCCTACATAGGCGCTGACGACACCGTCCGGCAGGGCCTGGAGGTCATGCGCCGCCATGGCTACACGGCGATACCCGTGCTTGGCGAGCACGGCGAATACATAGGCTGCATTACCGAGGGCGACTTCCTCTGGCACCTGCTCTCCTGCGGGAGCTGCACGCTCAAGAACCAGGAGCGCTACCGGATACGCGACCTCGTGCGCTCCGATTTCTGCCCGCCGCTTGGCATAGCCGCCGGGGAGGAAGAGGTCGTGAACGCCGTTTTGCAGCAGAACTTTGTACCTATCGTGGACGACCGCGGCTGCTTCTGCGGTATAGTCACGCGCCGCAGCGTCATAGCCGCCCTGGCGTCCACGCGCCGCCGCGCGCACAGCCGGGCCAAAGCCGAGAACAGCTACGCCGCGGTCGGCGACTGAGACGCAGCTTGAATAAATGGGATCAGAGCCCGGAGGCGCTGCCTCCGGGCTCTATTTTGCGTTCTATACGTTCAGCGCTTGTTGCTCCTGCGCCAGATGCGCTGCTCCCCGGCGGCCTTTATTAGCCCGTCGCGGAAATCGGGGTGGGCGAGGTTCACAAGCATTTCCGCCCTCTCCCAGCTGGAGCGCCCGGCCATGTTGGCGACGCCGTTCTCCGTGGCGATGTAGTAGGCCTGGCTGCGCGGGGAAGTTATGATTTCGCCGTTGAAGTGCGGGACTATGTTGCTGCGGCGCACGCCGTCCTTGCCCACGCGGGAAGAGGCCATGCAGATAAATGACTTGCCGCCGCGGCTCCTGGCGGCGCCGGTCAGGAAGTCGAGCTGGCCGCCCGTGCCGGATATGTGCCTCAGGCCCGCGCTCTCGGAATTTATCTGGCCGTAGAGGTCGACGGAGACGCAGCTGTTGAGCGATACGAAATTGTCCATGCTGGCAATCACGTCCGGGTTGTTGACATAGGCGATGGGCAGGGCGATGACGCCGGGGTTCTCGTCCAGCCAGTCATAGAGGGCGCGGGAACCGGTGGCGAGGCCGAGGACGCCCTTGCCGCGGAAGATGGATTTGCGCTTGTTCGTGAGCTTCCCGGCGTTATAGAGGTCGAGGAAGCCGTCGGTGCACAGCTCCGTGTGCATACCCAGGTCCTTGAGGTCGCTCTGGGCCAGGATGCTGCCCAGGGCGTCGGGCGTGCCGCCTATGCCGAGCTGGAGCGTGGAGCCGTCCACAATGTACGGCAGCACGTTATTGGCTATCGCCACGTCCTCGGCGGAGGGCGTCTTCTTGGCGACGGTCGGGACGGGGTCGTTGTGCCCCTCCACCACCATGGCCACGTCGGAGATATGTATGCCCTCGTTCCACGCGCCGTATATCCTCGGGAGGTTGGGGTTAATCTCAAGCACTATCTTGTCCGCGCGGCCTATCATATCGAGGCTCGTGCCCGCCGATACGGAGAAGTTGAAGTAGCCGTGCTTGTCCATCGGCGTGGCGCAGACAAAGGCCACGTTGACGTGCAGGAACTCCTCGTGGTACCAGGCGAGGTTGCGGAAAATCATCGGGGAAAAGTAGGCGCGGCCCTGGTCCATGAGCTTGCGCTCGTAGCCGGAGGCGTGCCAGCAGTTATAGGTGAAGTGCTCGCCGCTGGGGTCGCACTCCACGGCCTCTATGGGCCCGTACATGATCTGGCCGCGGATATTTACGTCGAAGAGCTCGTCGCGCCTCTTGGCCAGGGCCGCGTCGCAGAGGCTGGCGAAGGTGGTGCCGTTGCCGTACTCGACCCAGTCGCCGCTCTTTACCAGCGCGGCGGCCTGCTCAGGAGTGCTCAGCTTGCTCTTGTATTCAGCGATGAAATCCATAGACTGTCCTCCGTATTTATAATATCGCACTAAAGGATTATCTCATAAATATCCCGTGAAGGCAAGGGCTTAGTCGATATATCCGGCCAGCTCGCGCCGTATATCCGCCAGCGTCCGGCCGCTCTCGCGCGCGAAGCGGGCTATGTCCTCGTACTCGGGCTTGCTCTTTTCTATGCCGTATCCGGCGGAGCGCTTAACCCGGAGCTTCCCGAACGGCGTCTCCGCCTCTTCCACGCGGCGGGAGAGCTTATAGCGCTCCGGCGCGTAGCAGCGCACGCCTATGGTCGGGGTGTGGAACAGCATCAGCTTTGCAAATTCCTCGCGCCTCGCGTACTCGCACAGGCAGCACAGCAGCGTGCCGGGCCTGCCCTTCTTCATGCCCACGGGCACGGTGAAGACGTCCAGCGCGCCGGCGGCGAGCAGCGCCTCCTGCGCGTAGCCCAAGTCCTCGGCTGTGGCGTCGTCTATGGTGCAGAACAGCTCGGAGACGTCATGCTCCGGCGAAGCGCCCTCCAGGGCCTCGCCCAGCATCGCCCTCACGCAGTTGGCGGCCGGGAAGTCCCGGCTGCCCATACCGTAGCCCACGCGCTCTATGGACATGGGCGGCATGGTCCCAAAGCCGTCCGCGAAGGCCTTTACGAGCGCCGCGCCCGTCGGCGTAGTCATCTCCCCCGCTATGTCGCCCGCGAAGGCCGGCACGCCCTCCAGCAGGAGCGCCGTCGCCGGCGCGGGCACGGGCAGTATGCCGTGGGCGCATTTCACCGTGCCGTAGCCGGTGCGCAGCGGCGAGCACACGACCCTGCCGGGCGCAAGCTCATGCAGCAGCAGGCAGGCCGTCACCACGTCCGCCACGGCGTCCATGGCCCCCACCTCGTGGAAGTGTACCTCGCCGGCTTCACGGCCGTGCACGCGCCCCTCGGCCCCGGCTATGGCCGCGTACACGGCCTTCGCCCTGGAACGCGCCTCTTCCGGGATGTCCAGCGCGCCGATAATCGCGTAAATGTCCGCCAGCGAAGCGTGGCGGTGCCCTCCGCCGTGCTCGTGGCCGTGTTCGTGGTTATGTTCATGGTTATGCTCATGGTTATGGTCGTGGCCGTGCGCGCCATGGGGCTCCTGCGCCAGCTCCTCCTCGTCCGCTCCGTGGACGGTCACGCGCAGGCGGCTGCCGCAAATGCCGCATTTAACCGCGCTCTCCAGCGAGACGCGCACGCCGGGTATGCCCAGCGCGTTGACCCGCTCAATGAAGGCCCCGCGCCCCGCTTCGGGCAGCAGCTCCAATAGCGCGGCGCAGAGCATATCGCCCGCCGCGCCCATACCGCAATCCAGATAAAGTATCTTCATAACATCTTCCTTACAGGTGGTTTATCATGCTGGCAAGGTAGCCCGCGCCGAAACCGTTGTCTATGTTCACGACGGAGAGCCCGCTTGCGCAGGAGTTGAGCATACTCAGCAGCGCAGCGACGCCGCCGAAGGCCGCGCCGTAACCCACGCTGGTAGGCACGGCTATGACCGGGCAGTCGGCGAGGCCGCCTATGACGCTTGGCAGCGCGCCCTCCATGCCCGCCACGGCCACAATGCAGCGCGCCGTCATTATGTCCCCGGCGTGCTCAAGCAGCCTGTGCATACCTGAAACGCCCACGTCGTAGAGCCTCTTTACGCTGTTGCCCAGGCACGCCGCCGTCAGCGCGGCCTCCTCGGCCACAGGTATGTCCGTCGTACCGCCGGTGGCGACGACTATCACGCCCTTGCCGTCGGGTTCGGGTATTTCCCCTATAATCCCCACTTTGCTCGTTGGATCATAGTTCAATTTAAACCTCTCCCCCACATACTCCGCCGCTTCAGGCGACATGCGGGTTATCAGCACCACATCCTCGTCGCCCTTGATGAGCGAGGCGGCGATGGAGGCGATCTGTTCGCTAGTCTTGCCCTGGCCGTAGATCACTTCGGCCACGCCCTGACGCAGCTCGCGGTGCAAATCCACCTTGGCGAAGCCCAGGTCCTCGAAGGGCGCTATTTTAAGCCTGGTGAGCGCGTCCTCCGCGCTCAGAGCGCCGCTTTCAACGGCCTTGAGTATGTCCAGCACAGCCTGTTTTTTCAATTATCTCCCCTCCAGATTCACTGTCACATTCCTGAAAAGGCCCTTGAGCCGGGCCAGTACCTCGCGGCGCTCCCGGACAGCGCGCTCAAGCTGGCCGTCAGGCAGCTCTATACGCGCGCCGCCCTCCGCGGTGAGGCGCACGCGGAAGTCCGTATAGCCCATGGCCGCGAGCGCTTCCTCGGACCTCTCCACCCTCTCGAGGCCGTCCTCGCTTATCGCCGTGCCCGTGGGAACGCGCGTGGCGAGGCAGGCGTAGGCGGGCTTTCCCGCCGTGAACAGGCCCAGTGCCGCGCTCCTTTCCCGCAGCTCGGGCTTGGAGATGCCGCAGTCCCGCAATGGGCTGAGCACGCCCAGCTCGGTTATCGCGCGCCAGCCGGGGCGGTCGGATATGTCGTCCGAGGCGTTTGTGCCGTCTATGACGGCGCCGTAGCCGTCGCGGGCCGCCCGTCCGGCTATTAGGGAAAATATAGCGCGCTTGCAGTAATAGCAGCGCTCGGGCGGGTTCGCCCTCACCTCGGGCAGGGCGAGTATGTCCAGCTCCAGCACGGCCAGGTCCGCGCCGAGCTCGCCGCACAGGCGCTTCGCGTCCTCGAGCTCAAAGGCCGGCTGAAAGGCCGTTTTTACGAAATACGGCTTGATGTCCGCGCCCAGGCGCAGGCCCTCGGCGAGCAGGTAGGCGCTGTCCGCCCCGCCGGAAAAGCCCAGGGCGCAGCGCGGGTGCAGCTTAAAAAAATCGCGCAGTTCCATAAGTGACCTCACATTCGCGCGCCATGGCGCGTCCATAAAAAGGGCGGCCCAGATAATTTTAAATCCGGGCCGCCGGCCTTGTCGACAGCATTAGTTAAAGCGCCGCGCTCAGCACCAGAAAAAGCGCCAGCCGCTGCCTATGCACAGCTCGAGCGCGCAGAGGCCCAGGCAGATGCGGCCAATGTTCCCGGTCTGCGGGAAGCCGCCCGCTCGGCGGGTGTACATCGTGCCGCCGTATTGCAGTTCGTCGAGGAACTGGCGGTATTCGGCGTTGTCCGGCTCCATCTGCACGGCGGTCTGGGCGTATTCCATGGCCGTAATGCGGTTGCCGAGCGCGCTGTTCGCAAGCCCGGCCAGATAGTACCAGCGCGCGCTGCGCTCCGCCTGGGAGACCTGCGAGAGCGCGGTGAGCGCCTCCTGGAAGTGCCCGGCGCGGATATAGTTCTCAGCGGCGCGTATCTCGTTGGGCTCGTTGGACTGGTACCCGCCCTGATAGCCCTGCTGCTGCCAGCCGCCCCAGGCCCCCGAGAAGGGGTCCCAGCCCGCCTGGCCGTAGCTCTGCTGGTAGCCGCCCTGGCCGTAGGCGCCGCGGCGGGCCTCGCCGGACTTGATGGCGTCGTAGGCGGCGTTTATCTCGTTCATCTTCTCCGCCGCGGCCTGGTTGCCCGGGTTGCGGTCGGGGTGGTATTTCTTTGCAAGCCTTCGGTAAGCGGTTTTTATTTCCTCGTCGGTGGCGTCGTGCGAGACGCCGAGGACCTCATAGGGGTCACGGTTCACCGGCTTATTCTCCCTTCGTTTGCGGCCGCGCTCCGCGGCCGCCGTCCCGCCTGCGGGACATCTCGGCGTTGTAGCGTATCCATACGCCGGAGTAAAGTATGCTGCGCATTATATCCGCGTCCTGCACCACGGGCAGGAGCTCGAAGGCCTCGGAAAAGCCGGCGGCCAGCATGTTCAACAGCCCGCGCAGCTCCTCATCCGTCTTCCCGGCCGCCGTCGCGGCCAATGGGTTGTAACGCCCCGCCGCCATGTCCGCGTCCAGGTCGAGCACAGCGTCCATTATGTATATGAACTCGCCCAGCTCGCAGCCGAAGCGCCGCAGCCTGCCGGTCCAGACGTCCTCCCGGCCGCCGTAGGCGAAAAGCTCGCCCATGAGCGCGCCGAAGCGCTCCGCCCCGGCGTCGGGCTTCGCCTCGCCCCTCGCCTCGATCTCCGCGAGCTCCGCAAGGCAGCGCTCGATAAAAGCGCATTTCTCCGGGTACAGCTCCTTGACGGCGTCGTAGCCCCGCCGCAGGAGCGCGGCCTCCGCGCGGGAGGCGAGCCGTTTTTCATCCTTCCAGTCGTCCAGGCAGTTCTGATACGCCAGGGCGAGGTTCATATCCGCGGCGTAATCCGTCACAGCGCTGTGGGTATAGGCGTGGGCGCGCAGCGGGTGGACGGCGCAGCGCTCGCTGCCGGAATCCGTCTCCGGCTCATACATGCTCTCGAGCAGGAGGATGAGGAAGGTCATGTCGTAGGTCAGCGTCAGCCGGCTCAAAGAGCCGTGGCGCGCCTTGAGCGTGCGGCACAGGCCGCAGTACGCGCCCTTGTACCTTGCAAGCTGCTCCGGCGTGAGCGCGTCGGGGTTTGCTATAACGTAGCCGAACATCAGGTGTTCCTTATGAAAGAGTTGCCGCACTTCCGGCAAACTATCCTTATCTTCCCCTTGCCGCGCGGGACCCTGAGCAGGGTGCCGCAGCCGGGGCAGCGGAAGAACTTATAGTCGCGCCTCTGCCGCCAGCGCTCGCCAAGGCTGCGGAAATAATTCCTGAGGGAGGCGGTGCGGCTGAGATACTGACCGTTCTCGGCGCGCCGCTTGCCCGTATTGCGCGAAAACATGCGGAAGTAGACGTATATGACGGCCGCCACAGCCAGGAGCAGCAGTATTTGAGAGAGCTTCCCGCCGGTAAGCACCGAGGCCAGGAACAACAGCATCGCCGAGAACATCGCGGCCCTGCCGAGCTGGTCCACGCCGTTGCGCCCAGCCATAAATCTTGCGAATTTCTCCCGCATCGTATCACCTTTCAACGCTTCGCCGCCAGCCGGCGCAGGAGTGCCGGGGCGCAAAGGCGCAATTATCAACTAAAATATGATAGCACCGGGAGCGGGATTATTTATCAATAATCTGTGAATTTACTCTTCTTCGCCCTGCCGGATTTCCGCCGTCTGCGTATTTACGCCCTCCCGGGCCGCGGGCTTCTCCGCGTCCCCGCCCTCCAGGTCGCCGACAAGCAGCTCCAGCAGGTCGTTGATCGTGACTATGCCGGTCACGCCGCCGTACTCGTCAAGCACCACGGCGAGGCGTTTCTTGAGCCGGCGCATACGCTCGAAAAGCACGTCGGCCTTTATGGAGTCCGGCACGAAGTAGGCGGGCTTTACGCACTCGGCCATAGCGCGCTCGGCGCTGCGCGGCGAGAGGGCGAAATAGTCCTTGATGTCCAGCACGCCCACGACCTTGTCGGTCGTATCCTGGCAAACCGGGTAGAGGGAGTGGCGGGAGGAGAAAATCTCCTTCTCCCATTCCTCCGTGCCCTCTTCGGCCCACAGCACGCTCATCTGCGTGCGGTGGGTGCAGAAGGCCTCGGCGCTCTGGTCGTCGAACTCGAATATGTTCTGGATGAACTCGTTCTCCTCCTCGCCTATGGAGCCCTTCTGGCTCCCGGCGACGGCCATCATGCGTATCTCCTCTTCGCTGTACTCGTCCTCCTCGCTGTGCGGGTCTACGCCGATGAGCCGGAGCACGCCGTTCACAGAGACGCTGAGCAGGCTGACTATGGGCTTGAAAACCTTGCTTATGCCGTAGAGCATACCGGCCAGCTTGAGCGACACGCCCTCCGGGTTCTTCATGGCCAGGCGCTTGGGCACCAGCTCGCCGAATATGAGCGTAATGTAGGAGAGGATAATGGTAACCAGGACTACGCCTATGCTCACCAGCGTGGCGCGGTTTATCCCCACGCCGAGCGATATGAGCCCGTCGGCTATCATGCCCGCGAAATTGGTCGCCGCGGCGGCGGAGCCGAGGTAGCCGGAAAGCGTTATCGCTATCTGGATGGTCGAGAGGAAACGCTCGGGCTGTTCCGTCAGCTTTTTGAGCTTTACGGCGGCCTTGCTGCCGTCGGCTATGAGCTGGTCGAGCCTGGCGTCCTTGACAGATATGACCGCGATTTCCGCGCAGGCGAATACCGCGTTGCAGGCGATGAGCACGACCTGAAGAACCAGCTGCCAAATCAATGTGGTGTCCAAATTATTTACCCTCCTGAGTGATCAAAACAAAACTATTTAAATTATCCGCCGGGATCCCGGCGGGAACGGCGTAAAATAAACCCCGGCGGCCACGCCCGCGCGCCTCCCTTTCCGGGGCGGCCAGCCCGCTAAAAAGCGCAAAAACGCCCGCCCCCCTGGAGCCAGGGGCGCGCGCGTCATAAGCGGTGTTCAATTTGATGACAGTTAGATGAGCCGTCGTCCATAGCGCTTGCCATTTCTCCTTTGGGCACATTTAAACATATTTGCGGGGAAATGTCAAGCCTCCTGCGGCGGCGCGCTCTCCTCCGCCGGCGTCTCCGGCGGCGGGCTCTCCTCCGGCCCGGCGCTTTCGGCCGGGCCTCCGCCAACCAGTGCGGAATAGCTGAGGCTGCCGGAACATTCAGGGTAATACTGGTCGTCCCACCAATAGCTGCCCCACATCTGCGCGTCGCTCATGAGGAAGGTCGCGCCGAAGCCGAGCTCGCCGGCGCGCGAGACGTCGACGTGGTAGCTCTCCGAATCCAAGGTTATAATATTCCAATAGTGCTCCGCGCGGTCGAACCTGCCCGCGACCACCTGGCACTCTATGCCCGCGGCGTCGCACAGGGCCTTGTAGGCGAGGGCCATGCCCTCGCTGTCCGCGCTCCCGGCCATAAGCGCGCTCCACAGCGTGCCCGGCGCGCCCTCGTCCCACCTGCACTCGGAGGTGAGCGCCACGGCGCATTGCAGGGCGAGGTGCGCCCCGCCGCCGCTGCCGGTAGAGTCCAGCATACGCCCTATAGCGTTTTCAAGCACGCTCTGGCGCGAGGCCATGGCCGCCGGCGTGGCCCCATAGTCGAGCTCAAGCTCTACTATGCGCTGGAAGCCCCCGCCCGTGTAGACGTTCGCCTCCGCCTCCGGCTCCTCCACGCAGGCCATGGGGTTGGAGCGGAAGGCCAGGCTCACGAAGTCAAGCACGGCCTGCTCGTCCACGCTGGACGCGCCGACCATGGCGACGAGGCTCGTCCCCATATCCGCCAGGGTCTCGCAAATGGCGTCGTAGAGCCCTGTCTCGGTATTCACGCTGACGATTTCGTCAAACTCCACGGCTGTGCGCTTATAGTAGACGTACACCTCCGCCTCGTAGTAGGCTACAATCCTGTCCAGGTCGTAGCTTATATAGTCCACTCCGTACTCGCCCAGGGCCGTGCCCGTGCTCACCTCGCGGCATGCGGCGGCCAGGTCCTCGGCTATGTCGCCCTCGTAGCCGGTGAAGTGTATCACCACGCTCTCCCCATGCTCGCTGACCAGGTTGTTAATGGCGAGCGTGAGCTGGAGGTAGCTGCCCACCTCCACCCGGCCGGCGTCCGCCGGGCTCTCTTCCGGCGCGCTGATAAATTCCTCGCTCTGGAAATACACCTTGTCGAAAATGGAGGCGCAGCCCGAAAGCGCAAGCGCCGCCGCTATGGCCAATATCAACGCCGCCGCCCTTTTCATGCCGCGCCTCCTTCCTTAAAGCCCTCGCGGGCGTGTTACATGCCCAGGTCCTCGTCTATCATGATGAGCTCGCACTTCTCCATGCCCATCATCTTATACATCAGTATGGTCATGCCGCAGCAGACGCGCTCCGGGGCGCGGCAGTCGTGGCACTTTAGTTCCCCCACGGCGCAGGGCGTCTTCTTGTTCATGCTGCGCGCGCGCAGGGGCGCGGCGACGTTGCGCGCGCGGTAGATGGCCGCGTCCAGGTCGGGGCAGAGCTTGTTGCGCCCGGCTATTATGTACACGCGCTTGTGGCCGAAGAGCGTGGCGGCCAGGCGGTTGCCCATGCCGTCTATATTCACGATCTCGCCCGTCTCGGCGACGGCGTTGGCGGAGCAGACGTAGGCGTCGCCCCTCATGGCGCGCACGCGCGCGGCGTACATGTCCTCTTCCTTCCAGTGCCAGGCCACGTCGGGGCATACGGCCTTTAGCCTGTCGTAGAGGCCGATGGCCTCGGCCGTGCCGCAGCCGCCTATGCCGACGGTCTCGCCCGCGAGCTCGCCCGTCAGGTATTCCGCCGCCTCGGCGCCCGTGGCGAAGCTCTTAAAGCTCCAGCCGCGGGATTCCACGCTCTTTTGCAGCTTCGTTGTCTCCATTTTCATTCCTCCTCGATTCTTCGCGGTCAATCTGAAATACGTTCCGCGGCCGCCGCGGCGTATTACGCCTCGTTTATGTTCCCGAAGCCGTTCCCTATGACGTCCCTCGCGTCGGTGACGATGAAAAAGGCGTCCGGGTCTATCGCCTTGACGATTTTGCGCAGGGCGGTTATCTCGCGCTTTTTGATGACGCACATAAGCACGTCGTGCGACTGGCCGGTGTAGCCGCCGCGGCCGGAGAGTATGGTCACGCCGCGGTGCATGGTGCTGGTTACGGCGTCGTCTATCTCCGCGCTCTTGCCCTGGCTTATGAGGTAGCAGACCTTGCTTGTATTCAGGCCGTAGAGCACCGTGTCTATGGCGCGCGAGACGACGAACTGGGCGATAATTGTGTACATCACGGCCTCCCAGTTCTTGAAGATGAGGCCGTAGGCGCCTATAATCACGACGTTGATGCACATTATGAGCGTGCCGAAGTTCACATACGGATACTTCTGCCTGAGCACCTTGGCCACGATGTCCACGCCGCCGGTGGTCGCGCCGGTGAGGTAGCAGCAGCCCAGGCCCATGCCGTTCAGGCAGGCGCCTATTGTCGCCGCCAGGAGGATATTGTCCGTCGCCGCGGCGTCAAGCAGGGCGAAGGAGTCCACAAAGGCGTAGATGAGCACTGTCGCGGCAAAGCTGAAGAGAATGAACCGCCGTCCAAAGTGCTTCCAGCCAAAGGCGAAGAGCGGCAGGTTTATCACCATGCTGACAACGCCGACCGGCGCGCCGGTGAGGTAGTTGACAATCGTGGCTATGCCCGTGACGCCGCCGGGCACTATGCCGTTCGGGTAGAAGAAAAAGCTGTAGCCCACGGCGTAGCTGGCCGCGCCCAGCGCTATAAGCGCCCATTCGCGGGCTATTTCCTTTGCGGAGCGGTGCTGCATAGGCTCATACCTCCAGTGACATTTGCTCCTCTCCCCTGTCCTCGTCCTTCAGCAGCGCCCCGGCGGCCGGCAGCGAACGCACGCGGTAACGCGCGAGGTTCTTTATCCCCGTCTCGGAGAGCGGCACGACGTCCGCGAGGCGGTAGCGCGGCTTGAGCGTCATAACGCCGACGCCCTGAGTGGAGCGGCTGGCCTTCGGGGCCAGGAGAGCGGTGTTGAAAATGAGCGCCCTTCCCTCGGTGGAGATTGCGGCGCACTCTATCTCGCCCGCGAGCGGCAGCGCCTTGACGAGCGGGCTCTTGTCCGAATAGGCGTTGACAAGTTTCCTGCGGTTCGTCTTCGTCTCGTATACGCTCATCGGCAGGCGCGCTATTTTACCGTTTTCAAAGCACAGCAGCGCCTGGCCGGAATAGCCGCCGACGTAGAGCGCGGTCTTGAAGCTCTCGCCCTCGTCCATGCCGAGGCGGCTGGCGAGGAAGGCGCCGAGCTGGCTGGCCTTCGTGTCTTCAAAGTCGGCGAGGCGGGCCTTATAGACCTGCTGTTTGTCCGTGAAGACAAGTATCTCGCCCCTGTTTGTGGCCTCGAACTGCAGCAGCGGGCCGTCGCCCTCCTTGTATTTCTGCTCCGAGGACATGCGCAGGGACTGCGGCGTGATCTTCTTCAGATATCCCTCCCGGGATATGAAGACGTTCACGGGGTAGTCCGGCGCGCCCTCGTCCTCTTCGTCGTCGGGCAGTTCCCCGGCGAAGACGATGCCCGTCCTGCGCGGCGAGGGGTACTGCTTGATTATGCGCTTGAGCTCGCCTATAATTACCGCGTATATCTTCCGCCTGCTCGAGAGCGTGTCCTCAAGGGCGGCTATTTCGGCCTCCAGGGCCTCTGTCTCGCCTGTGCGCTTGAGTATATACTCGCGGTTTATGTTCCTGAGCTTGATCTCGGCGACGTATTCGGCCTGGACCTTGTCTATGCCGAAGCCCTCCATGAGGTTGGGCACCACGTCGCTCTCGCGCTCCGTGCCGCGGATTACGGCGATGGCCTTGTCTATGTCGAGGAGTATCTTCCCCAGGCCCTTGAGCAGGTGCAGCTTCTCGCGCTTGCGCTTGAGGTCGAAATATATGCGGCGCTTGACGCACTCTGCGCGCCAGGCGGTCCACTCGGCGAGTATCTCCCTCACGCCCATGACCCGCGGCGTGCCGGCGATCAGGATATTGAAATTGCAGGGGAAGGAATCCATCAGCGGCGTGAGCTTAAAGAGCTTCGCCATGAGCTTATCCGGGTCCGCGCCGCGCTTTAGGTCTATGGCGAGCTTTAGGCCGCCGAGGTCGGTCTCGTCGCGCATGTCGGCGATCTCCTTGCATTTGCCGGCCTTGACGAGCTCCGCCACCTTGTCCATGATGGCCTCCACCGTAGCGGTGTATGGTATCTCATAGACCTCGATGATATTGGACTTGGCGTCATAGCGCCAGCGCGCGCGTACCTTGAAGCTGCCGCGGCCCGTGCGGTATATCTCGCGCATGGCCTCCGTGTCCATGACTATCTCGCCGCCCGTCGGGAAATCCGGGGCGGGCAGAGTGGTCATGAGGTCGCAGTCCGGGTCGCGGATGTAGTTTATCGCCGTCTCGCAGACTTCGGTGAGGTTGAAGCCGCAGATCTGGCTGGCCATGCCGACGGCGATGCCCGTGTTGGCGCTCACCAGCACGTTGGGAAAGGCGGTTGGCAGCAGCGCCGGCTCCTTCATCGTGCCGTCGTAGTTGTCGGCGAAGTCCACCGTATCCTTGTCTATGTCGCCGAAGAGCTCCGCGCAGATAGGCGCGAGCTTGGCCTCGGTATAGCGCGAGGCGGCGTAGGCCATGTCGCGCGAGTAGACCTTGCCGAAGCTGCCCTTGCTGTCCACGAAGGGCACGTTCAGCGCCTCGCAGCCGCGCGTGAGGCGCACCATAGTCTCGTATATGGCCGCGTCGCCGTGAGGGTTCAGGCGCATGGTCTGGCCGACGATGTTGGCGCTCTTCGTGCGCGCGCCGCTCAGCAGCCCCATCTTGTACATGGTGTAGAGCAGCTTGCGGTGGCTGGGCTTGAAGCCGTCTATCTCGGGTATGGCGCGGGAGACTATCACGCTCATGGCGTAGGGCATATAGTTAGTCTCAAGCGTCTCGGTTATCGGCTGCTCGAGCACCTCCGCCCTCAGGCCCATGACGTTTCCGGCCGCCGCGCCCCTCTTTTGCGTTTCGGGCGTTTTCTTGCTTTTGCGAGCCATTTACTTCCTTCCCCTGCCGCCGTGGCCTTTTTTCTTCTTGCCCGTGGTCAGGTTGCGGTGGCAGTGCGGGCAGACCTCCAGCTTGAAGAACTTGCGCAGCAGCGAGCCGCCGCACCAGGGGCAGCGCGCGTACTTCATGATTACGGCCGCCGTGAAAAGCAGCACTATTACCGCCACTATCAGCATATAATTGGAGAGCTCCGGGTTGCCCGCTCCGAAAAGCAGGCCTATGATGCTTGCGAAGATGCAGACGGTGAAGCCCACCAGCACGACCTTGCGCGTAGTTTTGATGTCCATATGTATACCCCCTCAGGATATGTCAGCCAGGTCAAGATACTGGCTGCCGAATTCGGATATGTGCCTTTTCCTGCCCTGCAGGTCGTCGCCCAGCAGCAGGTCGAAGACCTGCGCCGTGCGCTCGGCGTCCTCGGGCATTACGCGGATAAGCCGCCGCGTCTCCGGGTTCATGGTGGTCAGCCACATCATCTCCGGGTCGTTCTCGCCCAGGCCCTTTGAGCGGTTGATGCTGGCCTTCGCGCCGTGCAGCTCCTCCACTATCTGCGCCTTTTCGCGGTCGGAGTACGCAAACCAGGTCCTGCCGCCGGACTCAATCTCATAGAGCGGGCTCTCTGCGATGTAGACGTAGCCCTCCTTTATCAGCGTCGGCGCGAGGCGGTAGAGCATTGTGAGTATCAGCGTGCGTATCTGGAAGCCGTCGACGTCCGCGTCGGTGCAGATTATAATCTTGCTCCAGCGCAGGTTGTCCAGCTCGAAGGCGGGCAGCTCCTTGACGTGCTTTTGCGTCTCCACCCCGCAGCCGAGGACCTTGACGAGGTCGGTTATGACGTCGCTTTTGAAGATGCGGCTGTAATCGGCCTTGAGGCAGTTGAGTATCTTGCCGCGCACGGGCATGATGCCCTGGAATTCGGCGTCGCGGCTCATTTTGCACGAGCTCATGGCGCTGTCGCCCTCGACGATGTATATCTCACGCTTCGAGACGTCGCGGCTGCGGCAGTCGACGAACTTCTGCACGCGGTTGGAGATGTCCATGCTGCCCGTGAGCTTCTTCTTTATATTGAGCCTGGAGCTCTCGGCCTGCTCGCGCGAGCGCTTGTTTATAAGCACCTGGTCGGCCGCACGGTCGGCCTCGGCCTTGTGCTCTATGAAGTAGATGCCCAGCTGTTCGCGCAGGAAATCCGTCATGGCCTCCTGTATGAACCGGTTGGTGATGGCCTTCTTCGTCTGGTTCTCATAGCTCGTCTGGGTGGAAAAGCAGTTCGTAACCAGCACAAGGCAGTCGGCCACGTCCTGGAAGGTTATCTTGCTCTCGTTCTTCTGGTACTTGCCGGCCTGCTTGATATAGGCGTCCACAGCGGAGACGAAGGCGCTGCGCACGGCCTTTTCCGGCGCGCCGCCGTGCTCCAGCCAGGAGCTGTTGTGGTAGTACTCGATCATGTTCACCGTGCGTGAGAAGCAGAAGGCGGCCGAGAGCTTGACCTTGTATTCGGGCTTGTCCGGCCTGTCCCGGCCCTTGCGCTCGGCGGAGATAAAGCAGGGCGTGGATAGCGTCTCCTCCCCCGCCGTCTCGCGTACATAGTCGAGTATCCCGTTTTCGTAATAGAAGTCCTCGCTCTCATACTTCCCGGCGGCGACTTCGTTCTTGAGCCTGAACGTCACCCCGGCGTTTACGACGGCCTGGCGGCGGAGCGTGTCGCGGTAATACTCCAGCGGGATGTCTATGTCCGTGAAAACGTCGAGGTCAGGCCTCCAGCGTATGTCCGTGCCGGTCTTTTTCCTGTCGGCCGGCTCCGTCTTCAATTCGCCGGCTATGCGGCCCTTTTCAAAGTGCAGAGTATACTTCTTCCCGTCGCGGCGGACAACCACGTCCATGTACTCGCTCGCGTACTGCGTGGCGCAGCTGCCCAGGCCGTTGAGGCCCAGGGAGTACTCGTAATCGCCGCCGTCGTTGTTCCTGTACTTGCCTCCGGCGTAGAGCTCGCAGAAGACGAGCTCCCAGTTCCAGCGCTGCTCCACCGGGTTCCAGTCCACGGGGCAGCCCCGGCCGAAATCCTCGCACTCTATGCTCTTGTCGAGATAGCGCGTGAGTGTTATAATGTTGCCGTTTCCGGCCCTGGCCTCGTCGATGGCGTTCGACAGTATCTCGAACACCGCGTGCTCGCAGCCCTCCAGCCCGTCCGAGCCGAATATGACCGCCGGGCGCTTCCGCACCCTGTCCTCCCCCTTGAGCTGGGAGATGCTTTCGTTCCCGTATTCGGGGTTAGTCCTTTTTGCCATGTAACGGTTTTCCCTCGCATATCGCAATATGTTGTCAGCTATTCACTCCAGTATACTATATATTATTTCTCCGGATTTTTCAAGCCCCGCCGCCGCGGCGTCCGGGACGTGAAAAACGGGGGAGATAACTCTCCCCCGCCGCGCGGAACCCGCGCTCGACCCGGCAAGTCCGACGGCTGCCCACACGGGCGGCCATCCGCCGTATGACGCTTTCGCGCGTCCGGCACCGGCCTTGAGCTTTTTCTCTTTCTCGGCTCCGCCGTCTCTGCCGCGTCGGTACTATTTTGCGCAGGGCGCGGGCGGAAATGCGCGGAACATCTTTCCATCCCGCGGCGTCTTATGCCTGTTTAAAACGCGCGGGATCTGAATAAAATATGGACGAGGTGATTTACTTTGTCCAAACGGAAGCAAAAACGGGCGCGCCTGGCGGAGCTGGAGGCCGCCAAGGCGGAGCTCGCCGACGTCCGGCTGCTCCTCGGCGAAACCTACAGCCGCTTCAACGCCGTAACCGACCCCGCCGTGCTCGAGACCTGCATATATGAAATAAGCGCGCTTCAAAGCAAATATAACTGCGCCTACCGCGCCGTAAAAGCGCTGAGCCAATAGGAGGTAAATATGCCCATAGCCATACCCGAATCCGTCGCCGCCATCGTCGTAATCGCCGTCTGCGTCCTGCTGCTCTGGCTGCTGCTGACGATACTGCGCCTGCCGCTCAAGCTCATCTTCCGGCTGCTGCTGAATATGGCGAGCGGCATCGTGCTGCTCTTCGTCTTCAACTTCATCGGCGGTTTCTTCGGCTTTTCGCTCGGCGTCAACGCCGTGACCGCCCTGGTAGCCGGCGTGCTCGGCATACCCGGCGTAATATTGCTGGTGCTGGTGCAGAATTTCCTGTGAATTACATATGAAAAGCCGCCCCGGGCTGCCGGGGCGGCTTAAATTATTTCCTTTTCCAGGTCGCGGGGGCGAAGAGGATGAGCATCGGGAAAATCTCCAGCCGGCCGGCGAGCATGGCGAAGCTCAGGAACCACTTGGAGAGGTCGGAGAAGATGTCGTAGCTGCCCATGGGGCCGGCGGGGCCCAGGCCCGGGCCGACGTTCGACATGCAGCTGACCACCGAGGCGAAAGTAGTCTCAAAGTCGTAGCCGTCCAGGCTGACCACCGCGACTATGACAAAGGTCAGCAGGAAATAGAGCCCTATAAACACCAGTGTGTTGTGCAGCGTCGCCGCGGGCAGGGTCTTGCCGTTGACGCGCACGTTCGTAGTGCGCCGCGGGTTGAGCTGCTTGCCTATCTCCTGCGCCGCGCTCTTGAAGAAGATTATGACGCGCGAGACCTTCAGCCCGCCGCCGGTGCTGCCGGCGCTGGCGCCTATCAGCATCACCAGTATCAAAATGCTCTTTGAAAAGGCGGGCCATAGCGTGAAGTCCGCCGTGGCGAAGCCCGTCGTCGTCATCAGGGACGAGACTTGGAAGAGCGAGTACCTGAAGGCGTTCCAGAAGCCGCCGTATTCGTCCCAGATGTCCAGGGCAATGAGCACGGCCGCCCCCAGCGCTATCCCGAAGTAGCCCAGGAACTCGCTGTCCGTCAGGGCGTCCTTGAACCTGCGGACAAGCAGCAGGAAGTATATGGAGAAGTTCACGCCGAACAGCAGCATGAATATGCTGACCACGACGTCTATATACAGGCTGTCATAGTAGCCGATGGAGAGGGTCCTCACCGAGAAGCCGCCCGTGCCGGCCGTAGCCATTGCGTGGTTGACGGAGTCGAAGAAGGGCATACCGCCGGCGCAGAGCAGGATGATAAGTATGACCGTCAGCACGATATAAATGAGGTAGGTTATGGCGCTGGAGGTGCGGATCCTGGGCACGAGCTTGCCAAAGGTAGTGCCAGGCACCTCGGCGCGCATGATATACATGCTGCGGTCCTCGCTCATGGGCAACACGGCCATGATGAACACCAGCACGCCCATGCCGCCTATCCAGTGCGAAAGGCTGCGCCACAAAAGCAGGCCCTTGCTCATGGGCTCTATGCTGGTGAGTATGGTGGAGCCCGTAGTGGTGAAGCCGGAGACTATCTCAAAGAAGGCGTCGGTATAGCTCGGTATCTCCCCGGAGAATACGAAGGGCAGCGCGCCCACGGCGCTCATGAGCACCCAGGCCAGCGCGACGGAGACGAAGCCCTCGCGCGCGTAGAAGTCCTTGTATTTTACCTTCGGGAGGTTCAGCAGCAGGGCCAGCGCGGCGGCGATCGCCGCCGTCTCGGCATACCAGAGCAGGCTTTCGCCGTAGCACAGCGCCGTTATCATGCTCGGCACCATCAGCACGGCCTCCAGGCCCATGACCCTGCCGAGGATTTTGGCTATGATCGGATAGTTCATCTTCAGCCCTCAAAAATGTCCTCAAAGCCCTTCATGCCGAACTTGGTCGTCACGGCGATGACAGTGTCGTGCTTCTCCATAGTGTCGCTGCCGCCGGGGATAATGCAGTGGTTGTCGCGTATAATGGCGGCTATGAGGGTGTCGCGGCGTATATCGAGGTCCTTTATCGGGACGCCCAGGTTCGGCGCGTCGCCGTTTATTGAGAACTCCAGCACCTCGGCCTTGCCGTAGGCTATGTCGTGCAGGGACTCTATGCCCACGGTGTCCAGCGAATGCTGCACGGCGCGCACATAGCTCACGACTATCTCCGCGGCGCTGTTCTTTGGCAGCACGAAGCTGTCGAGCTTGGCGTCGCCGGCCATGAGGCGGAAGCTGTCCTCGTTTACCTTGACGACGACCTTGCCGACGCCCTCGCGCTGGGCGAACATGCCGGTTATGATGTTGTCCTGGTCGCTGCCGGTGAGGGCCACAAAGGCGTCGGTGCTGCGTATGCCCTCCTCTATAAGCACGTTCGGGTCGGTGCCGTCGCCAAGGAGTATCTCCGCCTTGGGCAGTATCTCCTTGAGCATCTCGCAGTGCTCGGCGCTGCGCTCGACTATCTTGACCTTGATGCCCGCGCCCAGCAGGTATGTGCCGAGGTAGAGGGAAATACGCCCGCCGCCGAGCAGCATCGCGCTGCGCACGCTGCGCTTGTACGCGCCTATCTCCTTGAAGAAGCCGCTTATCGCGTTTGGCGAGCCCACGACATGGATGACGTCGCCCTCGCGTATGGTGAAGTCGCCGCGTGGAATGAATACCTGCTCCCCGCGCTCGACCACGGCGATAAGCAGGCCGCTGGCGAGCTTGCCGCGCAGTTTTTCAAGCCTGAGCCCGCAGAGGGGCGAGCCATTGCTGACGGTGTGCTCGACCATCTCCGCGCGTCCCTTGGCAAAGGAGTCCACCTTCGCGGCCGAGGGGAAGCGCAGTATGCGCGATATCTCCGCCGCGGCGGCCTGCTCCGGGTTCAGCACCAGCGACAGGCCCAGCTCGTCCTTCAGGAAGACCATCTGCCGGAAATACTCCATGGTGCGCACGCGGGCGACCGTGTTCTTCACGCCCAGCTTCTTGCCAGTAAGGCAGCAGAGCATGTTCACCGCGTCGTCGTTTGTAACCGCTATGAGCAGGTCCGCGTCGCTCACGCCCGCCTGGCTGAGCACGGAGTAGTCCGCGCCGTTGCCCTCCAGGGTCATTACGTCCACGCTGTTGGCAACTTGCTCAAGGCAGGCCGCGTCGTTTTCCACGACAGTTACGTCATGGCCCTCGTCCGCAAGCCTGAAGGCGATCTCCCTGCCCATACGGCCCGCGCCGACAAGAACTATATTCATGCCTCTCTCTCCCGTTGTTTCTCTATAATTATTCTATTATTATCAGGATTAACGCTTTAAGTATTCGCTTTTTTCTTGCGCCTTCTGCGTCCGCGGCTCCTGGGCTGAGCGGCCTTCGCCGCGTAATACGCCTGCATCTGCTCGTCCGCCCTGTAGGCCAGGCAGGCGGCGGAGTAGCCGCCGTCGGGCTGCCGCTTGAAGCGTATGCGCAGCAGCAGCTTGCCGTCTGCGGGACATTCGGCAAGGTTCATATACCTGTGGTCGCCCTGGTTCACCCACTTGGAGAACTCCAGGGCCGCTCCGCAGAGCGGGCAGTGCGGCTCCGACAGCTCCTTGTCCGCAAAGGCGTCGCCCTTGGAGGCGTAGCCGCCGCGCGCGGCGTGGGCTATGGGCTCCGGGCCGTCCACATGCTGTTTTTCCGCCTTCGGCGTGCGGCGGGCGAGTATCTCCGGGGCCTCGGCGTACTGGGCGAGGCCGGAGGCCATGTCGAGGCGCGAGCAGACGAGGGCAGTGTTGTAGGCGTCGCCCAGGGCGTCGTGCGCCACGCGGGTCTGCTCTATCCCGAAGTGCTCCATCGCCGTCTGAAGGCTCTTCTGGTTCTTGTCGCCGCCGGTCTGCAAGTTATATATGAGCTGAAGGTTCACCCATCCGGCTATCCAGTCCCAGTCGAGGTCGTGGATGATGATGTTCTGCTCCATTATGCCCTGGTCGTCGAAGCCCCAGGTGAGGAAGGTCGCGTCCTCGCCGCACCACTCGCGGAACTGGGCGAAGGCCTCGGCAAAGGGCGCGCCGTGGCTGAGCCTTTCCTTGTCGAAGCCGGTGAGCTTCTTGACCTTGTAGTGCATACGCTTGAACCAGACGGGCTTTACGTCGATCTGGAACTCGTCGCCGGGGCTCATGTCAGCGTTCAGCTTGACCGCGCCTATCTGGATAATTTCGCCGCGCAGATGTATGGGCAGCTTGTTAAAGACGGAGGACTTCGAGCTCATCGCCTGGTTCCACTCCAAGTCCACCACTACATAGTTCATTGGTCAACCGTCCCCTTTTTCCAGCTATCTTTCTGATTATAGCATAGCCGCGCCGCATTGGCAATTATCCAACGCAAATAAATACAGCCTTTGCATTCACACCCGCGCTGTGCTATCATATAATCCTAAGCGAGGGGTGATTACATGAAAGTAGCCGTGCTCTGCGGCGGTTTCTCGCCTGAACGCGACGTCTCGCTCTCCAGCGGGCGCAGGATATGCGCGGCGCTGCGGGCGCTCGGCCACCGCGCTGCGCTGGTAGACATGTATCTCGGCCTAGACGGGCCGCCCGAGGCCGCCTACGCCCTGCCCCTGCCCGGCGGGGGCTGCATACCCGCCGCCGGCCCGGACCTGGAGGCCCTGCGCGCCTCCCGCGGGGGCCGCTCGAAGGGCCTGTTCGGCGAGGGAGTGCTGGAGCTGTGCTCCGGCGCGGACATAGTCTTCAACGCCCTGCACGGCGGCTGCGGCGAGGACGGGCGCGTCCAGGCCGCCTTTGAGCTGCTCGGCATACGCTTTACCGGCAGCGGCTCCGCCGCCTGCGCCCTGGCAATGGACAAAAACCTCTCCAAGCTCGCCGCTCGCTCGCTCGGCGTGCGCACGGCGGACTGGCTCTGCTTCCCGGGCCCCTGGCCCGCCGGCGCGGCGGACGCGGTGCGCCTCCCCTGCGTCGTCAAGCCCGCCGCCTCGGGCTCCAGCCTGGGCGTCTCTGTCGTCAGGGAGCGCGAGGCCCTCGCGCCCGCGCTGGAGGCGGCCGCGCGGGGCGGCCGCGCCCTGGCCGAGGACTACATAGCCGGGCGCGAGATACAGTGCTCCGTGCTCGGCGGCAAGGCCCTGCCCAGCATAGAAATCGCCCCGCGCTCGGGCTTTTACGACTATGAGAGCAAGTATGTCCCCGGCGCGGCGGCGGAGCTCTCCCCCGCGCCAATACCGGCGGAGGCCGAGCGGGAGCTGGCCTCTGTTTCCGAGGCGCTTTACGCGTCGTTCAATTTAAAGGGGCTGGCCCGCGCAGACTTCATAATGGACGGCGCCGGGCGCTTCTGGTTCCTCGAATTCAACGCCCTGCCCGGAATGACGCCCACCAGCCTGGCGCCGCAGGAGGCCGCGGCGGCGGGGATAAGCTACGAAGAGCTGTGCCAGAGGATTATTGACCTGGCCTTTGAGGAGGAAAACATATGACCGGCTTCACGGTAAAAGATATAGCGGGGATAACTGGCGGAGAGCTGCACGGCGGCGGCGGGGATAGGCCCGTCACGGGCGCGGTTATAGACAGCCGCGCCGCCGGCGAGGGCCTGATGTTCTGCGCGCTCAAGGGCGAGCGCACGGACGGCCACGCCTACATAGCCTCCGCCCTGGCCAAGGGCAGCCCCGTCTGCCTCGCCGCGCGCGCGCCGGAAGGCGCCGGCGGCCCCGTCATAACGGTCCCGGACGTGCCCGCGGCCATGGCCGCGCTCGCGCGCGAGGTGCGCCGCCGCTTCCCCGGCCCCGTCGTGGGCATTGTGGGCAGCTCCGGCAAGACGACCACCAAGGAGATGACCGCGCGCGTCCTCTCCGAGCGCTACAAGACGCTCTACACCGAGGGCAACCTCAACAACGAGCTCGGCGTGCCGCTGACGCTCTTCCGCCTTGACGGCAGCTATGGCGCGGCGGTAATCGAGCTCGGCATCAGCGACTTTGGCGAGATGTCCCGCCTCGGCCGCATGGCGGAGCCGGACATAGCGGTCTACACCCTCATAGGCCGTTCCCACCTCAATTCCCTGCACGACCTGGACGGCGTGCTCAAGGCCAAGACGGAGCTCCTGGACGAGATGCGCCCCGGCGCGCTCGTAGTATTGAACGGCGACGACGAAAAGCTCGCCGGGCTGCGCCCCGTACAGCGGCGGCTGAGCTACAGCGCCGCCGGGCGCGGCGACGTGAACGCCGGGGGCTTTGAGCTGCTTCCGGACGGCGGCGTCGGCTTCGACATAGTCCGCGGCGGGCGGCGCATACGCGCCCGCATCCCCGCCTTCGGCCGCCAGCTGGTCTTCGCCGCGCTCGCCGCCGCGTCGGTCGGCATGGAGCTCGGCCTTACCGACGCCGAAATCGCGGCCGGGCTCTCCAAGTATTCGCCCGTCGGCCACCGCACGCGGGTGCTCAAGACGCCGTCGCTGACAATAGTCGACGACTGCTACAACTCCACCCCGGACTCCGCCTCCCTTGCGATCGAGTCCGCCGCCGACCTGCCCGGCCGGCTGGTCTGCGTGCTCGGCGACATGCTCAACCTCGGCCCGGGCAGCGAGGAGATGCACCGCGAGGTCGGCGCGAAGGCCCTGGGCCTCGGCGCGCTGCTGCTCACCGCCGGCGAGGCCGCCCGGGCCATGGGCGGCGAACACTTTGAAACGCGCGACGCGCTCATCGCCGCCCTGCCCCGCTACCTGCGCCCGGGCGACACCGTGCTGGTAAAGGCCAGCCACGCGCTCGAGTTTGAGAAAGTAACTGAAGCGCTCATGTCCCTTGAGCTTTAAAAGCAGACGCGCCCCGGTCCTCCGGGGCGCGAAAGCTATTCTGCCTCAAAATATTCCCTG
>CALWYP010000106.1 GCA_944385795.1 uncultured Oscillospiraceae bacterium | reverse complement strand
AAACGCTGGCCTCCAAAGCCCCGGCGCCGGGCGGCGGGGGCGCGGCGGCGCTCTGCGGAGCCGTGGGCGTCGCGCTCGGGAACATGGTGGGGAACCTCACCATAGGCAAGAAGAAGTACGCGGACGTTGAGAAAGACATAAAAGCTCTCAACGAAAAGGCGGAAGAGCTCCGCGCGGAGTTCCTCGCGCTCATAGACGCGGACGCGGAGGCCTTCGGGCCGCTGAGCCGGGCTTACGGCATACCGAAGGATGACCCCGCGCGCGCGGAGGTCATGGAGGCGGCGCTGCTCGCGGCCGTTCAGCCGCCGCTCGAGATAATGCGCCTATGCGTAAAGGCGCTGGAGCTGATAGCAGAGTACGCGGCCAAGGGCAGCGCCCTCGCCGTCTCCGACGCAGGCTGCGCCGCGGCGATGGCCCGCGCCGCCTGCGAAGCCGCCGCGCTCAACGTGTTTGTGAATACGAAGAGTATGGCGGACCGGGACGCGGCAGATAAAATGAACGCGGAAACGGGCAGTTTGCTCACAAAATGCACGCAAACAGCCGAAGAGATATACGAAAAAGTAAGTGGGGTGCTGAGCTGATGGCAGAGATACTAAAGGGTGCGCCGGCGGCAAACGCCATAACCGGGCAGCTCATAGAGCGCGCTAACGCGCTCAAGGCGCGCGGCTTCGAGCCGGCGCTCGCCATAGTCCGCGTCGGCGAGAGGCCGGACGACGTCGCCTACGAGCGCGGCGCCGTGAAGCGCTGCGAGAAGGTCGGCATCTCGGTGAAGCACTATGTGTTGCCCGCGGACGCAACGCAGGACGAGCTGCTTCGCGTCATAGACGAGATAAACCGCGACGATGGCATCCACGGCTGCCTCATGTTCCGGCCCCTGCCCAAGCATTTTGACGAGGCCGAGATCTGCGAGGCGCTGGATGTGCGCAAAGACGTAGACTGCATGACGGAGCGTTCGCTCTCGGGCGTGTTTTCCGGCTCCGGAAAAGGCTTCGCGCCCTGCACGGCGCAGTCGGTCATGGAGATACTCAAATTTTACGGCTATGACCCGGCTGGCAAGCGCGCCGCCGTAATAGGCCGCAGCCTTGTAATCGGCCGCCCCGTTTCAATGCTGCTCATGCGCGCCAACGCCACGGTGGCCATGTGCCACACAAGGACGGTGGACATGCCCACCCTCTGCCGCGAGGCCGAAATCCTCGTCGCCGCCGCGGGGCACGCCGGGACGGTGACGCCGGACTTTGTAAATCCGGGCCAGATAGTGATCGACGTCGGCATAAACGAGGCGCCGGACGGCTCCCTGGTGGGCGACGTGGACTTTGAGGCCGTCGAGCCGCTGGTGAGGGCCATAACGCCAGTCCCCGCCGGCGTCGGCGCGGTCACGACCGCCGTGCTGTGCAGCCACGTCATAGAGGCGGCGGAAAGGCTGGCAGAGTGAAAGCGCTCAAAACCTTCGCTTCCGGCGTACTCGCCGGTATGAGCATAGGCTTCGGCGGGGCGGTATTCCTCTCGCTGGAAAACCGCATTATAGGCGCGGCGCTCTTTACTATAGGGCTGTTCACCGTCTGCACCTTCGGCCTCAACCTCTTCACAGGCAAGGTCTGCTACGCGCTCGAGCATGGGAAAAGCTACAGTCTCGCCCTGCCCCTCATCTGGCTCGGCAACCTTGTCGGCACGGGCATGACCGCGCTTATCGTGAAGCTGAGCCGCATAGACGTCATCGCCGCCAAGGCCGCCGGGCTCTGCGCCGTGAAGCTGGACGATTCGCTCCTGAGCCTCTTTTTGCTCGGCGCGCTGTGCAATATCTTCATCTATATAGCCGTGGAGGGTTTCAAGAACAACCCACACGAGCTCGGCAAGTATCTCTCGCTCTTCTTCGGCGTTATGGTCTTCATCCTCGCCGGGACGGAGCACTGTGTGGCGGATATGTTCTACTTCTGGCTCTCGGGCTGGAGCATGGACGCCGTAATCGCCGTATTGTTGATAACTATTGGCAACGCCGCGGGCGGGATGCTCTTCCGCGCCGCGCACAGGTTCATAAGTAAATAGCCGTGTCAGAGTAGGCCGTGCGCGTCAAGTGCCGCGGGATGGGCGGTCGCCCGCGGACGAAGGGGAACCGCGATGCCCGGCCGCATCCGCTGCCACAAGAGGTAAGCCAAAAGCTCCCTTCGTGGCGCAGTCACGAAAGGAGCTTTATTATGAAAAAAAGCAGATTTTCAACCCGTCAGCTGGCCCTAAACGCCATGCTGGTCGCCATGTGTACCGTCCTCGCCGCCATCGCGCTCCAGCTCGGCGGCAACCTCAAGGTCACGTTCGAGAGCGTCCCCGTACATATAGGCGCGCTGCTCTTCGGGCCTGCAAACGGTATGATAATAGGCGGGCTCGGCACGTTCATATACCAGGTGCTCTTCTCCGGCTACGGTATCACGGTCACGACGCCGCTGTGGATTCTGCCGTATATAGTCTGCGGCTTCATGGTAGGAGCCTGCGCGAAGCGCAGGGCTTACCAGCTAAGCGGCGGCCGGCTGATATTCATCATCCTCGCAAGCGAGCTGGCCATAACGCTTTTAAACACATTGGCGCTATATGTGGACAGCAAGCTCTACGGCTACTATTCCGCCGCGTTTGTGTTTGGCACCCTGGCCCTGCGGCTCGCGCTCTGCGCCGGCAAGTCCGTCGTCTACGGCATAATCCTTCCGACCCTCGTAAGGCCCCTTTCAAAAATACTCAACAGGGCATAAAACTGAGCTGGCTGAAATTCAGCCAGCTCAATTCATTTTTTAAAGCGTTTCAGCGAACCTTGCAAGCATAGCCGCCGCCTGGGCGCGCGTGGCGCTGCCCTGCGGGGCCAGGCGCCCGCCGTCAAGTCCGGTGATCATCCCCTGGCCGGTTGCCCAGGACATACCGTCCCGCGCCCAGCTGCTGACGCTGGCCGCGTCGCCAAAGGCGTCGAGCGGCGCCGCCGCCTCCGGCTCTCCCGCATAGCGCCAAAGCATTGTGGCGAGCTGTTCGCGCGTCACGAGCCCGTTCGGGTCTGTGCCGTCGCTCACGCCAGAGGCCACGGCCCAGGCGCGCGCGTCCTCAATCCAATCCGAGCCGGTTATTTCCTCGCCGTCCATGCGCGCGAGGATTGCCCAGACCATGGCCCGGGTCATAGGCCCGTCCGGGGCGAAGAGAGCGCCGCTCACGCCGTCCATGAGCCCGTTCCTATAGACGTAATCCACGCTGCCATAGAACCAGTCCCCGGGTTTAACGTCCTCGAATGGAAGCCCGTCCGCGGGCCTGAAGGTCACGCTGATATGTACCGCGCCCTCCGGCTGGGTGAATTCAAAGCTGCCGTCGGGCCTGGGCCTGACCTCGACCTCGCCGCCGTCCTTGTCGGTGACGGTTACATCGTCCGTCTCGTAACCGTCTTCGGGCTCAGGGCAGATAATCACGGTGTCTCCAGGCTCAGGGCGCTCAGGCTCCACGCCAACTTCTCCTCCCTCGCCCTCGTCTACTATGGGCTTATACGTCGGGTCGGGCGGGTTCCCTGCGCTGCTCACGCTCACGGTAACGCTCTCGCTTGCGAAGGCGCTGTCAGTCGCGGCGTACCGCACCAGGTAATTCCCGGCGGAAAGGCCGCTCTCGCTGCCGCCTTCAAAGCGCGTCCAGGCGGCCTCGTCCTCGGGGCGGTACTCCATTCCTTCGTTCACGCCGCTGATGCGGCCGGAGCCGCCGCGCACGCCCTCCGGCGCGGCCGGGCGCGCCGGGATGGCGAGCTCCGCGATCTCGCTCGCGTAGGCGGTTTCGTTGGCGGGGGTGCGGAATTCTATGACGGCGGCCTCGCCGTCCCAGCCGAAGGCGGCCGCGGACATATTCGCCGTGCAGCGCGTCCACTCCCCGCCAGGAAGCCTATACTCGAGGCCAGCCGTGGTTTTCACCGTCTCGGCGGCGTAGTCTATCCCCGGGACTGCGGGGGCCGCCGGGCGCTCCGGGGCGCTTATGCTCTGCTCGAAGCCGTGGAAGGAGCTCTCCGCCGCGGGGACGCGGACGCTCAGCGTCGCCCCCGCCTCAAGCGCTACCGCGCCGACGCCGGGAATCCAGCCCTCTCCGAGATTGTACTCGTAGTCTGCGCCGACAGTCACGCTCTCGCTGGACATGTCGAGCTCAAGCTCCGGCGCGGCCGGGCGCGCAGGGATGGCGAGCTCCGCGGCCTCGCTCGCGTAGGCGGTTTCGCCGGCGGGGATACGGAATTCTATGACGGCGGCCTCGCCGTCCCAGCCGAAGGCGGCCGCGGACATATTCGCCGTGCAGCGCGTCCACTCCCCGCCAGGAAGCCTATACTCGAGGCCAGCCGTGGTTTTC
>CALWYP010000105.1 GCA_944385795.1 uncultured Oscillospiraceae bacterium | reverse complement strand
ATGATAATCTTCCTCACCGCGCACGAGACGGAGAACATGATACTCACCAGCATGGGCGCCGGCGCGGTGGACTACATAGTCAAGGGCTGCTCCGACGAGGAGCTGCTGATGCACATCAGGAGCGCCGCCGCCGGCCGGCCGATGATAGACTCCAAGATACAGAACACCCTGCTCAAGGAATATTCCCGCCTGCGCAGTTCGGAAAAGAGCCTGCTCTTTTTCATAAACTCCGTGAGTAAGCTCACCAGCGCAGAGCGCAGCCTCGTCCGGCTTCTGCTGGACGGGAAAAAGGTGCGCGAAATAGCGGAGATACGCTGCGTCGAGGTCACCACCGTTAAGACGCAGATAAAGGGCCTGCTGCGTAAATTCGGCTGCGCCCGTACGAAGGACGTTGTAGAGCTGATACGCGAGCTCGGCGTGGCGCACCTCTTTTAGCCGCGGCGCTCGATACCGGCGGGCGTAAAAACCCCTTCGCATATAGATAATTTCTTGAAAGGACGAATTTACAGATGGACTACTTCAAAATCCCCGCGAGCGAGCTCGGCAAGGGCTCCAAGATCCCGGTCTACCCCCTCGGCGACTCCGGGGAGGTGTTCTATGAGCTCGCGCTTGAAATGGTGAACACGATAAAGGCGCACAACGCGGCGGGGGAGAAGACCGTCTTCATCTGCCCTGTGGGCCCCGTGGGCCAGTACCCGGTCTTCGTCAGGCTTGTGAACCGCGACCGGATAAGCCTGAAGGACTGCTGGTTCATCAACATGGACGAGTACCTCAACGACGACGGGACCTATATAGACATAGACAGCCCGCTCTCCTTCCGCGGCTTCATGCGCGACAACGTCTACACCAAGATCGACCCCGAGCTGCTCATGCCGGAGAGCCAGCGCGTCTTCCCCGACCCCGCCGACCCGGGCAAGGTCGACAGGCTGATCGAGGAGCTCGGCGGCGTGGACGTCGCCTTCGGCGGCATCGGCATCAACGGCCACCTCGCCTTCAACGAGGCGCAGCCGGAGCTCTCCCCCGAGGAGTTCGCCGCCCTCGGCACCCGAACCCTTACTCTCACGCCCGAGACCAAGACCGCCAACGCCATAGGCGACCGCGGCGGCGCGATAATCGCAATGCCCAACAAGGCCGTCACGATCGGCATAAAGCAGATCCTGGGCGCGCGCCGCGTCCGCCTCGGCGTCTTCCGCGACTGGCACCGCGGCGTGGTGCGCCAGGCCGCCTACGGCGAGGTCAGCGCGGCCTTCCCCGTGACCCTGCTGCAGAACCACCCCGACGCGGCCATCTTCGCCAACTCCACCGCCTCGGCCCAGCCGTTCTGATATGGAGAAGCTCCTGCTCACAAACGGGCGGGTGTTCACCGGCGGCGCGCTTGAGGACGCCGAGGTGCTGCTCTGCGGCGGCCGCATCGCCGCCGTGGGCGCGGGCCTGGAGCGCCGCGGCGCGATAAGCGTAGACCTGCGCGGGAACATACTTTCGCCCGGCTTCATCGACATTCACACCCACGGCGGCTGCGGCGTGGACATAAACGCCGCGGCCCGCGAGGACTATGAGAAGCTCTCCCGCTTCTACGCCAGCCAGGGCGTGACCGGCTTCCTCGCCAGTATCCTGACCGACACGGTGGAGGCCACCGAGCGGGCCATCGACGCCGCCGTGGACTTCATCGAGAACCCCATCGCCGGGGCGAAGTGCCTGGGCATACACCTCGAAGGGCCCTTCCTCTGCGAGAAGTACAAGGGCGCGATGCCGCCCGAGCTGCTCCGGGAGGGCGACGCGGAGCTCTTCCGCCGCTACCAGCGCCGCGCGAAGGGCAACGTGCGCTACATGACCGTGGCGCCCGAGGTGCCCGGGGTGCTGGACATGCTCGGGAAGATCAGCGGCGAGTGCGTCCTCGCCATCGGCCACTCCGACGCCGATTACGAGACGGCCGTCGCCGCCATCGACGCCGGCGTGGAGGGCTGCACGCACACCTTCAACGTCATGAGCCTCTTCCACCAGCACCGGCCCGCCGTCATGGGCGCCGTGCTCGAGCGCCCGGTCTATTGCGAGGCGATCTGCGACGGCCGCCACCTGCACCCCGGCACGGTGCGCATGCTGCTCGCGTGCAAGGGCTGGGACAGGGTCTGCGCCATAACCGACGCCATGCAGGCCGCCGGCCTGCCCGACGGGGCGTATAAGCTCGGCGTCAACGACGTGACGGTGACCGGCGGCGACGCCATGATAACCGGCACGAATATCCGCGCCGGCAGCACGCTCACGCTGGCCCAGGCCGTCAAGAACATCGCGCGCTTCACCGGGGCGGGCCCCGAGAAGGTGCTCCGCCTGCTCACCGCCAACCCCGCGAAACTCATAGGCGAGTATTTCCGCCGCGGCGAGATAGCCCCCGGCAAGGACGCGGACCTCGTCGTACTGTCGCCGGAGCTCGACGTGCTCGCCGCCTGCTCGGGCGGGGAATTCGTCTACGCCGCGGACCACCGCTGACCGCACCGCGGCCATAACCCAAATTACAAACAAAGAACATTATTAGGAGGATACAATTATGCCGCTCGTTCCGCTTCGTCCCTTAATGGAGGCCGCCGAAAAGTACAACTACGCGCAGGGCGCGTTCAACGTCAACGCCGTGGCCCAGGCCAAGGCCGTCATTGAAATGCACGAGACCTTCCGCAGCCCCGCCATACTCCAGGGCGCGGACCTCGCCAACGCCTTTATGGGCGGCCGCGTGGACTTCGCCAACGGCACGCTTGAAGACAAGAAGGTCGGCGCAAAGCGCATCGCCGACGCCGTCAGGAAGTACGGAGAGAACTCCCCCATCCCCGTGGTGCTCCACCTCGACCACGGCCGCGATTTCGACAGCTGCGTCGCCGCGATCGAGGGCGGCTACACCTCCGTCATGATCGACGGCAGCTCCCTGCCCCTCGAGCAGAACATAGAGCTCACCCGCGAGGTCGTCAAGTACGCGCACGCGCTCGGCGTCAGCGTCGAGGGCGAGCTGGGCGTCCTGGGCGGCCAGGAGGACCACGTCTTCGCCGAG
>CALWYP010000104.1 GCA_944385795.1 uncultured Oscillospiraceae bacterium | reverse complement strand
GATTATTCAAAACGGCAAGATAATCGGCGCGGTCACCCACGCCCTGGTGAGCGACCCGGCGAAGGGCTAAGGAGTGCCCATCGCGAGTATGCTTGACGAGGGGTAGGCGGCGTGACATGCGTCGGCGGGGTATCCCCCCGCCTTTTCAGTTTCGCTTCAGCTTCGCGGGCTACAATGTCCGCGCCAATGATAATTAAGGAGGCATTGTATGCTGCAAGTTGAACACCTCACAAAGCGCTACGGCGCGGTGACGGCGGTGGACGATCTCAGCTTCGAGATAGAGGGCGCGGGGGTCTACGGCTTCCTGGGCCCCAACGGGGCCGGGAAGTCGACCACCATGAATATTATGTCCGGCTGCCTCTCCGCCACGGCCGGCACGGTGAAGATATCCGGCTACGACATCTACGAGAGCCCGCGCGAGGCCAAAAAGCGCGTCGGCTACCTCCCAGAGCAGCCGCCGCTCTACCTCGGCGAGACGCCGGCGGAGTTCCTGCGCTTCGTCGGCGAGGCCAAGGGCCTGCGCGGCGCGGAACTGAAACGGCAGATCGACGCCGTGGTCGAGGAGACGGGCATAGGCGATATGCGCCGCCGGCGCATCTCCGCCCTCAGCAAGGGCTACCGCCAGCGCGTGGGCATTGCCCAGGCGCTGCTGGGCGAGCCGGACACGGTCATACTCGACGAGCCGACCGTCGGCCTCGACCCCATACAGATACTCGAGATACGCGCGCTCATAGCCTCGCTTGGCGAGAGGCGCACCGTGCTCATATCCTCGCATATCCTCTCCGAGGTGCAGGCGATGTGCGGCAGGATACTCATAATCTCCCGCGGCAGGCTCGCCGCCTTCGGCGCGCCCGGCGAGCTCGAGGCGCGGCTCGCCTCGCCGGGGGAAATAAGCGTAACGGCGGAGGCGGACGCCGCGGGCGCGAAGGCGCTCATCACGGACATACCTGGCGTTTCCGGCGTCACGGTCGTCTCGGATGGCCCGGAGCGCTGCCGCCTCGCCGTCGCCGCGGAGGGCGGCGATATCTACGCGCTCTCGAAGGAGATTTTCCTCGCCTTCGCCGCAAGCGGGGCCGCCCTCTGCGAGCTGGGCGTTAAAAAAGCGAGCCTGGAGGACATCTTCCTCGAGCTCACGGAGCCGGAATCCGGGCCTGGAAAGGAGGGCGAGAGCGCATGACCGCCATATTCACTCACGAGCTGCGCAGCTATTTCCACACACTGACAGCCTGGCTATTCGCGGCCTTTTTGCTCTGCTTTGTCGGAATTGGGGCCATGTTATACAACATACAGGCGGCTGTGAGCAACTTTGAGTATGTGCTCAGCTTCGGCTGCCTGGTATTCGTGGTCATCGTGCCCATACTCACCATGCGCGTGCTCTCCGAGGAGCGGCGGCAGAAGACCGACCAGCTCCTCTACTCCCTGCCCGTCTCCACGGTGGAGGTGGTGCTGGGCAAGTACGCGGCGCTCATTTGCCTCTACCTCGTGCCGCTGGCCATAATCTGCGTCTACCCGCTCGTCTTCTCGCGCTTCGGCGAGGTGTACCTGCCCACGAGCTACGGCAGTATTTTCGCCTTCTTCCTGCTCGGCGCGGCGCTGCTCGCCGTGGGGACCTTCGTTTCCTCGCTCACCGAGAACCAGGGCCTCGCCGCGGGCGTTGGCATAGCGCTCATACTCTTCAACTACTATTCCGTCAGCCTTTCGGAGTACGTCTCCACCAGCCCGATCGGCTCCGCCGCCGCCCTGCTCGCGCTTATCTGCGCGCTGGGGCTCATCATAAAATTCCTCACCGGCTCGGGTTCGCTGGGCTACTGGGTGGGAATAGCCCTGGCCTTCGCCGTGGCCGTAACCTATCTTGTCAACGGGGACGCGCTCGAGGGCCTGCTGCCGGAGATAATGGCCGCGCTCTCGCTCTTTGAGCGCTTCTACGTCTTCGTCAACGGCGTCTTCGACCTCAAGGCCGTCGTATTCTACCTGAGCGTCACCGGCTTTTTCCTCTTCCTGACGGTGCAGTCGCTGGAGAAAAGGAGGTACAACTGATGAAAAAGCCCCGTTTCGAGCCCAGCGGCGCTATCCGCGGCGGCGCGTACAGCCTCGCCATAACCGCGGTGGTGCTGGCGATCCTCATCGCCGTGAACGCCGCCGTCTCCGCCCTGCCCGCCAGCGCCACGGAGTACGACATCTCCGCGAGCAAGCTCTACTCCGTCACCAGCAACACAAAGAGCGTGGTGAACGCGCTCGCGGACGACGTCACGATATACTGGATAGTCCAGGCCGGCCAGGAGGACGCCGTCATAGGGAAGCTGCTCGAGCGCTACGAGGGCCTCTCCGAGCGCATCACGGTGGAAAAACGCAACCCGGACGTCTATCCCACCTTCGCCGAGGAGTATATAGACGAGGGCGACACGGTGTACAACAACTCCCTCGTCGTCGAGTGCGGAGAGCGCAGCCGCTACATACCCTACACGGATATCTACGTCAGCGAGGCGGACATGTACTCCTATTACTACTCCACCAGCTTCGACGGCGAGGGCGCGATAACCTCCGCCATAGACTACGTCACGAACCCCGACCAGCCCGCCGTCTACGCCCTGTCCGGCCACGGCGAGAGCGAGCTGCCCGCCACCTTTGCGGAGAACCTCGAGAAAGAGAACATCGTGCTTGAGGAGCTCAGCCTCCTGAACACAGACGGGATACCCGAGGACGCGGACGCGCTGATCGTCTACGCGCCGCAGAGCGATATCTCAGAGGAAGAGGCCGGAATCCTCTCGGACTACGTCTCGGGCGGCGGGAAGCTGCTAGTCATGGCCGGCCCCGTGCAGGGCGCCGCGCTCACGAACCTCTACTCCATCCTCGAGCCCTACGGCGTGACGCCGGCGGAGGGCGTGGTCGTCGTGGGCGACCGCGCGCACTACGCGCTCACGAGCCCCGCCGCGCTGATGCCCGACCTGTGCGAGAGCGATATAACGGCGGCGCTGATCGACGAGGGCTACTATGTCATCATGCCCGTCGCAACCGGCCTTGAAATCGGGACGAACTCCACGGACGCCGCGGTGACGAGCCTGCTGGAGACCTCGGGCTCCTCCTTCAGCAAGCTCGCGGGCTACGACATGACGACCTACGAGCGCGAGGAGGGCGACATCGGCGGGCCCTTCAGCCTCGGCGTGCAGATCGAGTACGAGGACGGCGGGGCCATCGTCTGGTTCAGCTCCTCGGGCTACCTCAACGACCTCTACAACGCCTATTCCTCCGGCGCGAACAACGACCTGACCATGAACGCGCTGTCCTCCCTCACCGGCGAAAGCGAGGCCATGAGCATACGGAGCAAATCCCTCAACTACAACTATCTCACGATAAGCGACTCCGCCGCCGGGCTCTTGAAATTCGTCATGATAGGGCTGATACCGCTCATTTTCCTCGGCGCGGGCATAGCCGTGGTTATCCGCAGAAGGAGGCTCTTAAAATGAAACGTAAAACGAGACTCATAGCTCTCTGCTGCGTGCTCGCCGTGACCGCCGGAGCGGCTGCGGGCCTGAGCCTCTACCGCGAGCGCTCCGAGCAGATAGCGGAGAGCGGCGAGGTGGTCTTCGAGCTGCCGGTGGACGAGGTCACGTCGCTCGCCTGGGAGTACGCGGACAGCGAGGGCGAAGCCGTCTCCCTCGCCTTCACCAACGACGGCGGCTGGACCTACGGTGCCGACGCGGCCTTCCCGGTGGATAGCGAAGCCATATATGGGCTGCTGGACCGCTTTGCGGCCCTGCAGGCCGCCTTTGTCATCGAGGACGTCGAGGACTACGGCCAATACGGGCTTGAAGACCCGCTCTGCACGATAGAAATCGCCGCCGGGGACGAAAGCTACGAGATAGCCCTCGGCAATTACAGCGAATTGGATTACCAGCGCTATGTCTCCCTCGGCGACGGCCGGGTCTACCTCGTGAACGACGACCCGATGGAGTATTATCAGGTGACGCTCGACGACCTCATGCTCGACGACGCCATCCCCGTCTTCGCCGATGTGGAGCGCGTGGAGTTCTCCGGCGCGGAGTCTTACACGATAGAGCGCGACGAAGACGGCCCGAGCTACCGCGCCGGCGACGTCTACTACGCCCCCGCCGGCGCGCTGGACACGGACAGCGTCAACGGCTATGTGAGCTATATCTCCTCCCTGGCGCTCGACGCCTACTATACCTACGACGCCACAGAGGCCGACCTGGCCGAAACCGGCCTCGACGAGCCCGAGCTCAGCGTCACGATAGACTACCCCGAGTCCAGCGGCGAGGACGCGGAAATACTGTCCTTCACGATTGCCTTCTCCCGCGGCGCGGAGGATAAGCTCACGGACTGGAACGAGGTGCTCGAGGCCATGGAGGCGGAGGAGTCCGAAGAGGCCGCGGAGACGGCAGAGCCCACGGACGCGGACGCCGTCGCCTATCTGCGCGTGGGCGGGAGCCGGATTATCTACGAGATAAGCTACGAGGACTTCAAGGCCCTCATGGAGTGCTCCTACGACGACCTCAGGCACGACGGGCTCTTCCCGGCCGATGTGGAGGACATAGCGTCCCTCAGCGTCACCCTCGACGGCGAGAGCTACGAGTTCACGACCACGGCGCCCGAGGGCGAAGAAGAGGGCGCGGACGAGGCCCGCTGGTACTATGACGGCGGGCAGATAGACTTTGCGGACGTCCAGGCGGCCATAAGCAGCCTCACCGTCAGCCGCTTCGCCGAAGACGCCGCCACAGGCGCGATGGAGATAGGCCTCTCCGCCACGCTCGCCACCGGCGAGGAGATAAGCCTGCGCCTCTACCGCGCGGACGGCGGGAGCTGCCTCGCATACGTCGGCGGCGAGAGCGTAGGCTACGTCCCGCGCAGCCAGGCGGTGGATTTGATCGAAGCCGTAAACGCGATCGTTCTGGGATAAAAGCAAGGGGGAAGCGCCAAAAGCGCTTCCCCTTATTCTCCCAGGAACTTTCTCAGGCCGGGCAGCGCGGCGGCGCCCTGGCGCGCGCCCTCGTCGTAGGCCGCCTGAAGTTTGGCGCGGTCCGTCTCGAACCTGGCCACGTCCAGCGGCGCGGACGGGCGCAGCACGAAGAGCCCGCCGCCGGCCTCGGCCCTGGAAGCCTCCTCGGCCTCGCGGTTATACATCTCCCAGCGCCGCTCCATACTCTCCGCAAAGGCCGGATATTTGCCGTAGCGCAGGCGCGTGAGCGCGCGCAGCGCCCCGCCCGGCGGCGCTTTGCGGTAATCCGCCGGGCGCGTGAGCACGGCGGCCAGCCTGTCGCAGCCGAGGGAGTGCGCGAAGCCGAGCGGGATGCTGTCGGCGACGCCCCCGTCGAGGTAGAGCCTGCCCGCGATGGCGACGGGCCTGGAGACGAAGGGCAGGGCCGCCGTGGCGCGCAGGACCTCCATCTGCCGCATGGGCTCCGTAATGCGTATGTACTCCGCCCCTCCGCTGGAGAGCTCCGTCGCAACGGCGTAGAAGTCCACGCCCGAGCGGCGGAAAGCGGCCTCGTCGAAGACGTCCAGGCGCTTGCAGACCTCGTAGTAGGCGAACTCCGCGTTGACGATGTTGCCCGTGGCGAGCAGCGAGCGGAGGCCCATATAGCGTTTGTCGCCCACATACTTCAAATTGTACCTGAGCGCGCGCCCCCTCTGGCCGGAGGGGTAGTTTATCCCGAAAAGCGCCCCCGCCGAGACGCCGATAATGGCGTCAAAGCGGATGTGCGCGTCTATCCACACGTCCAGCGCGCCGGCGGTGAACATCCCCCGCATAGCGCCGCCCTCGAGCACCAGGGCTGTTTTCATGACCGCACTTCCTTTTCCGGAGTGAAATATATCCTGATTCTATCACGTTTTGCGCGGCTTCGCCACGGCCAAAGGCAGCTCCACCGTGAAAGAATTCCAGCCGCCCGCGCTTTCGCAGCGGATGCGCCCCCGCGCGCGCTCAGTTATGCTCACGGCTATGGCGAGGCCGAGGCCGAAGCCCGGGCCGGCCTTATGCTGGGGCGCGCGGTAAAAGCGCTTGAAGATATTGGCGAGCTCCCCGTCCTCCAACGGCTCGCCCTCGTCGGCGACGGCGAGGGCGCAGCGGCGCGGGGAGACGGCCTTGAGCGTGACGCGGATCCTCCCGCCCGGGCGCGAGTACTTGACCGCGTTGTCCAGCAGGATCTCGGCGAGCTGGGTAAACTCCGCCTCGCCGCCGCGCGCGCACAGGCCGGGCTCTATGCCGCTCGTGAGGACGCGGCCGTTCTCAAAGCAGACGGGCTCGAACTCCATGACGGCGTTTTCCACGGCCACGCTCAGGTCGCAGGTCTCGTTCCCGGCCTTTTCGCCCTCGTTCTCCGCCCGCGCGAGGGTCAGGAGCTGGTCTATGAGCGCCTTCATGCGCCCGGCGGCGGAGCGTATATATCCGGTCTGCTTTGAGGGCGCGGCGAGCTCCGCGTTGGTCATAATCACGGCCAGCGGCGTCTTCAGCTCGTGCGAGGCGGCGGCGACGAAGTCCTTTTGCTCCTGCCACGCCTTCTCGACCGGCCGCACAGCCCAGCGCGAGAGCGCGACGCTCAGCGCGAGGAAGGCGAGGAAGCCCAGCGCGCCTATGACGGCGCAGGTGCGCGTCAGCCCCGCGAGGGTGGCCTGCTCGCTCGAAATATCCGCGAAGACGACGACGTAGCGCCCTGGCAGGCCGGCGCGGTAAAAGCGCAGGGCGCGCCCGGAGACGACGCCGATATCCCCCGGCGAGCTGCGCGCCTCGTCCACCAGGGCCTCCAGCGCGCCGGCGTCCGTGAGGTCGAAGTAGCCGCCCGAGGCCTCGGCTATCTCGCCGTCCGGGCCGAGCTGTACGGCGAAGAAGGGCAGCTGCACGTCCCCGGCCAGCTCGCCCGGGGCGGGCCGCGGCGGGTTAATAGCCACGCTGCGCAGGAGGTTTATGGAGTCGTTCTCCAGGTTGGCCGCCGTGGAGTAGTATACAAGCCCCAGTATTACCCCCAGCAGCGCCGTGACGAGAGTCATGTTTATGGCCACAAATTTCAAACGCAGGCGTTTTATCATCACTCCGCCTCCAGACGGTAGCCCAGCGAGCGCTGGGCCTTTATTTTTACCGCCGAGCCCAGGGCGGCGAGCTTGCGCCGCAGGAAGCCGACGTAGACCTCGACGTTGTTCTCCACCGCCTCGCTCTCCCAGCCCCAGACCTTTACCAGCAGCGTCTCCTTGCTCACTATGCGCCCGCCGGCCGCGAAAAGGCAGCGCGCCAGCTCGAATTCCCGCGCCGAGAGCCGGATGCGCCTGTCCGCGCGCACCAGCTCCGCCGAGGCGAGGTCGAGCGCCGCGTCGCCGAACCTCAGCTCGTCCACCTGCGCTCCCTGGCGGCGCAGCATGGCGTTTACGCAGGCGAGCAGCTCCCGCGCCTCGAAGGGCTTGGCAAGGTAATAGTCCGCCCCGGCGTCCATCCCCTCCACCCGGTCGTCGAGCCCGGAGCGCGCCGTGAGCATGAGTATGGGCGTCCCCACCCGCTTCGACCTCAGCCGCCGCGCGAGCTCGAAGCCGTCGAAGCCCGGGAGCATCACGTCGAGCACGATGAGGTCGTACAGCCCCGTGAGCGCGTACTCCAGCCCCGTGGGCCCGTCGAAAGCCGCCTCGGTGGCGAAGCCGCGCTGTGAGAGCAGCTCGCGCAGCGACTCCGAGAGCAGTTCCTCGTCTTCAATTATCAGTATAGTCATAACAATTCACCAGAGTACATTATATTCCCCAAAGCTGAAACGAAGCTGAAAGCCCGCCGCGCAGGCCGGCGCGATATGCCCGCCGCGGCCCGAAGCCCGCCTGTCCTCCGCCAGGATAGCACAAATTTATTTCTAAAGTGTGGCCCGGCGGCCAAATAACGACGGGATCCGGCGGCGGAGGCGGGGAATTCAAAAATTGTTTACAGGCTTTTCAGCTACGTTTCAGGATAGGGGCGTTATATGAATGTAAAGCCCGCGTAAAATTGGGCGTCTATATGAAAGGTGATGCAAATGGAACTGCCAGGTGCCTTCCGGCACGAGCTCAAGTACCAGATAGGCGCGGCGGAATATATGGCGCTGCGCTCCCGGCTCCGCCCCGTCATGGGCCGCGACGGCCACGCGCGCGGCGACGGGCTCTACCTAGTGCGGAGCATTTATTTCGACAACTGCGACGACAAGGCGCTGCGGGAGAAGATAAACGGCGTGCAGAAGCGCGAGAAGTTCAGGATACGCTATTATAACGACGACCTCTCCTTCATAACGCTGGAGAAAAAGCTCAAGTACAACGACCTCTGCCGCAAGCTGGACGCGCCGCTGAGCGAAGCCGAGTGCAGGGCGCTGCTCGCCGGGGACACGGATTGGATGCCGGGGCACCCGGCGGGGCTCGTCCGCGAGCTCTATTGCAAAATGCGCTATCAGCGGCTGCGCCCGAGGCTGCTCGTCTCATATATGCGCGAGCCCTACGTCTACGCGCCGGGGAACGTGCGCGTGACCTTCGACTCGCGGATACGCACGAGCCTATACGCCCGCGGCTTCCTGCCCGGAGAGATAAGCGACGTCGCGGCGGCGGACTCCCCCGGAGGCATGGTGCTGGAGATAAAGTACGACGCCTTCCTGCCGGAGATAATCTCCTGCCTGCTGCAAACCGAGGGCGTCCGCCGCGGGGCGTTTTCAAAATACGGCGCCTGCCGCCGTTTCGGATAAATTATAAGGAGGACAGACATGACTTTCAACGACATCTTCAAATCCAGCTTCCTCGAAAATGTGAGCGAGTTCTCGCTGCTGGACACGCTCATCGGCCTCGCGGCGGCGCTCGTCATAGGGCTTTTCATCTTCCTCATATACAAAAAGACGCTCACCGGCGTCATGTACTCCACCGGCTTCGCGCTGACCCTCGTCGGCCTCTCGCTTGTGACGACGCTGGTCATAATGGCCGTCACCTCCAACGTGGTGCTCTCCCTCGGCATGGTCGGCGCGCTCTCCATTGTCCGTTTCCGCGCCGCGATAAAGGAGCCCGTGGAGATAGTCTTCCTCTTCTGGTCGCTGGCCGTGGGCATAGTGATAGGCGCGGGCATGATCCCGCTCGCCGTCATGGGCTCCGCCATCATAGGCGTAATACTGCTGCTCTTCGCCAACCGAAAGGTGCGCTCCAACCCCTATATACTCGTGCTCAGCTGCGCCGACGAGGGCGCCGAGGGCGCGGTGCTGGACGTGCTCGGCAAGGAGACGGCCGGCTATAACGTAAAGAGCAAGACCGTGAGCGCCTCCGGCATAGAGCTGACGGCGGAGCTGCGCACCAAGAACGCCTCCACGGCCTTCGTGAACCTCGTCTCCCGCCTGCCCGGCGTGGAGGGCGCCACCCTCGTCAGCTACAACGGCGAATACCTCGCCTGAGGGGGAAGGCCATGAGCGTTTGGAAACACAGCGGCAAAATCGCCGCCGCCGTCATGGCGCTGGCCTGCTGCCTATGCCTCGGCGCGGCGGCCTTCTCCGGCGGGCTCACGGCCCTGGCCGGGGACGGCGGGATCACTATGGAGTACGAGAGCGAGCTCTTCGACACGGACAAGATAATAGAGATAGACATACGCATAGACGAGGACGCGTGGGAAAACATGCTCGCCAACGCCACGGCGGAGGAGTACTGCGAGTGCGACGTGGTAATAAACGGCGAGACGATTTATAACGCCGCGATACGCACCAAGGGCAACACCAGCCTCACGACCATCGCCGCCGACCCCACGACAGACCGCTACAGCTTTAAGATAGAGTTCGACCACTATGTGGACGGCCAGACCTGCTTCGGCCTCGACAAGCTCGTGCTCAACAACAATTACGCCGACGCCACGAGCATGAAGGAGGCGCTGATTTACGACATGTACCGCTACTTCGGCGCGGACGCCTCGCTCTACAACTACGCCAAAATCTCCGTCAACGGCGAGTACTGGGGCGTATACCTCGCGCTCGAGGCCGTGGAGGACAGCTTTATGCTGCGCAACTACGGCGCGCAGTCCGGCGAGCTCTACAAACCCGACAGCATGAACATCGGCGGCGATTTCGACATGGGCGGCATGGGCCCCGGCGGCTTCTCGCCCTCCGATATGCCGGACATGGGCGGCTTCGGCTTCACGCAGCCCTCCGAAGAGCCGGACGGAGGATCAGATATGCTCGCGGCGGGCGGCATGGATATGCCGGACATGGGCGATTTCGACATGGGCGGCTTCAGCTTCGGCGGCTTCTCCCTCGGCGGCGGGGGCGCGGACCTCAACTACGCCGACGACGACCCGGACAGCTATTCGACCATCTGGGAGGGCGAGGTCACTGGCACCACGGACGCCGACCACGAGCGCGTCATAACCGCGCTCAAGCACATCTCCGAGGGCAGCGAGCTGGAGACGTATATGGACGTCGGCAACCTGCTGCGCTACATGGCCGTACACGTCTTTTCGGTCAACGAGGACAGCCTCTCCGGCATGATGGCGCACAACTACTACCTCTACGAGCACAACGGGCAGCTCAACATCATCCCCTGGGACTACAACCTCGCCCTCGGCGGCATGAACGGCGGCGACGCCACAAGCGTGGTGAACGAGGCCATAGACAACGCCTTTTCCGGCACGGACTTCTTCGACACGCTGATGGAGGACGAGGCTTACCACGCGCAGTACTACGAGTACCTGCGCCAGCTCGTGGACGAGTATATCAACGGCGGCGGCTTCGACGAATTCTATAACCGCGTGCGCAGCCAGATAGACGCTCTGGTCGAGAGCGACCCGAACGCCTTCTACACCTACGACGAGTACCTCGAGGCCGTCGAAACGCTCTACGAGCTGGTGAAGCTCCGCGGCGAATCCATAAGCGGGCAGCTGGACGGCACGATACCCTCGACCTCCGCGGAGCAGTCCGGCTCGGACGCGCTCATAGACGCCTCGCACCTGGACCTCGAGGTCATGGGCAGCATGGATATAGGCGGCGGGGGCGGCTTCGGCGGCGGCTTCGAGCCGGCCGGGGACGGCGGCGCGGACGCCCCCGCGGCGTCCCAGAGCCCCGAAGGCGGGACGCCGTCCGAGGGCTCCGGCCAGGCCGGGTCAGGCGGCGCGGAGCCCGGCTCCGGCCCGGGCGGATCCGGCGGCTTCCCCGGCATGGGCTCGTCCGGCGGCGCGGAGTCCGGCTCCGCCCTCCTCCAATACGGCCTCAGCTCCGCCGTTTTCGCCGCCGCGCTCGCCTTCGCCCTGCTCTACCGCAGGCGGCCGAGGCGCAGTTGAGCGGCCGGGCGCGGCTGTTGACTCCGGCGCGGCGGCATGGTAATATGTAAGCCGCGGGGGACGGGCAGGCCCGCGGCGGGAAAATCCCGCCAAACGTGACCATGTCACGGTTTTCCGCCCCGCGGCCGGGTATCATAGGCTTGCAGAGGCGGTAAGCGGGCTGTAAACATCCCTCCAAATCTTACAGCGCGGAAACCGGGCGAGGCAGAGCGGTCTGCCCCGCCCAAATTGCCTCTTGAACCCCGCCAACCGCCGGAGGAGCAGGCCATGCAGTATCTCATCACATTCTTAGAGGGCATTATAACCTTCATATCCCCCTGCCTGCTGCCCATGCTGCCGGTATACGTCTCGTATTTCGCCGGCGGCGGGAGCGGCGGCGCGGCGCGCACGCTGCGCAACGCCCTGGGCTTCGTGCTCGGCTTCACGCTGGTCTTTGTGGCCATGGGCGCGCTGGCGGGCACGGCCGGCGCCTTCCTGCGCGGGCACCAGACGCTGGTCAACATTGTCTCCGGCGCGGCCGTCATATTCTTCGGGCTCGCCTACCTCGGCGTTTTCAGCCTCTCCTTCCTGCGCGGGAGCCGTCCCGGCGCCGGCCCGCGCCCGCTGGGCTTTTTCCCCGCGCTCATTTTCGGCGCCGTCTTCTCCGTGGGCTGGACGCCCTGCGTGGGGGCCTTCCTGGGCAGCGCGCTCATGCTGGCCGCGCAGCGCTCGCACATGCTCGAGGGCATGGCGCTGCTGCTGGTCTATTCCGCCGGGCTCGGCATCCCCTTCGTCATCAGCGCGGTGCTCATTGACCGGCTCAAGGGCGCTTTCGGCTGGATCAAGGCGCACTACAGGGCGATAAACGCCGTCTGCGGCGCGCTGCTTATACTCGTCGGCATAATGATGGCCACCGGCCAGCTGGGCCGCCTGCTCGCCGCCCTGAGCTGAGCGCCGCCAAAGGAGGAAGCCATGAAAAACAAATCCCTTATACTGACCGCCGCGGCGCTGGTGCTGGTCATGGCCGCGGGCCTGGCCGGCTATTCGTTCCTGAGCCAGGGCCAGGACGCGCCGCAGCTGAGCGAGGCGCATGAGAGCGCCTCCGTGGGCGGGGGCGCGCCAGAGGCCACGGCCATGCCCGCGCCGGACTTCAGCGTCTACGACTCCGCGGGGAACGAGGTGACGCTCTCCGCGCTGCTCGGCGGCAAACCGGCGGTCCTCAACTTCTGGGCCAGCTGGTGCGGCCCCTGCCGCAGCGAGATGCCGCATTTCCAGGAGGCCTACGAGCGCCTGGGCGGCGAGGTCAGCTTCGTCATGGTCAACATGACCGACGGCCAGCGGGAGACGCAGGAGAGCGCCGAGGGCTATGTCTCCGAGAGCGGCTGGACCTTCCCGGTCTACTTTGACCGCGAGCTGGACGCCGCAATGACTTATGGGGCCTACTCCCTGCCGCAGACCTATTTTATCAGCGCGGACGGCCGGCTTATCGCCGGGGCCCGGGGCTCCATGAGCGCCGAGGTGCTCCAGACGGGCCTGGACATGATACTGTGAACGCAAAAAAGCTGTGATTCCAAGAATCACAGCTTTTTCCATGCCCGGGCCTCCCTCTTGCGGCGCCTCTCACGCGAGGGCTTCCAGCAGCGCGGCGTGCAGCGCGCCGTTGCTCGCGCAGAGCGCGCCGCCCTCGGTGAGGCTGAGCTCCCCGCCGTCGCAGGCGCCGACCCTGCCGCCGGCCTCCT
>CALWYP010000103.1 GCA_944385795.1 uncultured Oscillospiraceae bacterium | reverse complement strand
GCGGCTGGGACAACGTCAACGCCGTCTGGGACTGGGCCAAGAGCTTCAACTGCGACATGGTGCTCATGAACGACAACGTCGCCTGCAAGGGCATGAACGGCGTCCACGCCATGATGGAGGAGCAGGCGCGCGACCTGGGCTTCTACTTCATATTCATCGAGCACGACCTCGAGGACTGCCGCACCATCTCCCGGCGCGACATGCGCAACTGCGTCAACAGCTACATGTCCGTCGTCGTGGGCGAGGAGCCGCTCGACCCGACGCTCGTCGACTTTGACGACTCCGAGGCCTGGTAAGAAAGGATGGCGCACATGAAAAAACTGCTCTTAAAGCTCGTACTGCTGCTCGCCGGCGCTTTCGCCGCCACGTTCACGATCTACATGTTCAACCTTGAGAACAAGCTGATATACTACGTTATCCGCCCGTTCCTCAACGCCCATTACGACAGCCAGAAGCGCGACAAGCGCATCGTATAAAGCAGCAGGCCCCCGCGTCCGCGGGGGCCGTTCTTATAGGGGGTGACGCCATGAATTCCCAAACGCTCTGGCGTGCGCTCGCCGCGCTGGTCTGCGCCGGCGGCGTCTTCGCCGTTTGCCTCACGCTCTCGCTGGCCGGCGCCGCCGCGGCCCTGGCCTGCGCGGCCCTGGCGGGCGCGCTCTGCTTCGCGCTGCTGTGCCGCGAGCGCAAGGACGCCGGCGCGGAAGGCCCGCCCGCGCCCGGCCCTTCCGGGCCCGCGCCCCGGCCGGAAACCGGCCGGCCCTACGAGTTCTTCCGCAACTACGCGAGCATAGATTTCTCCGCCGAAATAGCCGGGGCGCGCAGCATACGCGCCATGTTCCTCTATACCGACCGTTTCCTGCGCTCCTGCGCCGCCCCGCTCGCGGATTTCCTCGCGCGCGAGGGCTCCTCGCTCGAGCTGGTCGTGCTCTCCCCGGCGGAGTTCTCCGAGGCCGGCCGGCTCGTCGCGCGCAAATACGCCCTCGGCCCGGGCGAGCTCGCCGTGAGAGTGGAGGATATCGCCCGCTTCCTGCGCGCCGCGCTGCTGCCGCGCAAAAGCGCGGGCAGCTCGCTCCGCCTTTCCGTGACGGAGCTGCTGCCCACCTACGCGCTGTATATGTTCGACGAGACGGCCTATGTGACGCTCTACAGCGCCTCCGGCCGCTGGGCGGAGACTATACCCTGCTTCAAGATCACGCGCCGGGACGACCCGGAGGTCTTCGGCTACCTCGCCGCCGACTTCAACGCCGTGCTGGAGTCCGCGGAGACCCGCGCCGTCGGGCTAGGCTGAGCCCTCAGGAGAATATGCTCTTGCCTATCTCCGGCCGCGCGACGTCGTCGATGAGGACGTAGCCCGTCCAGCCGCCGAGGCCCTCCACGCGGCCTATGCCGCCGTCAGCCTCGGTGAATTCGGCGCGGAAGCGCTCGCTGAGCTTCGAGTCGTTTTCCGGGTCGTACTCGCCGTTTTCGTCCACGAAATGCCGCCCCTCGCGCAGGTAGAGCGGGTACGCGGCGTTGTACATGCTGCTCTCGTTGTAGGGCCGGAGCCATTCGGCGCGCACCCAGCCTATGTCGTTCTCGGGGACGCTGACTATCTCGTGGCGTATCTTCACCCACAGCTCCCCGCCGGACGGCCGCACGGCCATGCCCTCGACGTATTCGTCAACGAGGAGTCTCCCCGTGTTTGCCGCGGCCGCGTCCGGCGCGGTGCGTATGCCATCGCGATCGGTGTTGCCGATGGCCTGGTAGAATATGGGCGTATCCTCGCCCTCGGCGAGCTCCGCGAGGGGCGTGAAGCTCTCGAGGATGAGCCGCGCGGCGCATCCGTCGTCGCGCACGTCGGGATTGTCGCTGTGGAGGATGTAGTCCGTCCACTGCGCCCTCACCTCGTAGTGCCAGCCGCCGGCGGGCACGGTGCGCGTGAGGACGTTATAGTCCCCGTCGCGGCCCTCGCTTACGGCGTCCTCCGCCTCGCCCGGGACGAGCTCGACGAGGACCTTGGCGTCGCTCTCCGGCCAGCTGGAGATATAAGCCCATTGCAGCAGCGGAAGGGAGACGGGGTCCTCCGTCCAGCGGCCAATCGGCAGGTAGAGGTAGAACAGCCCCTGCGCGTCGCAGCGCCGCATCTCGTACTGAACATACCCGCCGCCGGAGAGCGCGTTCATCTCGTCCGCGTACTCAATGACGGCGCGGGGGACGTCAAGGTTGTTCTCCGCGGCGTACCAGTCGTAGAGCAGCTCGCCGTCCGAGCCGCTGTAGTACTCGACCCCCAGGTCCGCGAGGGCGTCCTCAAACGTGCCGTCGAAGAGCACGTCGCAGCTGCCGTCCGCGTAGCTCCGGGCAAATACGATGCCGTTATACTGTTCGTCACCAAACGAACGGCTCCAGACATAGCTCTGCAGCGTGCCCTCCGGCGCGAGGCCGTCGAGCTCCGCCGTGAGCCAGAAGTCTGCCTCGCCGTCCGGCGCGTTGCCGGGCTCGGAGCCGTGCCTGGCGGCCCAGGCGCGCGCGGCGGCCCCGTTCATATAGTCCGCGAGGCCGGCGTATTCGCCCTCCCGGCCCGGCGCCGCGCCCTCCGCGGCGGCCGAAGCGCCGTCCCAGAGGCTGAAGCTGTTCGCAATCTCCACGGCCGCGGCGGGCTCCGTGGCAGTGTACGCGTTCGCGGATACGGCCCCCTCGTCCCAGCTGGCGGTTATAAGGTAGTGGAATTCGCCGTTTACAGGCACCTCCACGCACCAGGACCACTGTCCCTCGTAATCATTCGACCAGGTGACGCGCTCCGCGTGCTCGCCCGCGCCCTCCAGCCGCTCCACGAGGACGGTGGAGCCCGTGCCGTAGGCGGAGTAGAAGGCCCAGCTCGGATGGCTGCTGAGCGGGTTGCCGCCGTACTCCCACAGGCCCACGGGCACATAGGCATACCAGCCCTCGCCGTTGAAGCGGCGGGCCGCGAAGTTGCCCAGGCTCCCGTCGCCGCCGTTTATGCGCGCCGTCCAGTCCACGAGATAGGGCGGGTACTCGCCGCCGAGCCCGTTCTCCGAGACGTACCAGTCCCAGATGTACTCATAGTAGCTGCCATAGCTGCCCAGGCCCTCGCTGAGCCAGACGTCGCCCAGGACGTCGTAGGAGCCGTCCGGGTAGCAGAGCAGTATGGCGAGGCGCTCCCCGTCGAAGCAGAACCAGCCGCCGTCGCGCATGTTGCCGCCCGCGAGCATGACCTCGTCCGCGGGGACGTCGAGGCTGTACCAGCGCCGGTAGAGCCAGCCCTCAATCGTGCCGCGGCCGTCGAGGCCCTGTATGGACGCGACCGCGCCCTCAGCCTCGGCGCGCGAGCCGGCGACCCCGGCCTCGACCAGTTCGCCGGGCGCGAGCGTCACCGTCGTTTCGCCCAGCTCCGCCGCCGCGGCGTCCATATACTCCTCCGGCGAGGCGTAGCGGCCGGACGGCTCCCCTTCCAGCGAGGGCAGGGGGGCGCTCCCCTCCGGCGCGGGCGTCCCCGTGGGGTTGGCCGCGCAGCCGGCGATGACGGCGGCGGCCAGTATGGCCGACAGGACGCTTATGTATCTCTTTGCGGGCTTCATGGCCGCGAGGTCCCTTATGCGCCGCTTCGTGTCGTCGCCGAAGGCCAGGGACGCGCCGAAGGGCGCGCGCCGTCCCGTGGCGAGGTTCAAAAGCGTCTGGGCGTAGTCGGCCCGCGCGTCCCGGCCGAGCGCCTTCAGGGCGGCCTCGTCGCAGCTCGCCTCCATGTCGCGCATGGCGAGCGCCCAGGCCAGCCACACCAGGGGGTTGAACCAGTGTACGCACAGCGCCATATAGGCTAGCGGCTTTATGATATGGTCGCCGCGCCGGATATGGCAGCGCTCGTGCGCGAGCACGCACTCCCTCTCGCGCTCCGTCAGCCCCTCGGGCAGGTATATGGCGGGCCGCGCGAGGCCCAGCACGAAGGCCGTGCTTATATGCGGCGACTCCTTCACGCGCCCTTCAAGCGTCTTCGCGTGCCAGAGCTCCCCGCGCAGGCAGATGTATTTGAGCAGCCCCGTCATGAGCATTGACGCCGCGGCGCAGAACCACAGCAGCGTGAGCAGCGCAAGCGGCGTCCACAGCCGCCCGGCGGCGGGCTCCGCCGCCGCCTGCGGGGCCTGCGGGGTCCCGGAGTCCGCGCCGCCCTCGGGCACCGGATCGGGCAGGATGACCTCCGGCTGAGGGCTGCGGGCCATGTCCACGGGGACGTAGTCTATCACCGTCACCGGCGCGTTCCCGCCCGCGGCCCCGCTGACCGGCGCGTCCACCGCGTTGAAGAGCGAAATGCCCGAGCCGATGGAAACAGGGCAGAGCAGGCGGAAGAGCACGGCCGCCCAGAGCGCGTAGGAGCACCAGCGCGGCGCGCGGCGCAGCAGCAGCCGGGCGAGCAGCACCACGGCTATCACGGCCGAGGCCGTCAGGCTCATATTCAATATGAGCGGCAGAAGCCTGTACGTCAAAAAGCCCAAGCCTTCACCCCCTCATGGAGTCGATCAGCCTTTGCAGCTCGTCTATCTCCTTCGCGTCCAGCTTCTTGCGGGCGGTGAAGGCTGTGACAAAGGCAGGGAGGGAGCCGGAAAAGGCCTCCTCCACAAATTTCTCGCTGCGCGCCGCGCGGTAGTCCTCGCGGGAGACAAGGCTCGTCACCGTGCCGCCCTCGTTCTTGAAAAGCCCGCGCAGGCTCAGCCGCTTGAGCACCGTGTAGGTCGTCGATTTCTTCCAGCCTAGCTGCGCGGCGGCCAGCTTCACCAGCTCCGCCGAGCTCACGGGCTCGTTGTCCCATATCATGTCCGCAAAACGGGCCTCCATCGCGCCCAGTCCAAGCTCTCCCATATCCGCGCCTCCTGTTAGTCTACTCGCTGTAGTTTAGCTATAGTCTACTATAAGTAGACCCTTTTGTCAAGCGCCGGGCGGAAAATTCTCCCCGGGCCGGAACATTCCGGCCCGCCGCTGCGACTAAAGGGCGGACGGGCCGCGCTAGGCGCGGGCGTCTGTGAATGAGGAAAATGAGGAAGGAGAGGTAATATGAATACCGAAAGACGCGCACCGCGCAGGCTCTGGATAGCCGCCGCGGCGGCCGTGCTGGCCGCGGCGCTTATAGCGGGCTGCCTGCTCTGGCCCGCCGCCAGCCCCCTGGCCATAGAGGGCTACGCCATAGCCGGGGCGGAGTACCCCGAGATGGCCGCCTACCCCGACGAGAGCGTGTATTATACGCTCGACCCCGGCGACGAGGAGGCCTATGAGGCGGCCGACGCCGAGTTTACCGCGCAGTACGACGCCTGGTCGCAGGACGTATACGCGCGCCGGGGCCTGGATAACCACGCCGCCGGGCTCGCGGATTACCTCACGCGCGGCGCGGCGCAGTTCCTCTCCGGCTCGGGGAGCGAAAACCGCGCGCTCTCGCCCATAAACGTGTACATGGCCCTCGCCATGCTCGCCGAGCTCACGGAGGGCGAAAGCCGCGCGCAGATACTCTCGCTGCTTGGCGCGGAGGACATGGAGGGCCTGCGCGTGACGGCCTCCGACATCTGGAACGCCGCCTACCGCGACGACGGGGCGGTGGCGAGCGTCCTCGCCGCCAGCGTATGGCTGCGCGACGGCATGGAATACAACCGGGAGACGATGGAGGCCCTCGCCGAGAACTACTACGCCTCCAGCTACAGCGGCGAGATGGGCTCGGAGGGCTACGACGCGGCCTACCGCGCCTGGCTCAACGAGCAGACCGGCGGCCTGCTTGAAGACGCCGCCGCCGGGAGCGGCTTTGACGCGGAGACCGTCCTCGCCCTGGCCACGACGGTGTATTTCCGCAGCAAGTGGGCCGACGAGTTCAACCCGGGCAACACCGCAAGCGGCGTCTTCCACGGCGCGGCGGGCGACGCCGGGGCGGAGTACATGCGTTCGAGCCGCAGCGGCAATTACTACTGGGCGGACGAGTTCTCCGCCGTCAATCTGGGCCTCGAGAGCGGCGGCAGTATGTGGTTCATCCTGCCCGACGAGGGCGTGGGCGCGGACGAGCTGCTGGCCGGGGGAAGCTATATGGAGCTGGCGCTCGATCCCGGCGAGTGGGCGGACAGCGCCTTCCTCATCATAAACAGCTCCATCCCCAAGTTCGACATCACCAGCTCTATCGACCTCACGGGCGGGCTCAAGGCCCTCGGCGTCACGGACGTCTTTGACGGCGTGGCGAGCGACTTTTCGCCCATGTGCGATATGGACGGCGTCTTTGTCTCCAAGGCCAGCCACAACGCGCGCGTCGCCATAGACGAGGAGGGCGTCGCCGCCGTGGCCTTCACGGAGCTGTCCATGGCCGGCGCCGCCGCGCCGCCCGAGGAGGAGGTCGACTTTGTGCTCGACCGGCCCTTCATCTTCGTCATAACCACGCCGAACAACCTCCCGCTCTTCGTGGGCGTGGTAAATTCCCTGTAAAAAAGCGCGCGGGCCGGTTTTTCCCGGCCCGCTGTATTTCTGTTTTCTATTATCCGCCGTATCTGGCAATGGGGCGGCGCTTGTGCTCGCTCGCGCGGTGCATACGCTCGATTATGCCCCTCTCCCTCTCGCCGACGCCCTTCTCCGCCATATAGGCGTCGATGTCGGCGTAGCTCACGCCCATCTCCTTCTCGTCCGTCTGGCCCTCGAAGAGCCCGGCGCTGGGCGCCTTGTCGATTATCGCGCGCGGGGCGCCCAGGTACTCGAGGAACTCGTATATCTCGGTGACGGTGAGGTCCGCGATGGGGTTGAAGTCGTGCGCGCCGTCGCCCCATTTGGTGAAGTAGCCGACGTAGGCCTCGCTGGCGTTGCCCGTCCCGGCCACGAGCCGGTTCTCGGCGTGGGCAATCGCGTAGAGCGTCACCATGCGCAGCCTGGGGGCGATGTTGGCGGCGGCCATGTCCGTGAGCTTCACCGCGCCCTCGAGCGCGGCGAGCTCGGCCTCGCGCACCGGCGTGAGGTCCACCGTGCGCGTCTCGATACCGTACTGGCCGGCGAGGGCCAGGCCGTCGTCCTTGTCCATGCCGTAGTTGCGCCGGCTCGAGCAGGGCATGATAATCCCGACCGTGTCCTCGCACGCGGCCTTGCAGAGTATGCCGGCGAGCGCCGAATCCTTCCCGCCCGAATTGCCGAAAACTATGCCGGTGCAGCACGACCCGGCCAGCTGCGCGCGTATGAACTCCACGCGCTTTTCAAATTCAGCCTTGTAGTCTCTCATAATAACGCCTTCCTCCGGAGTAATATTCTCCCGTCTCTCTCCGACGCTATGATACCACTCCGCGCCCCGGGATGCAAGCGGCCCGCGCTTGACAAAAACCCGCCGTCTGATATAATATAAGGGAAAGAGGCGCGGCAGCCTTAGCGGTCTGGCCTCTGTAAGTTAAGTTAGCTGCTTAATACAAAGCAGGAACCGTCACTTGCCAGAGCGACGGTTCCTGCGCTTTTTGACGATTATCGTGATCGTAAAGCCGCCGATATGTAACGTCAACCGCATGGGCCCACCCCCTTTCAGGGATGTTCCAAACCGCCTGCCTAAGCCTAGCTGTGCGCCTCTTCCCCCACTCTTGTGGGATTGGATAGTATCACATTAATCTACTCCTGTCAACAAAACCCGCCCTGTTTGGGCGGGTTTCGCTATTTCCTGGATATTTCTATCTCACCGTGCTCTGCTTCAAAGCGCCTGACACACTCGCGTATCAGGATAAGCACCTGGCCGTTCACTGAGCGCGCTTCATAGTCCGCGACGACGTGCAATTTGTCAAGCAGCGCATCGTCAAGCCTGACCGTCAGACTTCGTGTAGCCATCAATTTTCCTCCATACTGAATGTATTATGGCTTTATTTTACGTTCAGTATGTGGTACAATGCCTGTAACGACGTCATTCTGACGTCACTATATTGTCGAGGAGGCGCGCCATGCCCGACTACGAAGCCCTTTACCACCTGCTCTTCAACGCCATTACCGACGCCCTGGAGGATATCGCCGGGGGCAATTACGCCCTCGCCGGGCAGAGGCTGGCGGAGGCCCAGTGCGAGGCCGAGGAAATGTACATAAACGCCGCCGGGGATTGAGCCGCGCCCGGGCCGCTTTCCTCCAAAATAGCCGCCCGGCTCTTGACTAAGGCGGCGTTTTAGTATAAGCTGGCGAAGGTAATTATTCCGCAAGTTTTTTATCGGAAGGCAGGTCGACAATGTCAGCTATACAGGACATATTCGGTACCATGGTGTTCTCCGACGCCGTCATGCGCGAGCGGCTGCCCGAGGAGGCCTACGCCGCCGTGCAGCGGACGCTCAAGAGCGGCCGCCGCCTCCAGCCGGACACGGCCGAGACCGTCGCCGCCGCCATGCGGGACTGGGCGGTCGAGAAGGGCGCGACGCATTTTACGCACTGGTTCCAGCCCATGACGGGCGTCACCGCCGAGAAGCACGACAGCTTCATCAAGCCCGACGGGCGCGGCGGCGTTATCATGGAGTTCTCCGGCAAGGAGCTGATACACGGCGAGCCGGACGCCTCCAGCTTCCCCTCCGGCGGCCTGCGCGCCACCTTTGAGGCCCGCGGCTACACCGCCTGGGACCCCACGAGCTTCGCCTTCATACGCGACGGCGTGCTGTACATACCCACGGCCTTCTGCTCCTACGGCGGCGAGGCCCTCGACCAGAAGACCCCCCTGCTGCGCAGCATGGAGGCGCTGAGCCGCCAGGCCGTGCGCGTCCTCAGGCTTTTCGGCCACGGCGACGTCAAGGCCGTGCAGCCCATGGTGGGCGCGGAGCAGGAGTACTTCCTCGTCGAGCGCGACATGTACGAAAGGCGCGCCGACCTCATCTACACCGGGCGCACCCTCTTCGGCGCGAAGCCGCCCAAGGGCCAGGAGATGGACGACCACTATTTCGGTACGGTCAAGCCCCGCGTGGCCGCCTTCATGCGCGACATAAACGAAGAGCTCTGGAAGCTCGGCGTCTGCGCCAAGACGGAGCACAACGAGGCGGCCCCCGCCCAGCACGAGCTGGCCTGCATCTACGACACGGCGAACATAGCCGCCGACCACAACCAGCTGGTCATGGACGTCATGCAGAAGGCGGCCAAGCGCCATGGCCTCGTCTGCCTGCTGCACGAGAAGCCCTTCGCCGGCGTCAACGGCTCCGGCAAGCACAACAACTGGTCCTTGGCCACCGACACGGGCATAAACGTCTTCGATCCCGGCGAGACGCCGGGCGAGAACGCCCAGTTCCTGCTTTTCCTCTGCGCGGTTATCAAGGCCGCGGACGACTATCAGGACGTGCTGCGCATCTCCGTCGCCCGCGCGGGCAACGACCACCGCCTCGGCGCGGCGGAGGCGCCCCCGGCGATAATCAGCATGTTCCTCGGCGACGAGCTCACCGAGGTGCTCGACTCCATTGAGAACGACACGCCCATAGGCCAGAAGGAGAAGACGCTCTTCAAGGTCGGCGTCCACGCCCTGCCCCCCTTCCCGAAGGACACCACCGACCGCAACCGCACCTCCCCCTTCGCCTACACCGGCGCGAAGTTCGAGTTCCGTATGCCCGGCAGCTCGGCGAGCATCTCGTCGTGCAACATTGCGATAAACACCGCCGTGGCCGAGGAGCTCCGCCAGTTCGCCGACGAACTTGAGAGCGCCGGCGACTTCAACGCCGCCCTCCACGCGCTGATACGCCGCGTGATACACGAGCACAAGCGCGTTATCTTCAACGGCAACGGCTACGACCCGAGCTGGGTGGCGGAGGCCGCCCGCCGCGGGCTGCACAACCTGCGCTCCACGCCGGAGGCCCTGCCCCACCTGACCGACCCGGGGAACATAGAGCTCTTCACCCGCCACAAGGTCTTCTCCGAGAGCGAGCTGCGCGCCCGCCAGGAGGTATATCAGGAGGAGTACTGCAAGCTGGTCATGATAGAGGGCAAGACCGCCCTGGCCATGGTGCGCCGCGAGATCTTCCCCGCCGTCAGCAGGTTTACGATGGCTCTGGCCCAGAGCGCCCAGGCCCAGCGCTCCCTCCTGCCCGAGCGCCGGCCCAGGTACGAGAGCAGCGCGGTGACCTACCTCACCCAGCTCATGGACGCCGCCTACACCCTCTCCGGCGAGCTCGAGGACGCGCTCATAGCCGCCGAAGGCATCAAGGACATATCCGCCAAGAGCTGCCACCTGCGCGACAAGGTGCTCGCCGTCATGGGCGCGCTGCGCGCCGCCTGCGACGATATGGAATCCGTCACCGGCGAGGACGCCTGGCCCATGCCCACCTACGGCGAACTGCTCTACGGGGTAAAGTGAAATAAAAAGAAGGCCCGCCGGGCCTTCTTTTTTTGGCCGGCGGGCCTCGGAGCTCAGCTCTTCGGCTGCTTTATATCCGTCAGCCCCAAAATATAGTCTGTGCTGGCGCGGTATAATTTCGCAAGGGCGATAAGCGCGTGGGTCGGTATGTCGTTCTCTCCCGTCTCGTACTTGGAGTAGCCGGTCTGGGACATGCCCAGATACGCGGCTACCTCCTTCTGCGTCAAATCGGCGTCCTCGCGCAAATCCCTGAGTCTGCGGTACATCGTCATCCCTCCTAGTCCAGTATGTCATAACCTGAAACAGATTATTGACTTATAACCTGAATCAGGTTAAACTCTGCATATGGGAGGCGATATGATGGAGAATTATAAAGAGATGTACATCGAGCTTATGCGCGCGGTGGAGACGGCGCTGGAGACGCTCATAGAGGCGCAGCGCAAGTGCGAGGAAATGTACCTGCGCTGCGGCGAGGGCGGCCAGGACGAGGACGAAAAATAATTTTACTTTAAATCAAAAATGCTCTTGACAAATTACCGGGCGTTTGTTATTATAGTCGTCGCCGGTAATTGCGCTGGTATAGCTCAGTCGGTAGAGCAGCTGATTTGTAATCAGCAGGTCGGGGGTTCGAGTCCGTCTACCAGCTCCACCAACGAGGCCCAAGTTAATATGGGG
>CALWYP010000102.1 GCA_944385795.1 uncultured Oscillospiraceae bacterium | reverse complement strand
CAAACACATACCGTTCTACAAAGCAGAGCTTTGCGACCCGGCGCAGGTCGAGGTCGTGTTTGCGTCGCACCCGGAAATAGATTCAATCGTACACTTCGCCGGGCTGAAGGCCGTTGGAGAGAGCGTGAAGAAGCCTCTTGAGTATTACACCAACAACCTGGTGAACACGCTCGTCATCCTCAATGAGATGCGCCAGCGCGGCGTCAGGAACTTCGTCTTTTCGTCCTCGGCCACGGTATACGGCACGCCCGAGACCAGCCCCATAAAGGAGGACTTCCCCGTAGGCGGCACGAACAGCCCCTACGGTACGACCAAGCTCTTCATAGAGCGCATACTCACCGACTGCTGCGCCGCCGACCCCGGCCTGAACGTGGCCCTGCTCAGGTACTTCAACCCCATAGGGGCGCACGAGAGCGGGCGCATAGGCGAGGACCCGAACGGCATACCCAACAACCTTGTGCCCTATATAGCCCAGGTCGCCGTCGGCAGGCTTGAAAAGCTGCATATTTACGGCGACGATTACCCCACGCCGGACGGCACGGGCGTGCGCGACTATATACACGTCGTCGACCTCGCGCGCGGCCACGTCGCGGCGCTCGAGAAGCTGGAAGGCAACTGCGGCCTCTTCGTCTGCAACCTCGGCACGGGCCGGGGCTACAGCGTCTTCGACGTCCTGCACGCCTATGAGCGCGCCTGCGGGCGCCCGCTGCCCTATGTGATCGACCCGCGCCGCCCCGGCGACGTTGCCGTCTGTTACGCCGACACCGCGAAGGCCGAAAGGGAGCTGGGCTGGAAGGCCGAGCACGATCTGGACGACATGTGCGCGAGCTCCTGGAAATGGCAGAGCATGAACCCGAACGGATATAAGGCATAGTTAAAGGAAAAAAAGACAGGCCCCGGATTCGCTCCGGGGCTTTTTCGAGAGAGGTGTTACTATGAACAAACCTGCCCTTGTCGTTATGGCAGCGGGGATGGGGAGCCGTTATGGCGGGCTCAAGCAGCTCGACAGCGTCGGCGCCCACGGCCAGGTCATCCTGGATTATTCCGTGTACGACGCCTACCGCGCCGGTTTCGGCAGCGTAATCTTTGTGATAAAGCCCGAGATGGACGGGGTTTTCCGTGAGAAGGTGGGCGGGCGCATTTCGCGCAAAATGGATGTCAAATACGTCTACCAGAGCCTGGACGACCTGCCCGCGGGCTTCAAAGCGCCGGAAGGCCGCGTCAAGCCCTGGGGCACCTGCCACGCGGTGCTCGCTGCGCGGGCGGCCGTGGACGGGCCCTTCGCCGTAATCAACGCCGACGACCGCTATGGCCCCGAGGGCTTCAAGGCCGTATACGACTATCTCGTTTCGGCCGGGAGGGGCGAATTCTGCATGGCGGGATATCTGCTGGGAAATACGCTTACGGAAAACGGCTCCGTGGCCCGCGGCGTGTGCGAGACGGACAGCAGCGGCAACCTTGTCTCCGTCACGGAGCGCACCTGCATAGAAAAGGCCGGCTCCGGCGCGCGCTGGAGTTCGGACAACGGGGCGAGCTGGCACAGCATAGCCCTTGACACCACCGTATCCATGAACCTGTGGGGCTTCCCACGCGAGTTTATGGACGAGGCCTGGGAGCGCTTTCCCGCCTTCCTCGAAAGGGCGCTCAGGGAAAACCCGTTGAAGGCCGAGTATTTCCTCCCGAGCGTAGTCACCGAGCTGCTCGACGAGGGCAGGGCCACCGTGCGCGTGCTCAAGAGCCGCGACCGCTGGTACGGCGTGACGTATAAGGAGGACAAGGAGAGCGTAACGGCGGCCTTCGCCCGGCTGACGGCCGAGGGCGTGTACCCGGAGGAGCTATGGGCCTGAAGCCAGTGGATAATTTGTTGAATAACGGGATATAAATTATACTTAGATAAAAATTCCCTGTGGGAGGAAGTATGAGATACCTTTTGTTGACGTGCAGCACCGGCGGCGGCCACACCTCGGCCGCGCGCGCCATAGCCCAGGCCCTGGAGGAGACCGGAGGGGAGTGCGTAATAGAGGACGCGCTCCAGTTCCTGCCCGGAGTGGAGGGCAAGGTCATAAGCCACGGGCACACCTTCGTCTACCGTCATCTGCCCAGCCTTTTCGGGATGGGATACAGGTTCGAGCGGCGCGGCGGGGCGAGGGCCTTCCGCGTGGAGTGCGAGCGCGGGGCCAAGGGCCTCGGCGCGTACATAGCCGGCGGCGGCTTTAACGCCATCATAAGCGTCCATATCTTCTCCTCGTTCATGCTCTCCGCCCTGCGCCGCAGGGAAGGGCTCGAAATACCGGCCGTCAACGTCGCCACGGACTATACCTGCAGCCCCGGCTTCGCCGAGTGCGGCCTGGACCACAACTGCATCCCCATGGGCCTTACGGACGAGTTCGTCCGCTACGGCCTGGCGCCAGGGCAGGTCATAGAGACGGGCATCCCCGTCACGCGCGAGTACGGCGAGAAGCTGGACAGGCAGACGGCCAGGAATATGCTGGGCGTGACCGGGCAGGGCCCTCTCGTCATGCTCATGTGCGGCTCGATGGGCTGCGGGCCGATGGAATGGCTGGCCGGGGAGCTCAGCCGCTCGCTGCCCGAGGGCGGGACCCTGGCCGCGCTTTGCGGTACGAACGACGCGCTGCGCTCCGCGCTGGAGCGCGACGCTTACCCGCGCCTCACCGCGGTCGGCTACACCAGGCAGGTCGCGCTGTGGATGGACGCCGCCGACCTCATAATCTCAAAACCCGGCGGGCTCACCAGCAGCGAGGCCATGGCCAAAAGGCTGCCCATGCTCATAGTCAACTCCGTGCCGGGCTGCGAGACGAAGAACCTCGAATACCTTACCGAACGCGGCTGCGCCGTGTACGTCCCGACGGAGTCCATACCCAGGACTGCCCGCGAGCTGCTCGCGGACGGGGCCCGCCGGGAAGAAATGAAAAAACAGATGGAGCGCTATTTCCCGCACGGGGCCGCGCTGCGCATAGCCGGGGCCGTAAACGCCCTCATAAACAGGTGACAAAGTGAAAAAGGACATTTTGCGCGAATACTTCTCCGTTCCCAACCTCTTGAGCTATTTCCGGCTCATCCTTATCCCCGTCTACCTAGTCGTCTACTTTACGGCGGAGGAGCCGGGCGGCCATGCCTACTCCGCCGTGATCATAGCCGTCTCCGGGCTCACGGACATGTTCGACGGGAAAATAGCCCGGCGCTTCAACATGATAACCGACTGGGGCAAGCTGATAGACCCGGTGGCGGACAAACTTACCATGGTTTCCGTCGCGCTGTCGCTGGCCTTCGATTTCCCGCTGATGCGCCTGGTTTTCGCGCTCTATATCGTCAAGGAGGGCTTCATGGGCGTAATGGGCCTCGTCATGCTCCGGCGCGGCTTCCGGCTGGACGGCGCGATGTGGTACGGCAAGGCCTGCACCGCCGTAACCTATCTCGTCATATTCGCGCTGCTGCTCTTCCCCGGTATGCCGGGCCCGGCGCAGACGGCCCTTATCACCGTGCAGATTGCCATGACGCTCTTCTCCTTCATTATGTACGCGCGCTATTACCGCGCCGTGTGGAGGGGCATGAAGAAAAAGGCCTGACCGACCTTGTTTTTTCGTAAAACCGGGCGCCGGCGCTTGACACCGGCCCTGTCATAAACTATAATCGGCTCGTAAATTCCCGCAGAGTAGGACATGCGCGTTAAGTGCCATGGGATGGGAGGTCGCCCATGGACGAAGGGGTTCCCCCGCGGTGCCTGTCCGCATCCGCTGCCACCCAAGGCGTCCCGGCTCCTTTCGTGGCATTTGTCACGAAAGGAGCTTTACTTTGAAAAAAATCACCCCGAAGCTAATGGCGCAGTACGCCGTGCTCATCGCCATGGAGGTCGTGCTCTCGCGCTTCCTCTCCATAAACGCATGGAACCTGAAGATAGGTTTCGCCTTCGTGCCTGTCGCCGCGGCGGGGCTGCTCTACGGCCCGCTCCCGGCGGGCGTTATCGCGGCCATAGCCGACCTGATCGGCTCGACGCTTTTCCCGAGCGGGCCCTTCTTCCCGGGCTTCACCCTCACCGCCTTCCTGGGCGGCCTGCTCTACGGGGCCATGCTCCACCGCCGCAGCGCGCCTGCGCGCGTGCTCGCCTGCGTGCTGATACGCGAGCTGTGCCTGAGCCTCCTGCTGAACACCCTCTGGATATCCATACTTTACGGCTCGGACTTCTTCGCCCTGATCGCCGCCGGGGGGCGCGCCTTCCAGTGCCTGGGTATGATACCGGTGCAGTTCGCGGTCATTTCGCTCCTGGCCAAGCCCCTGCTCCGCCACCTGAAGGCGGCGTGAGCGCAAAAACGCCTCTCGGGTGAGGGGCGTTTTTCAATTTTAGACTTTCTTTTGCAAGGCGGAGCAAATTAGTTGCATGGAGCGGCGGATTCGTATATAATATTTTCATGAAGCGCAATGCGCGGTATCCATGAGATGGGAGTGACTGTAATGAAGTTCACAAAGATGCAGGGCTGCGGCAACGACTATGTTTACGTCAACTGCTTTGAAGAAAACCTCCCGCCGGAGGAGAGGCCGGAGTTTTCCCGCAAGGCCTCGGACAGGCACTTCGGCGCGGGCAGCGACGGGCTTATATGCATCTGCCCCTCGGATAAGGCCGATTTTTTGATGGATATGTATAACGCGGACGGCTCGCGCGCGGAGATGTGCGGCAACGGCATACGCTGCGTCGCCAAGTATGTGTACGAGCACGGCATGACCGCCAAGACCGTAATAGACGTGGAGACCGGCGCGGGCGTGAAGACGCTCTGGCTCAATGTGGAGAACGGCGCCGTGGACAGCGTGCGCGTCTGCATGGGCACGCCGGTGTTCGAGCCGGCGAAGATACCGGTCGAGGCGAGCGGCACAGCCTTTATCGACCAGCCCATGGAGGTCGGCGGCAACGTCTGGAATGTCACGGCGCTCTCCGTCGGCAACCCGCACGCGGTGGTGTTCGTCGACGACGTCGATTGGCTGGACCTGCCCAACCTCGGCCCATTGTTTGAGAACCACCCGCTTTTCCCGGAACGAATTAACACCGAATTCGTCCAGGTTATCGACCGCAACACGCTGAAGATGCGCGTATGGGAGCGCGGCAGCGGGGAAACTATGGCCTGCGGCACGGGCTCTACGGCGGCGCTCGCGGCGGCGGTTGTAAACGGCAGGTGCGAGAACTCCGCCAGGCTCCTGCTGCGCGGCGGCGAACTCATAATCGAATGGGACCGGGACAAGAACCTTATATATATGACCGGGCCCGCCGTCACCGTCTATGACGGGGAGCTCTTTATCTGAAGAAACGTACTCTGTAGAGGTGTAATATGCTCAAACTCAACGAGAACTACTTGAAACTGCCCGGGAGCTACCTCTTCGCGGAGATAGCCCGGCGCACGGCGGCCTACTCCGAGGCCAACCCCGGCAAGCGCCTCATCAAGCTCGGCATAGGCGACGTGACGCAGCCCCTTCCCGCGGCCTGCGTGGACGCGCTCAGGCGCGCGGCCGGCGAGCTGGGCGTGAAGGAGAGCTTCGTGGGCTACGGCCCCTACGAGGGATACGGCTTCCTGCGCGAGGCGATAGTTGAGAACGACTACCTGCCGCGCGGCGCTAAGATATCGCCAGACGAGCTTTTTATCTCCGACGGGGCGAAATCCGACAGCGGCAATATCGGCGACATATTTTCTGAAGACTGCGTCGTCGCCGTGTGCGACCCCGTCTACCCGGTATACATAGACTCGAACGCCATGGCCGGAAGGGCCGGGGACTATATAGGCGGCAAGTGGACGAACATCGTCTATATGACCTGCACGGCGGAGAACGGCTTCTTCCCGGAGCTGCCCGCGCGCGTACCCGACCTTATCTACCTCTGCTTCCCGAACAACCCGACCGGCGCCGCCGCCACCAAGGAGCAGCTCAAGCCCTGGGTGGACTACGCCAACGAGCACGGCAGCGTCATACTCTACGACGCCGCCTACCGCGCGTATATCTCCGACCCCGAGCTCCCCAGGAGCATCTACGAGATACCCGGCGCGGAAACCTGCGCCATCGAGCTTTGCAGCTTCTCCAAGACCGCGGGCTTCACGGGCACCCGCTGCGGCTGGACGGTTATCCCGCGCGCCCTCGTGCGCGGAGGCGAGAGCCTCTACGACATGTGGATGCGCCGCCAGTCCACCAAATTCAACGGCACCGCCTATGTGATCCAGCGCGCCGCGGAGGCCGTGTATACACCCGAGGGCAAGGAGCAGGTCGCCGGGCTGATAAGCTATTATATGGGCAACGCCCGCGTGATACGCGAGGGCCTGGCCTCGGCCGGCCTGGAGGTATACGGCGGCACAGATTCGCCGTATATATGGTTCAGGGCCCCGGGCGGGCAGGGGAGCTGGGAGTTCTTTGACCGCCTGCTGAGCGAGGCCAACGTCGTCACCACCCCCGGCGCGGGCTTCGGCCCGAGCGGCGAGGGCTTCATCCGTCTCACCGCCTTTGGCGACGCGGAGAATACCCGCGAAGCCGTGGAGCGCATAAAAGCCATACTGTAAGGAGCAATATTTGATGAAAGTTATAGTCGGAACGAAAGAGGAAGTTGTAAAGAAGGCGGCGGAGCGCTATGTGGAGCTCCTTAACCGCAAGCCCGAGGCCGTTTTGGGCCTCGCCACCGGCTCCACGCCGCTGGACCTCTACGCCGAGCTCGCCAGGCTCTGCGCCGCGGGCAAGCTGAGCTTCGCCAGGGCCAAGAGCTTCAACCTCGACGAGTATATAGGCCTCGAGGGCACGCACGACCAGAGCTACCGCTATTTCATGGACCGCAATCTCTTCGACCACATCGACATAAAGCGCGAGAACACCCACGTCCCCTCCGGCTTCGTCAAGGACGACGCCGAGGCCGAGCAGTACGACGCCGACATAGCCGCCGCGGGCGGGATAGACCTCCAGCTGCTGGGCATTGGCAACAACGGCCACATCGGCTTCAACGAGCCGCTGACCCCCTTTACCTCGCTCACGCACATAGTCAAGCTCACCGAGAGCACCCGCGAGGCGAACAAGCGCTTTTTCAACAGCATAGACGAGGTGCCCACCCACGCCGTCACTATGGGCATACATACCGTCATGCTCGCCAAGAGCATTATCCTCATGGCCTTCGGCGCCGGCAAGGCCGGCATTATCAAGGCCACCATAGAGGGCAAGCCGACGATTTCCGTCCCGGCAAGCCTTTTGCAGCTCCACGAGGACGTCGAGGTATATCTCGACCACGACGCCGCCAGCGAGCTTTCATAAAGTTTATCCCGGCCTACGGCCCGCATCGCGTGCGGGCCGCTAGTCCGTTTATTGGAGGAACAGCAATACATGTCAAAATATTTTGGAACTGACGGCTTCCGCGGCGAAGCCAACGTCGGCCTCACGGCCGAGCACGCCTTCAAGATTGGCCGCTTCATCGGCTGGTACTACGGACGCGGGCGCCGCGCGCGCATAGTCATAGGCAAGGATACCCGGCGCTCGCGCTATATGTTCGAGTACGCCCATTCCGCCGGGCTCATGAGATCCGGCGCGGACGCCTACCTGCTCCACGTCACCACCACGCCCAGCGTGAGCTACATCGCGCGCGTGGACGATTTCGACTGCGGCGTTATGATAAGCGCGAGCCACAACCCCTATCACGACAACGGCATAAAGCTCATAAACGCCCAGGGCGAGAAGATGGAAGAGAGCGTCCTCGACGAGATAGAGGCGTATCTCGACGGCCTCGCGCCGGAGCCGCCCCTCGCAACAGGCGACGCGATCGGCCGCACCGTAGACTACTCGGCGGGACGCAACCGCTACATAGGCTATCTCATAAGCCTCTCCACGCACTCCTACAAGGGCGTGCGCGTCGGCTTGGACTGCGCCAACGGCAGCACCTGGATGATAGCCAAGAGCGTGTTCGACGCCCTGGGCGCGGACACCGTCGTAATAGGCAACAAGCCGGACGGGCTGAACATCAACGTGGACTGTGGCTCAACGCATATCGCCGCGCTGCAGAAGCTGGTCAGGGACAACGGCCTCGACGTCGGCTTCGCCTTCGACGGGGACGCCGACCGCTGCCTCGCCGTGGACGAGAATGGCGATTACGTCTCAGGCGACGAGATTATGTATATGTGCGCCCGCTACATGGCCGAGCGCGGCAGGCTCGATAACAACACCCTCGTCACCACCGTCATGAGCAATTTCGGGCTCTACAAGGCCCTGGACGAGGTTGGTATCAAATATGAGAAGACCGCCGTCGGCGACAAGTACGTTTGGGAGAACATGCGCGCAAACGGCCACGTCATAGGCGGCGAGCAGAGCGGGCACATCATTTTCTCCAAGTTCGCCACCACCGGCGACGGCCTCATAACCGCCATCAAGGTGATGCAGGTTATGCTCGACAGCAAGCTGCCCCTCAGCAAGCTGGCCGCGCCCGTGACGATATACCCCCAGGTGCTCAAGAACGTGATTGTGGACGATAAGGACGGCACGATGGCCGACGCCGCCGTGCAGGAGAGCGTGCAGAAGGTGGAGGCGGAGCTCGGCGGCACCGGCCGCGTCCTCCTGCGCAAGAGCGGTACCGAGCCCGTGCTGCGCGTCATGGCCGAGGCCGAGACTGACGCGCGCTGCGAGGCAGCGGTGGATGAGATAATCGAAGCCATGCGTACAAGCGGGCACCTTGTGAGGGTAAAATAATGTATAGGATTGAAGATCTGCTGGACCTTTCCCACACCATAGCCGCCGGGCTCTTCGAGGGGAAAACCTACCCCTGGGAGGCGCTCGCGGATATAAAGGGCTTCATCCTCGCCCTGGGCCCGGCCCTGAGCGCGGACGAATACGACAACCCTTCCGAAGGCGTCTGGATAGCTAAGGACGCCAAGGTTTTCGCTTCGGCATATATTGGCTCGCCCTGCATCATCGACCACGGCGCCGAGGTGCGCCACTGCGCCTTTATCCGCGGCAGCGCCATAGTGGGCAAGAACTGCGTCGTCGGCAACAGCGTGGAGCTCAAGAACGTTGTCCTCTTCGACAACGTGCAGACGCCGCACTACAATTACGTCGGAGACAGCATCCTCGGCTACAAATCCCACATGGGCGCGGGCTCAATCACCAGCAATGTGAAGAGCGACAAGAGCCTCGTCGTAGTCAAGAACGGCCCCGAGCAGATTGAGACAGGGCTCAAGAAGTTCGGCGCCATACTCGGCGACTATGTCGAGGTCGGCTGCAACAGCGTGCTCAACCCGGGCTGCGTGCTCGGCAGGGGAGTGAGCGTATACCCCACGAGCTGCGTGCGCGGCGTCGTGCCCGAGGGCTGCATTTACAAGTCCGCTTCGGCGATAGTGCCCCGAGTTTGAGCGCAAATTGCCCCGGGGTGTTGCTAAGCGCGCCATTTTGGGTTATAATTATTCCGTAATACCGTTCCCGCCGCGGATGGGGGCCCGCAGCGGGCTGCCCCGGGCCCCCTATATAAAAGGCTTGGGCGCGCGCCGCCGCCTGTACCATCTTACGCGCGCGGCCTGTACGCCGTTACGGAGGTTCCGCAGAAATGATCAAGATCGCCCCTTCAGTCCTCTCCGCCGATTTTGGCAGCCTCGCCGCCGAGGTCGAGCAGGTGCGCGCGGCCGGCGCCGATTGGATACACTTTGACGTAATGGACGGGGCCTTCGTGCCGAACCTCACCGTCGGCCTGCCCGTGCTGAGAAGCCTCAGGAAGCACACGGACATGTTCATTGACGCGCATCTCATGATAAAGCAGCCGCAGCTTTACGCCGGCCGCTTCTGCGACGCCGGGGCGGACATGGTCACCGTCCACGTCGAGGCGGGCGAGCCCTACGACGTCATAAAATCGCTCAAGGACGTCCATGCGCGCGGCAAGCTCGCCGGGCTGGCGCTGAAGCCGTCCACGCCCGGCAGCATAATATTGCCCTTCCTCGAGTATATAGACATGGTCCTAGTCATGACGGTTGAGCCTGGCTTCGGCGGGCAGAGCCTCCAGCGCGAGACACTTACCAAAATGCGCGGCGTGCGCGCGCTGATTGACCAGTACAAGCCAGGCTGCCTCCTTGAAGTGGACGGCGGCGTGAACGCCTCGACGGCCGCCATAGTGGCGGACTCGGGTGCGGAGGTCCTCGTGGCCGGCAACGCCATCTTCGGCAGGGAGGACCGCGCGGCGGCAATAAGCGAGATACGCGCCGCCGCTGAGATTAAGGCATAATAAGAATTGTTAAGGAATGTAGCATAAATGGCATCGTTTTTTCCCGCAGCTCTTGAAAATTTGATAGATAAGTTTGCAATGCTCCCGGGTATAGGCAAGAAAAGCGCGCAGCGCCTGGCCTTTTATGTCCTGGGACTGCCTAAGGGCGAGGCGGAGAGCTTTGCCGCCGCCATTGTCGCCGCCTGCGATACCGTACACACCTGCAAGGTGTGCCAGAACCTCACGGACGCGGAGCTCTGCCCGATCTGCGCGAGCGGCAAGCGGGACAACACTACTATATGCGTCGTCGCCGAGCCGCGCGATGTTGTAAGTATTGAACGCGGCCGTGAGTACAACGGCCTCTACCACGTCCTGCACGGCGTGCTTTCGCCGTTAAGCCATATCGGCCCCGACGACCTGAAAATATCCGAACTTGTCAACCGCGTCGCCGCCGGCGGCGTATCCGAGGTCATAATGGCCCTCAACCCCGACACTGAGGGCGAAACCACCAGCATGTATATTTCCCGGCTTATCAAGCCCTTCGGCGTCAAAGTCACCCGCCTCGCCTACGGCATCCCCGTGGGCAGCAACCTTGAATTCGCCGACGACGCCACCTTGCAGAGGGCGCTCGAGGGCCGGGTTGAAATGTGATAAACCCTTTAATTTTGGACTCAGCGGTTATTAGAGTATAGCCGTAGTATACATAAAATCTTCAGAAAAGGAGTTACAAATGGCAAAGTTAAAAATCATCCCGCTCGGCGGACTCGGCGAGATAGGCAAGAATCTCACCGTCTACGAGTACGGGCAGGATATGTTCGTCGTCGACTGCGGCCTGGGCTTCCCGGACGAGGAGCTTTACGGCGTAGACGTTGTCATCCCCGACATCAGCTACCTGAAGCAGAACAGGGAGCGCATAAGGGGAATCGTTATCACCCACGGCCACGAGGACCACATTGGCGCGCTGCCCTATGTCATGCGCGATATCGACGCGCCCATCTACGCGACGCCGCTCACGGCCGGCATTATCGAGCTGAAGCTCGAAGAGCACGACCTTCTGTACAACACCCAGGTGTTCACAAAGAACGCCGGGGACAAGTTCCGCCTCGGCTGCTTTGAGATCGAGTTCATCCATGTAAACCACTCCATAGCCGACGCGGTGGCGCTGGCCATACGCACGCCGGCCGGCGTTGTCATCCACACGGGCGACTACAAGATTGACGTGACGCCCATACAGGGCGAGATGATGGACATTGCCCGCCTCGGCCAGCTCGGCAAGCAGGGCGTGCTCGCGCTGCTCTCCGACTCCACGAATGTGGAGCGCCCCGGGCACACGGAGAGCGAGAAACGCGTGGCTGAAAAGTTCGACGAGCTCTTCAAGGGCTGCGATAAGCGCATAATCGTCACCACCTTCGCCTCGAACGTCCAGCGCATACAGCAGATAATCAACGTCGCCGACAAGTATAAGCGCAAGGTCGCCGTCACGGGCAGGAGCATGGAGAATATGATCCGCGTGGCCATGGAGCTCGGGTACATGGACATACCCGAGGGCGCGCTTATGGACCTCGCGCAGATAAAGGGCCAGCCCAAGGACCGCACCGTGATTATCACCACCGGCAGCCAGGGCGAAGCGATGAGCGGGCTCTACCGCATGGCTTTCAACGAGCACAAGCAGATTAACATCGACGCAAACGACAGGATTATTATCTCCGCGAGCGCTATCCCGGGCAACGAGACTACCATTTCCCGGGTGATAGACGAGCTCTTCCACAAGGGCGCCGAGGTCATATACGACCGCCACACGGACCTCCACGTCTCCGGCCACGCCTCTCAGGAGGAGCAGAAGATGGTGATAGCCCTCACGAAGCCGCGTTTCTTCATCCCCGTCCACGGCGAATACCGCATGCTGTGCAAGCACGCGGAAATCGCCCGGGATATGGGCATACCGGCCAACCACACCGTCGTGGCCGAGAACGGCTCCGTAATAGAGCTCACGCGCAAGAGCGTGAAGATTGCAGACAGCGTCCAGGCCGGCCGCGTCCTTGTGGACGGCAGCGGCGTGGGCGACGTGGGCAGCGTCGTGCTCCGCGACCGCAAGCACCTGGCCGAAGACGGCATGATAGCCGTAGCGATCACCCTCTCGCATGAGGACAATTCGCTTATAGGCGGGCCGGAAATCCTCACCCGCGGCTTTATTTATGAAAAGGACAGCGAACCGCTCATAGAGGAGATGAAGCGCGTAATTAACGAGAGCCTGACCAGCTGCCGCCACCAGCGCATAAGCGACCAGAACGGTATCAAGAACAAGATACGCACCAACCTCACGGGCTACCTCTACAAAACTACGAAGCGCAGCCCTATGATACTGCCCATGATAACCAGCATATGAGCGCCATACCTTATTTCGACGCGCACTGCGATACGCTCACCGCCGTATATGAACACGGCGGTGGGCTTTTTGAAAGCCGGGACATGGTGGACTTCAGGCGCCTGGCGCGCTATGCGCCCGCAGCGCAGGTCTTCGCCGTGTGGAACGGCGGCTACGCCGAAAAGGTGCGGCTGCTGAAGCGCGAGTGCGCCGGAAGGCCGGAGCTCGTTGAGCTTTGCCGCACGCCGGGGGAGGTCAGGCGCGCCAATGCGGCGGGCAAAATTGCGGCGCTGCTCTCCGTAGAGGGGGCCGAGCAGCTCGGCTGCGACATAAGCCGCCTTCGCCTCGCGCGCGGGAGCGACGGGATAATCATGCTTAGCCTGTGCTGGAACCATGACAACGCCCTGGCCGGCGCGGCGCTGGGCTCCGGCTCCGGCCTGACAGGGCAGGGGAGGCGCTTCGTGCGCGAGTGCCAGCGCCTGGGCGTGGCCGTCGACCTGTCGCACGCCAGCGAGAGGGCGTTCTGGGACGCGCTGGAGGAGGCGGAGAAGCCCGTCGTAGCCAGCCACTCAAACAGCTACGCGATCTGCCCGGCGCCCAGGAACCTGACTGACGGGCAGTTCTCGGCGCTTGCGAAGCGCGGCGGCGGGGCGGGGATAAACCTCTACCCGCCCTTCCTAACCGGCGGGCGCGGCGCGGGCCTTGACGCCGCCGTGCGCCATATCGAGCGCTTCCTCGCCCTCGGCGGCGAGGGCTCCGTGTTCATCGGCGCGGACTTCGACGGCATAGACTGCCGGCCTGAGGGCGTAGACGGCGCGCAGGACATGTACAAGCTCTATGAGGCGCTGCTGCGGCGCAACTATCCCGAGCGGCTTGTCAGGGCCATATTCTATGACAATCTCTTGAATATACTGGAGAGAACGCAATGAATATACAGATTTACGGCAAGAACAAATGCTTTGACACAAAGAAGGCGGAGCGGTATTTTAAGGAGCGGCGCATTAAATACCAGTATATCGACCTGCCCCGCTACGGCATGGGCCGCCGCGAGCTGGAGAGCGTTCGCGCCGCCGTCGGCCTGGACGCCCTTGTCGACCCGAAGGCCCCGGACGCCGACATGATAAAGTACCTGCCCGGCGACGCCGAACGTTTTGAGCGCCTGCTCGAGTACCCTGACAACATAGCGACGCCCATAGTCAGGAACGGGCGGAAGGCCACCGTGGGCTATAAGCCGGAGGCCTGGAAGGATTGGGACTAAAGGCGCGGAAGCCGAGGAGGGAGAGACATGCCTATTTACCGCACGGCGCTTTGTGAGGACGAGAAGGCGGTCAGGGAAGAGCTGGCCGCAGAGTGCCGCGACATTTTCGCCGCCTGGGGCGTCGCCGCCACTGTGGACGCCTTCGCCTCCGCCGACGCGCTCGCGTCGGAGCTCGCCGGGGGGAAGGAATGGGACCTATACCTGTTGGACATACAGATGGAGGGGACCGACGGCCTGGCCTTCGCCAGGAGGCTTTATGAGAACGGGGTCCGGGACAGGGTGTTATTTATAACCGGCAGCGCCGAATATGCCCTCGCCGGATACAGCGCGCATCCGCTGCACTACCTGCTCAAGCCGGTGAGGCGCGAGGAGCTGGAGGGCGCCCTGCGCATGGCCCTGGAAAAACGGCGGCCAAGCGCGCTGCTCTTCAGGTCTGGCGGGCGGATAACGGCCCTGCCAACCGAGGAAGTGATGTACCTCGAAAGCCGCAACCACGGCGTCGTTGTCCACCTAGAAGGCTCGGAGCTCTCATTTGCAAGCCCGCTTGTAGAGGCGGAGAAGCAGACGCCGCCGGAGGCCTTCGCCCGCTGCCATAAGAGCTACCTCGTAAACCTCGCCTGGGTTTCCGAGGTCGGGAGGACGGAGCTGAAGCTCCGCGGAGGGGAGCGCCTGCCCGTGAGCCGGGCCTGCTACGCGCCCTTCCAGAGCGCGCTTGTGAGGTATCTGAATAAATAAAAGAGGAGGCCGCCGCCTCCTCTTTCGCTATTCGGCCCGCAGTTTCAGCGCCGTCTGCACCTTGAAGACCGAGCCCGTCCAGCTTATGTCCAGGACGGACGAGTATTTTTCGGCTACGGCGCGCATCTGCGCCAGGCCGAAACCGTGCGCTTCAGGCTCGTCCTTGGTCGACAGCGGCTCGCCGCGCGCGTCCGTGGCCACATTCCCGTCGAAGCTGTTTGCACAGCTCACCGCGAGGAAGCCCCCGGAGTCGCGTATCTGCACGCGCACAAAGCGCGCTTTGCCAGGCGGCGTGCGCGCCGCGCCCTCGCAGGCGTTGTCCAGCATGTTCATGATTAACCTGCACAGGTCCTCGTCGGGTATGCCCGGTTCGCGCGGCATCATGACCGAGGCGCTGAAAGCGGCGCCGTCGGCGCGCGCCCGGCCCGCCGCGTCCTGGAGCATGGCGTTGACCGCGATGTGCTCCGTGAAGCGGGCCTGGCTCGCGTCCGAATCCTCGCGCCAGCCGGATATGCAGCGCTCGAGCGCGGCGCAGTCCCCGGCCTTGGCGTAGGCGTCGATTACCGTCAGGAGATGGGCGAATTCGTGCCTGAGCTCGGCGTCCTTGCGCAGCTTGGACTCTACGGAGCGGTAGTTCTCCATAACCAGGCGGTTCTTGAGCTCGAGGGCGCTTTTCTCGGCCCTGGCCGCGGCGAAGGCGCTTGCAATCTCCCAGGCGGAGAGCAGCGCGCAGACCAGGACAAGGTAGAAGGTCAGCCAGTAGACGAGATTCCTGTAATAGCCCGAGGCGGCCTGGGAGACCAGCATGGCGGCGTTCGACGCCAGCGGCCCGCCGGCGAGGGCGGAGACGCCGCAGGCGAGGAGCAGAGCCCCGGCGCTTGCCGCCGTGATAAGGCCCCAGGTCCGCCAGAACCGGCGCGAGCGGTGCAGGGCAAGATAGGCCGCGACCGCAATTAGGCATAGCGTCTCTAGCAGGGGCTGGTTGAATACGTCCGAGGCCCAGACGGGGAAGAAGCGCGTCCCGAAGCCGGTGATGAGCGGCCCGGCGGAGAGCTCCGCCGAGGCGAAGATGATCAGCGCGAGCCGCCAGTTGGCGCGCCCGCCGGCAATGCCGAGCAGAAAGAAGCCGGTCAGCAGCACGAATACAATCGCCATGGCCCCGGCCGGGATGGCGTAGTAGTTGGCGTAGCCTATCGTTTCGCGTTCGGAGTCGGGGTCGTCCGTGATCTGTATCATTGGCGGGAATACGCCCTCGGCGCTTTCCGGCCTGCACTCGAGCGCCAGCAGCTCCCCGCCGCCCGGCTCAAGGTCGAAGCGCATCATTGCAGAGTAATCGCTCGTGCGGCCGGAGTAGAGCTCCGCCCCGTCGAGATAGAGCGCACATTCTCCCGCGACGCCGTTGAGTACGATATACATGAGCTCTTCCCGCACGGGCAGCTCCAGCGTGAAGCGGTAATAGCCGTCCAGCCCCGTTTCGGGACGCTCGGAGTACATGTCAAAGCTCTCGGCGGCCCCGCCTTCCACAAGCTCGGCCGTCTCCCAGTCCAAAACCGGCAGCGTCCCGCCCGTCTCCATAAGCGGGGCAAAGAACAGCCACACCAGCGCGCAGCAGAGCGCGAACGCCGCCACGCACAGCCAGTTCACAGCTTTTTTCATACCGCCGCACCCCTCCTATCTTATTACACTTTACCAAAAGCGGGCCGAACAGGCAAGACGGAGTTTTACCCCAAGCCCTAACTCGCCGCTTTTAGCGCCTAACTCGCACCCCCGGCGCGCGGTTTGGCTGGTACAATAGATATGGAATACCGCGCAAAGGGGCGCGCCCCATCGCCCCGGCCCTACCGGAGCGGCGCGCCTTAAAGGAGGAACGGCTTTGAAAAAGAGTTTTTTACGTCTGGCGCTGATAACTGCATTCTGCTCGGCGCTCTTTTTTGCGCTCAGCATATCGGCGAGCGCGAACGCGCTCGGCTTGACGCCTGCGGGCGGGGAGAGCGGCGCCGATTGGGATTACGGCGAATACGACGCCGGCAGCAACCCCAGGACGCTTGTGGTCAAAAGCAGCACGCCTCTGACCTTCAGCGGCAATTACACTAAGGGCTATGACACCGACTATGCGCGGATAGTCGTGGCCGAGGGCGTGGAAGCCAACCTTATTTTCAGCGGCCTTCACGCCGAAGCGCCCTCTCCGGCCCAGCCGCTGCTCGACCTGAGCAAGGCCGGGGACTGCACCATCACCCTCGCGGCGGGCACGGAGAACGTAATCTCCGGCTTCATGGGCAACGCGGGCGACGAGAGCGGCCCGGCAATCCTGCTGCCCAAGAACGGCACGCTTACCATCAAGGGCAGCGGCAAGCTCACGGCCAACGGCGGCCCGTACTGGCCGGGCATAGGCTACGGCGAACCGCACGGCGAAAAACTTACCCGGCTCGCCGGCTGGACGCTTAGAATTGAAGGCGGCACCGTCATATCCAACGGCGGGCCAAACGGCCCGGGGATCGGCGGCTATTACAACGATACCTGCGGCTCCGTCTATATAACCGGCGGCAGCGTGACGGCCAACGGCGGCGTTAACGCGGCCGGGATTGGCACCGGCGCCATAGACGACAGGGACGGAAATTACGGCTTTGTGTTTATATCGGGAAACGCAGAGAAGGTGGAGGCCACCGGCGGGGAGTACGGCGCCGGCATAGGCACGGGTATGCGCAGCGCCATTGAAGGATATGACGTCGCCCAAAACCACTTTGAGGTATATATACACGGCGTGGATGTCACGGCCAAGGGCGGCTTCTACGCGGCCGGTATAGGCGGCGGGCAGCGGACAAACGGCTGTAAGGTTTCCATAAGCAGCGGAAATGTCGTCGCCGAGGGCAGCTATACCGTAGGCATAGGCGGCGGCGGGGTAAGCGACAACGGCTCCTTAATAACGCCCATGCCCGGTAACGCCTTCATAACCGTAAACCGTCTGCCGGAGAACTATGATTTCACGGATTTCAGCGGGATTATAACCTATACCTACGGCGACAAAAAGGGGATCACCGAGGTCTACGGCGATCAGGATCTGGGGAATTACACCATAGAGGCCGGGGAGACGTGGGAAATACCCTACGGCGCCACGCTGACCGTGCCTCGGGGCGAGACGCTGACGATAAACGGCACGTTAAACCACCAGTCTACGCCAATATACGACGCGATTACAGTGTACGGCAGCCTGGCCGGGACGGGAAGCGTTGATCCCAGGCTCTCGCACGATACCCCCGGCCGGCCAGAGCTGGCGGCCGCGTCCTATGACAGCATAACGCTCAAGGAGATCGAGCCTCTGGCGGGCTCCGTGCAGTACGGCGTAAGCGAGGAAGGGTACAAGTTTCCCGTGCCTATAGACTGGCAGGACAGCCCTGTATTCACCGGGCTGCAGCCCGACACATACTATTGGTTTTACGCCAAATATCTTGGCGACAATTTCTACAACGGCACACACGAAAGCCTATCCGGCCGTTACAACACCACCAGCATGACGCCCAGCGCGGACGAAGCCGTAATCGACTACCGGGCGGAAACCGTGAGCTTCGCCGCGGGCCTTGAAGTGAATTCACAGGCTGATTTCATGGGCGAGAACATAAGCAGCGGCAGCTCCATAACCGGGTATATAGGCCAAACCATATACCTCCGCCGTTCCCCCAGCGCCGGCGTCGCCGGAAGCGATGCGGTCGCGGTTGCGATACCCGCGAGGCCCGGCGTGTATCCGGTCAGGATAACCAATTCCATAGAGGGAACCACCCTCAGCGCAGACTACTATTACAGCTTTGAAGGGCCGGAATATGACGGCGAGGGCTGGACGCAGGGCAGCGGCGAGGTCGTGAAGGTCGCGCCGGGCGAGACGCTTTACACCTACTTTGGCGCTACGGACAGCCAGTTCAAAAGCGAGGTATACGCCGTCACCGCGCCCGAACGCGCCGAAACGCCTTCGCCCGAGATAGATTACCGGGACGAGGCTATCGAGGCCTCGGCCGCCTGGCAGTACAAGCTGGACGGCACGTCCTGGAGGGACTGCACGGACGAGATGTCACTGTCCGGCCTGGGCTGGGACGGCGGCGAGCTTGAAATACAGTTCCGTATCCCGCATAACAACGCCGCCGATGGGGATCCCGGCAATTACGCGAGCGAGGTCGCGGAGCTCGCCATCCCGACGCGCCCGGCCGCGCCGGAGCTTGAGCTGGACATGTCCAGCGAGAGCGTGACTGTCGGCGCAGACTACGAGTACAATCTCGGCGAGGGCTGGATTCCCGGCGGCGGCGCGGTAGCGCTTGAGGCGGGGGCGACGCTGAGCGTCCGCGTCCCCGCGGCGGAGAGCTCCTTCCACGGTTTCGAGCAGATCATAAGCGCCCCGGAGCGCCCGGCGGCCCCCGCAGTCCCGGGGATAGACTACGCCGCCGAGACGGTGAAAACCACG
>CALWYP010000101.1 GCA_944385795.1 uncultured Oscillospiraceae bacterium | reverse complement strand
GGCTATAAAGAAATATACCTGCGCCTTTTCAACCGCGTCACCGACGCGCTGGAGCTGTTGGACAGGGGAGAAGCGGACAGGGCGCGGGAGCTGCTGTTATCTGCGCAGCGCGAAGCCGAAGAAATGTTTATCACGCAGCCGGGCACGGAGCCTGGGGCTTAGGCCCCCGAGGCCTCACCGCCGGACGCCGGGCGGCATAGGATACCGAGAGGCGCAGCCTCTATTTTCTTGCAAAGAGGTATCCATATGTTTGACTACTTCGGCGCCCTGCCGCACGCGGCGCAGGCGCTTATCGCGGGGCTCTTCACCTGGGCGGTCACGGCGGCGGGCGCTGCGGCGGTTTTCCTGCTGCGCTCCCCGGGGCGGCGGCTGCTGGACGCGGCGCTGGGCTTCGCGGCGGGCATCATGTCGGCGGCGGGCTATTTTTCCCTGCTCGCCCCGGCCGCGGAGCTGGCCGCGGAGCTCGGCATGAACGTGCCCTTCGTCCTGCTCGCCGGATTCCTCGGCGGTGGGGCGCTGCTGCATCTGGGCAGCCTGCTCTGGGGCCGGCTCTCCTCCCGCGCCGGGCGCGGCGAGGCCATGCTCGTGGGCAGCGTGACGCTGCACAACATCCCCGAGGGCCTCTCCGTCGGCGTGGCCTTCGGCTCGCTCGCCCACGGCATACCCGGCGCGAACCTGGGCGCGGCCTGCCTGCTCGCCCTGGGCATAGGCATACAGAATTTCCCCGAGGGCATGGCCGTAAGCCTCCCCCTGCGCCGCAGCGGCATGGGCCGGGCGCGCGCCTTCGGCGTGGGCCAGCTCTCCGGCGCCGTGGAGCCCGTCTCCGCCGTGATCGGCGCGGCGCTCGCCGCCGGCGTCAGGCCCCTGCTGCCCTATATGCTCGCCTTCGCCTCGGGGGCCATGTTCTACGCCGTCACCGCCGAGCTCCTGCCCGAGAGCGGCGAGAATTCGCGCCCCGCCGCCGCGGCCGCCCTAGCCGGTTTCGCGCTCATGATGGTCCTGGACGTCGCCCTGGGCTGAACCCTTGCGCGCGGGGGCAAAGCGTGCTAAAATATCGCACATGGACAACAAGCTGCCAAAACTGAAAAGGCTCTGCGCCGTCAACGACGTCTCCGGCTTCGGCAAGTGCTCGCTCACCGTGGCCCTGCCCGTGGTCTCCGCCACGGGCGTGGAGTGCGCCTGCATACCCACGGCGCTGCTCAGCACGCACACGGGCGAGTTCACCGGCTGGACCTTCCGCGACCTCACCGACCAGATGCTGCCCATAGCGCGGCACTGGGCCTCGCTGGGGCTGGAGTTCGACGGGATTTATTCGGGCTACCTGGCCTCGCCGGAGCAGGCCCTGGCCCTCGAGGAGCTCATCGGCGCCCTCGCCGGGCCGGACACCCTGGTCATATGCGACCCCGCCATGGCGGACAACGGCGTATATTACTCCGGCTTTGACGACGGCATGGCCGCCGCCTTCCGGCGCCTTTGCGCCCGCGCGGACCTTATCACGCCGAACGTGACCGAGGCCGCGCTGCTCTCCGGCGTGGAATACCGCGCCGCGCCCCACTCGCGCGAGTATATCGAAAGCCTCTTCGCCGGGCTTGAAAAGCACGCGGGCCGCTATGTCGCCATAACCGGCGTGCACCCCGCCGAGGGCGTCATAGGCACGGTGCTGCGCGACCGCGTCCTGGGCGAGACGAGTGAGGACATGAGCCCGGCCCTGCCCGGCATGTTCTACGGCACGGGGGACATATTCGCCTCCTCCCTCGCCGCGCTGCTGGTGCGCGGGGCCCATGTGTCCGATGCCCTGGCCGCCGCGAGCGCCCTTGTGCGCGAGAGCATAGAGCGCACATACGAGCGCGGCACGCCCCGCCCCTGGGGCGTGGACTTTGAAGGCGCCCTGCCGGCCTATATCCGGCGGGTCGAGCGGATTTTTGCAAGCGAAAGAGCCTGACCAAGCGGTCATGCCCAGGCTGTCTAAAAAGGCCCCGACGGCCTTTTTAGGCAATAGGGTCCCCTGGCCCGCAGGGCCAATGGAGACCGCGCTTCGCTGCGTGCAAAGAAAATGGCCAGTCCGTGGACTGGTCATTTTTTCACACTCCGCTTCGCGTATAGTATTTCCGGCGACGTACGCGCCGCCGCCGAAAATGGATTTAAAGCGAGGTTTTTTCACAAACTGGGGCCTGACCGGCCGGTCAGGCCCGTTTTATTCCGCTTTCAGCGCCAGCTCGTAGAGCTCGTTCTTCTTGAGCCCCGTGAGCTCCGCGGCTATTTTGCACGCCTCCTTGAGGCTCCGCCCCCCGGCGCGGTATTTCTCCACAAGCGCCAGGGCGTCTTCCGCCGTGTACTCCTCCGCCTGCTCCGGGGCCCCCTCCACCACCAGGGCGAACTCGCCCCGCGGCGGGTTCTCTTCGCCGTACAGCTCCGCCGCCTCGCCCAGCGTGGTGCGTATGACCTCCTCGTGCAGCTTGGTGAGCTCCCGGCAGAGGGCGACGCGCCGCTCCGGCCCGAAGCAGTCGCGCAGGTCGGCGAGCGTCCTTACGAGCTTGTGCGGCGCCTCGTAGAACACCATCGTGCGCCTCTCGCCCCTCAGGGAGTCCAGATGCTCGCGGCGGCTTTTCCCGCTGGTGGAGAGGAAGCCCTCGAAGGTGAAGCGGCCCGAGGGCAGGGCGCTGACGGCGAGGGCCGTCACGGCGGCGCTGGGCCCGGGCACGGCGCTTATCTCCACGCCCGCGGCGGCGCAGCGCGCGGCCAGGTCCTCGCCCGGGTCGGAGACGGAGGGCATGCCCGCGTCCGTCACAAGGGCGCAGTCCTCGCCCGCGAGTATGCGCTCGAGTATCCTACCGCCCGAGCGCTTGGCGTTGTGCTCATAATAGCTCACGAGCGGCTTTTGTATGTTGAAGTGGTTCAGCAGCTTGAGCGTCACGCGCGTGTCCTCGGCGGCGATGAAGTCCGCGTTTTCAAGCGCGCGCAGGGCGCGCGGCGCCATGTCGCCCAGGTTGCCTATGGGCGTGCCCACGAGATAGAGCTTTCCCGGCATGTCAAGCCTCCCTGTGATAGATACGTCTGAATTCCGCGCTCTCCTCCCCGTCCGGGCCGTAGAGCACGAGCGCCGGCTCGGCCTTCAGGCCGGGCGCGGCCAGCTTCACCGCCTCGCAGAGCACGAGCCCCGGCGCGCTGTCCGCCCGGTGCTGCACAAGGCGCAGCCTTTTCGGCTCCAGCCTCGCCGCGGCGAGGTCCGCGAACAGGCCCGCCAGCCGCTCCGGCCGGTGGACGAAGGCGAAGCGCCCGCCCTGCCGCAGGCTGCGGGCCGCGGCGGCGCAGACGTCAGAAAAGCGGCACATGCCCTCGCCCCGCGCCGCGGCGCGGGCCGGCCCTCTCGCCGCGGCGCCGCTCCCCTCCGGGAAATACGGCGGGTTGCACAGGCAGAGCGTGCAGCTCTCCGCCGCCGGCAGGCTGGACTTGTCCCTGAGGTCGCCGCAGACGAGCCGGGCGCTCAGGCCGTTGGCCGCGAAGTTCTCCCCCGCCGCCCGCGCCGCGTCCTCGTCGAGCTCGAGCGCGTAGACGCTTATCCCCGGCTCGCGCCAGGCGGCCAGCAGGGAGATGAGGCCCGCGCCGCAGCAGGGCTCGAAGAGCGCGTCGCGCGGCCGCACGCGGGCGAAGCCGGCCAGCAGCACGCTGTCCGTCGTGACGGGAAAGGCCCCGTACGCCGAATATTCAATTCCGCCCGGCCAAAGCTGCGCCATGTCCCCTCCGTATAAACAAAGCCCGCGCATCCCGGCGGGCGAATAAGCTAATAAATATCCCGGCGAGGCATAAAACTTCGCCGGGATTCCTGCCTTGGAGCGATTACTTCTCCTCGATGGCGTCGGCCGGGCAGTTGTCCTTGCAAGTGCCGCACTGGATGCACTTGTCCTGGTCGATGACGTACTTGTCGTCGCCCATGTCGATAGCCTCGACGGGGCAGTTCGCAGCGCAAGTGCCGCAAGAGACGCAGTTGTCGCCTATAACGTAAGCCATGATGTATCCTCCTCGTCAGAATATTATACCGGCCCTCGGGCCTAATGTACGGATTCATTCTACCACACTGGACGCGAAAATCAACTACTATTTAAGAAATGGATAAAATCCGCCCGCACCGCGCCCGGCGCGTTTGAAAGCCCGCCCGGCGCGGCTATACTTCACACGGGCGCAGAAAACTGCCCGTCTCGCGCGCGGCGGGAACTATAATGGCGCTCGGGAGGCATTGGCATATGAACTACGGCGTAAAATTTACCGACAGGGCCTCGTCCGCCATACGCTCGGCGCGGGACGCGGCCGCTTCGCTGGGCCACAGCTATGTGGGCACGGCGCACATCCTGCTCGGCGTGGCGGCGGAGACGGAGGGGCTGGGCGCGAGGGTGCTCGCGGGCCTTGGGCTCGACATGGCCAGGCTCACCTACGCGGCGGCGATGGCCTGCGGCTCCGGCGCGCCCGGCGGCCCGGAGCAGGGCCTGAGCGCGGACGCGCGCGCGGCGCTGGCCGCCGCGGAGAAGGCCGCCCGGGCCCTGGGCCACGGCTATATAGGCACGGAGCACCTGCTGCTAGGCGTGCTGGGCGTAGAAGGCTGCTCGGGCCTGCGCGTCCTGGAGCGCGCGGGCGCCGACGCCGGTGCGCTCTCCGCGGCGGTGCTGTCCCTCTTCGGCGCGGATACGGGCCCGTCCCGGCCCGCCCGCGGCCAGGCGGCGGTAAAGGGCGCGCACAAGAGGGCGGAGACGCGGGTGCTGGACCAGTACAGCCGCGACCTCACGGAACGGGCCGCCGCGGCCGACCCCGTGGTCGGGCGCGAGGACGAGATAGCCCGCTGCGTGCAGATACTCTGCCGCCGCACCAAGAACAACCCCGTCCTCGTCGGCGAGCCCGGCGTGGGCAAGACCGCCGTGGCGGAGGCCCTGGCGGCGCGCGTAGCCGCCGGGCGCGTCCCGCCCGCCCTGGCGGGCAAGCGCATAGTCTCGCTGGACATAGCCTCGCTCCTGGCCGGCACCAAGTACCGCGGCGACTTTGAGGACAGGCTCAAAAACGTCCTGCGCGAGGCGGAGCGCGCCGGGGACGTCATAATCTTCATAGACGAGCTGCACACGATAGTCGGCGCGGGCTCTGCCGAGGGGGCGCTCGACGCGGCCAACATCCTCAAGCCCGCCCTCTCGCGCGGGGAAATACAGGTGATAGGGGCGACGACGGGCGACGAATACCGCCGGCACATAGAGCGCGACGCCGCGTTGGAGCGCCGCTTCCAGCCCGTCAAAATACCCGAGCCGGACGAGGCGGCCTGCCGCTCCATGCTGCTCGCGCTCCTGCCCGGCCTGGAGCGGCACCACGGCGTCGCCATAGCCGCCGGCGCGGCCCGGGCCGCGGTACGCCTGTCCATGCGCTATATCCCCGACCGCTGCCTGCCCGACAAGGCGGTGGACCTCCTGGACGAGGCCGCGGCCGCCGCGCGCATAGCCTCGCGGCGCTGCGTCGGCGAGGACGACGTCGCCGCCGCCGTCTCGGGCTGGACGGGCATACCCGTGCAGTCCGTCACCAAGAGCGAGGCCGCGCGGCTGCTGGAGCTCGAGGGCGCGCTGCACCGGCGCGTGGTGGGCCAGGACGAGGCCGTCTCCGCCGTGGCCCGCGCCGTCCGGCGCTCCAGGACCGGCCTGGCCGACCCGAACCGGCCAGTGGGCAGCTTCCTCTTCCTGGGCCCCACGGGCGTGGGCAAGACCGAGCTCTGCCGGGCCCTGGCCGAGGCCGTATATGGCAGCGAGGGCGCGCTTATTCGCTTCGACATGTCCGAATACATGGAAAAGCACGCCGTCAGCAAGCTAATAGGCTCCCCGCCGGGCTACGTCGGCTACGGCGAGGGCGGGCAGCTCACCGGCCGCGTGCGCCGCGCGCCCTGGTCGGTCGTGCTCTTCGACGAGATAGAGAAGGCGCACCCGGACGTATACAACCTGCTCCTGCAGATAATGGACGACGGCCGCCTCACCGACTCGGAGGGCCGCGCCGCCGACTTCCGCAACGCCATAATAGTCATGACGAGCAACGTAGGCGCGAGGGCCATAACGGACTCCCGGCCACGGCTGGGCTTTACCGGCGGCGGGAGCGATCCCGTGCGCGAGGCTGTAATGCGCGAGCTGCGCGAGACGTTCCGGCCCGAGTTCCTGGGCCGGGTGGACTCCACCGTCCTCTTCCGGCGCCTGGACAGCGAAGGCGTGCGGAGCATAGCCGCCGGCATGACGGGAAAGCTCGTCTCCCGCCTCGCGGCCCTGGGCGTGGAGCTCACCGTCAGCCCCGGCGCGCTGGGCCTGCTCGCGGAAAAGGGCTTCGACAGCGCGAGCGGGGCCCGGCCCCTGCGCCGCGTAATCTCCGCCGAGCTGGAGGACAGCTGCGCCGACGCCCTGCTCTCCGGCGCGCTCCGGCCCGGCTGCCGCGTCCTGGCCGTGGCGGAAGGCGGCGGGATAGCGCTCAGGATAACGGAGCCCGGCGCCCTTCCGGCAAAGGGCGCGTAAAAAGCTCCCCCGGGGCCGGGCCCCGGGGGAGCGCGCTGTTTACTTTTCCGGGCCTTACTTGCCCTGGATGTACTTATCTATGCTCTCCGCGCCCTTCTTGCCGGCGCCCATGGCGAGGATGACGGTGGCCGCGCCGGTGACGGCGTCGCCGCCGGCGTAGACGCCCTCGCGGGAGGTCATGGCGTCCTCGTCCACGACGAGGCAGCCCTTGCGGTTGGTATCCAGGCCCGGGGTGGTGGTGCGCAGGAGCGGGTTCGGGGTCGTGCCGATGGCGACGATGACCGCGTCGGCGACCATGACGAACTCGCTGCCCTCTATCGGCGGGACGCTCGCGCGGCCGGAGGCGTCCGGCTCGCCGAGCTTCATGCGCACGCACTTGAGGCCGACGACCTTGCCGTTGACGTCGCCGAGTATCTCCACGGGGTTATTGAGCAGGCGGAACTCGATGCCCTCCTCCTCGGCGTGGTGTATCTCCTCGGCGCGGGCGGGCAGCTCGTTGCGGCCGCGGCGGTAGACGATGAAGACCTCGTCGGCGCCCATGCGCTTGGCGCAGCGCGCCGCGTCCATGGCCACGTTGCCCGCGCCGACGACGGCGATGCGCTTGGCGTTGTTCTTTATCGGGGTATCGTAGTCCTCGCGGTAGGCCTTCATGAGGTTTATGCGGGTGAGGTACTCGTTGGCGCTGTAGACGCCGAGCAGGTTCTCGCCCGGGATGTTCAGGAACTGGGGCAGGCCCGCGCCGGAGCCGATGAACACGGCCTCGAAGCCCTCGGTGAAGAGCTGGTCGAGCGGCATGGTGCGGCCGATGATGCAGTCGGTGACGAACTTGACGCCGTAGGCCTCGAGGTTCTTGACCTCGCGGTCGACTATGCTCTTCGGCAGGCGGAACTCGGGGATGCCGTAGGCCAGCACGCCGCCGCACTTGTGCAGGGCCTCGAAGACCGTGACCTCATAGCCGCGCTTGGCGAGGTCGCCGGCGCAGGTGAGGCCGCTCGGGCCGGAGCCGATGACCGCGACCTTGTGGCCGTTGCTCGGCGCCTTGTGGGGCGCTTCCGCGCCGTGGGTGTCGCCGTGCTCAAGGTGGAAGTCGGCGACGTAGCGCTCCAGGCGGCCGATGGCGACGGGCTCGCCCTTTATGCCGCGGATGCACTTGCTCTCGCACTGCTTCTCCTGCGGGCAGACGCGGCCGCAGACGGCGGCGAGGGAGTTGGTGCTGGCTATGACGTTATAGGCCTCCTCGTATTCGCCCACCTTGACATGCGCGATAAATTCGGGGATGCGGACGTTGACGGGGCAGCCCTGCACGCACTGCGGGTTCTTGCAGCCGAGGCAGCGCTGCGCCTCCTCGCGGGCCACGACGGCGCTGTAGCCCAGGGCGACCTCGTTGAAGTTCTTCGCGCGGATGGCGGGGTCCTGCTCGGGCATGGGGTGCTTGGTCATGCGCTTGGCCGGGTTCTCGTCGAGATCCCCGCTCTTGACGGGCTTTATCTCGCCGCGGCGGACGCCGCCGGTGATGCGGCAGATGTGCTCGTTGCCCTCGGCCTCCTCGTCGTTATAGAAGGTGTTGCGCTCGAGCAGGCCGTCCCAGTCGACGAGATGCGCGTCGAACTCGGGGCCGTCCACGCAGGCGAACTTCCTCTCGCCGGCCACGGTGAGGCGGCAGCCGCCGCACATGCCGGTGCCGTCTATCATTATCGGGTTCAGGCTGGCGTTGGTCTTTATCCCGTAGGGCCTGGTGACCTCGGCCACATTCTTCATCATTATGATGGGGCCGCAGGTAAGGACGCTGTCGTACTGCACGCCGGACTCTATGAGCTCCTTGAGCTTGACGGTGACGAAGCCCTTTTCGCCGTAGCTGCCGTCGTCGGTGCAGATGTAGAGGTTGTCGCAGGCCGCGCGGAACTCGTCCTCCATGATAACGATGTCCTTGCTGCGGAAGCCGCAGACCATGTCGACCGCGACGCCCAGGCGCTTGAGCTCCTTGGCGACGGGGTAGTTTATGGCGCAGCCGGTGCCTCCGCCGACGACGCAGACGCGTTTGGCGTTCGGGTCTATCTCAGCGGGGCGGCCGAGGGGGCCGACGATGTCCGCGATGTAGTCGCCCGGCTCCATGATAGAGAACATGGCCGTGCTCTTGCCGGCGGGCTGGAAGTTGAAGCTGACGGTGCCCGCCTCGGGGTCGTAGTCCGCTATGGTGAGCGGGAAGCGCTCGCCGTACTCGTCCAGACGGAAGATGGCGAACTGGCCAGGCTTCGCGGCCTTGGCTATGAGCGGCGCTTCGATGCTAACGCGATAAATCGTTTTTGAGCTATTAAGTGGAAATTTCTCCGCTATCCTGAACATTTTTATCCGCCTTTCGTGCGCTTTTCTCATTTGCGCTAATATGTTAACACTATACACCATCCACGTTTTAATGTCAATCATTCCACGGCCGGAGCGGGGCGCTTTGTGCAGTGTGCTCTGCATGGCGTCAAAAGGGCCCGGACTTGAGTCCGGGCCCCGGTGGTCAGCTCTTTCGTTTTTTCTTGCCGAAGATGCCTGCGCTCTCGCCCACATCCTCGCCCATGGCCCTCGCGTAGGCGCGGAGCGCCTCCTTCTGCGAACCTGAGAGGCCCTTGGGCACGGCCACGTTGACGGTGACGTACTGGTCGCCGCGGCCGCTCCCGCGCAGGAAGGGTATGCCCTTGCCGCGCAGGCGGAAGACGCTGCCGGGCTGGGTGCCCTCGGGTATGGTCAGCTTGACGGGCCCGTCTATGGTGTCGACCTGGAGGTCGTCGCCGAGCGCCGCCTGGGCGAAGCTGACGGTGACGGCGCTGAGCACGTTGGTGCCGTCGCGCTCGAACTTCTCGCTCTCGCGCACGGCGACGGTCACGAGCAGGTCGCCGGCCGGGCCGCCGTTGGCCCCGGCGTTGCCCTGGCCCTTGAGGGAGATGGTCTGGCCGTCGTCTATGCCGGCGGGTATGTTCACGCTTATCTTTTTGTTGCGCCTCACGGCGCCCTTGCCGCGGCAGGCCGGGCAGGGGCTGTGGATTATCTTGCCGGAGCCGCCGCATTTGGGGCAGGGCCCGCTGCTCTGCACCATGCCGAAGGGCGTGCGCTTCGTCGTGCGCACGCTGCCCGTGCCGTGGCAGTCGGGGCAGGTCTCGGCCGTCGTGCCGGGCGCGCAGCCCGTGCCCTTGCAGTCGGGGCACTCCTCGACGCGGCCCACGGTTATGTCCTTCTTGCAGCCGAAGGCGGCCTCCTCAAAGCTCAGCGTGACGCCCACGCGCACGCTCTCGCCGCGCATGGGGCCGTTCCGGCGCGCGCCGGAACCGGAGCCGAAGCCGAAAATGTCGCCCAGGTCGCCGAATATATCTCCAAAGCCGCCAAATCCGCCGAAGCCGCCGAAGTCGCCGAAGCCCGCGCCGCCCCCGCCGAAGCCGGCGTTGGGGTCGAAGGCCGCGAAGCCGAACTGGTCGTACTT
>CALWYP010000100.1 GCA_944385795.1 uncultured Oscillospiraceae bacterium | reverse complement strand
TCTTCAACCTGCTGTGCGCGCCGTGCTTCGCGGCCATGGGCGCCATCAAGCGCGAGATGAACTCGCCCAAGTGGACGCTCGCGGCGATAGGCTACATGTGCGGCTTCGCCTACTGCGCGAGCCTCATTATCTACCAGCTCGGCGGGCTCATGCTCGGCCAGGTGGCCTTCAGCGTCTGGACCGTCGCGGCCATAATCGTCCTCGCCGCCATGCTCTACCTCCTCTTCCGCCGCAACAGGTACGGCGAGTACGGCGAGCGCCTCGGCGCCGGGAAGGCGGCCGCGAATGCTTGAGTTCCTCGCGGCCAACGCCGCCACGATAGTCATATCGCTCGTCCTCCTCGCCGCCGTCTGCCTCATAGTGCGGAAGCTGGTGAAGGATAAAAAGAGCGGCAAGGGCGGCTGCTCCTGCGGCGGGAACTGCGCGGCCTGCGGGGCCTGCCGGAGCGCAGATAAAACAGTAAAAGCGAGCTTTAAGCCATGAGCTCCTCCCACAACATGGGGCGCGGGATATCCCGCGCCCCGCTTTTATCCGAAGGGCGCCGGAGCGCCCGAAGTTTTTCGCGGCGCGGTATGCCCGCGCCTTTCACTCGCCCCGGCCCCGCTTGGGTATGGAGATGGTGACGATATACTCGTCCTCCGTCTCCTCCCGGCGCATACCGGCGTCTATGCCGCCAGAGCGCATCACGTCGAGGCTGTGGGTGAGACTGTTGAGGAAGACGCGCACGTCCTTTAAAATCAATGCGCGCCTCGGCCCGCGCCTGCCGTCCTTCTGCGCGAGCAGGGAGTCTATGTAGCGGTCGGTCTGGGCGACGTTGAGGCCCCGCTCCACGATGTGCCGGAGCGCGGCGCGGCATTTTTCCCCGTCCTCCAGGCGCAGCAGCGCGCGTCCGTGCCGCTCCGTAAGCCCGTTCGAGGCCAGCGCGTCGAGCACGTCGCCCGGGAGCTTCAAAAGCCGCAGCTTGTTCGCCACCGCGCTCTGGCTCTTGCCCAGGCGGCGGGCGCACTCCTCCTGGCTCAGGCCGTAGAGGCGGATAAGGCTCTCGATCCCCCGCGCCTCCTCCAGGAAGCCCAGGTCGCGCCGCTGCAGGTTCTCCACCATTGCGATAAGCCCGGACTCGGCCGCGTCCACGTCCAGCACAAGGCAGGGCACCTTGCGCAGCCCGGCGAGCTTCGCCGCGCGCAGCCGCCGTTCCCCGGCGACCAGCTCGTAGCGCCCGTAGCGCAGCCGCACGCACAGCGGCGAGAGCACGCCGTACACGGCTATGCTGTCCGCCAACTCGCGCAGCGCCGCCTCGTCGAACGTCCGCCTGGGCTGGTTCGGGTTGGGCTCTATCTCGCCCACCGCTATCTGCACTATGCCCGCGCGTCCGGGCCTGGCCCTTGTAAGCACTGACTGCATGTCCGCCAACTCCTTCGCCCATATACTAGCGCCGCCGCGCGGAAAATCCGCGCGAAAGGCGTCGGCGCAAAAGAAAAAGAGGCGGATGCCTCCGCCCCTTGCCCCTCCGGTTATTCCGCCGCTTCCTCGCGCGGCCTGAAGAGCATCGTCACGCACCAGAGCGCGGCCAGGCCCACTATGGTGAAAATGACGCGGCTGACCATGGCGTACTCCCCGCCGAAGAGCCAGGCGACTATGTCAAAGCGGAAGAGACCTACGCTGCCCCAGTTGATCCCGCCTATGATGGCGAGCAGCAGGGCTATGCGGTCGATTATCATGCCTTTCAGCCTCCTTTCCCTTTTGTCATGCCATAGCTTGCCCGCGCGGGGCAAAATTATTCGCGCGACAAAACTTCCCATATTCCGCCAATCTTCGCTCTTGCAAAACCGCGCCGCGCGAGTTATCCTTAAAGCACAGCTTATCCAATTGCCGCCGCAAGGCGGCGAGCGGTACCCGGCTCATATCTTTATCCCACAACCCTGTTTTGGCGGGCCCTTCCGGCCCGCCCCTTTTTATGCCCAGTTCCATAAATAATTCGTCGCGCAATTTATATAAATCTCTTGACAAAATTACTCCCGCCTGCTATACTTAACATTGCCGCGGAGGGCCCGGACCTTTGCGGCTTATCCTGGATCAAGGCGGTGTACGCAATGAAAAAGACGCTTTACAGCCTCATGCTGAGCGACGAGGTCGTCAGGGCGGTGGACGCGCTGGCGCACCAGCTGGGGACGAACCGCTCGAATTTAATAAACCAGATACTGGCCGAATACGTCTCCGTGACTACGCCGGAGCGGCGGATAAGCGATATTTTCCGCGCGGTGGAGCAGATGCTCTCGCCGAGCCGCGAGCTCGTGCCCTTCTTCTCCCCGAACGCGCTGACGATGTCGCTCAAGTCCAGCCTGGAGTACAAGTACCGGCCGACGGTGAAGTACGAGGTGCAGCTCTTCCGCTCCGCGGACGGGCCGCTGGGCGAGCTGGCGGTCGTCTTCCGCACGCAGAGCGCCCCGCTCATCGAGGCGATGACGCAGTTCTTCCGGCTCTGGAAGCACATAGAGGACCGGCTCCTCGCCCCGCTTATGACGGAGAGCATAGACTACGCCCTCTACGACGGCAAGTTCGTGCGCTCCATCGCCGTGCCGCGCGGGCGGGACGTGAGCGCGGACGACGTGGCCAGGGCCCTGGCCGACTATATCAAGCTGTTTGACCGTCTCATGAAGGGCGCCCTGGCCGGCAGGTACGGCGCCGCTGAGATACAGGCCGAGTACTACGCAGACCTGGGCCGCAGGCAGCTCTACATCTAAGGCAGGTGTAACATATGAACGCTGAAAAATACACGAAGAAAACCATTGAAACCATAAATACCGCGCAGGCCATGGCGGAGGAGAACGGCAACCAGTATCTGACCGCCGAGCACCTGCTCTACGCCCTTATCGACCAGGACGGCGGGCTTATCGGCACGCTCCTGGGGCGCATGGGCGCCGACTGCGACGGCGTCCTCGCCGAGCTGGACACGGCGATAGGCGCCCTCCCGCGCGTCAGCGGCGGGACGGGCGAGGTCTACGCCAGCCCCGAGGTCAACCGGATACTGCGCTTCGCCGCAAAGGCGGCGGAAAAGCTCGGCGACGAATATATCTCCGTAGAGCACCTTATGCTCGGCGAGTTCTCCGAGGGCAGCGCGGCCGTGAAGCGCATACTCTCCGATCACGGCATAACCCGCGACGGCTTCAACCGCGAGCTCGCCAAGGTCAAGTCCGGCCCCGTCAGCAGCGACAACCCAGAGGACAGCTACGACGCGCTCACGAAGTACGGCGCCGACCTGGTGCAGAGGGCGCGCAATAACGAGCTGGACCCCGTAATAGGCCGCGACGCCGAGATAAGGAACGTAATACGCATACTCTCCCGCAAGACCAAGAACAACCCCGTGCTCATAGGCGAGCCGGGCGTGGGCAAGACCGCGATCGCCGAGGGCCTGGCCCAGCGCATAGTGCGCGGCGACGTGCCCGACGGGCTGCGCGACAAGACGGTATTCTCCCTCGATATGGGCTCGCTCATCGCCGGCGCGAAGTACCGCGGCGAGTTTGAGGAGCGCCTCAAGGCCGTGCTGGAGGAGATAAAGAAGAGCGAGGGCCGGATCATACTCTTCATTGACGAGCTGCACACGATAGTGGGCGCGGGCAAGACCGAGGGCAGCATGGACGCCGGCAACCTGCTCAAGCCCATGCTCGCGCGCGGCGAGCTGCACTGCATAGGCGCTACCACCCTGGACGAGTACCGCAAGTATATAGAGAAGGACGCCGCCCTCGAGCGCCGCTTCCAGCCCGTCATGGTGGCCGAGCCCACGGTGGAGGACACGATAAGCATACTGCGCGGGCTCAAGGAGCGCTACGAGATTTTCCACGGCGTGCGCATACACGACAACGCCCTCGTCGCGGCCGCGACGCTCTCCAACCGCTACATCACCGACCGCTTCCTGCCCGACAAGGCCATAGACCTCGTGGACGAGGCCTGCGCCATGATCCGCACGGAGATAGACTCCATGCCCAGCGAGCTGGACGACATCCGCCGCAAGATAATGCAGCAGGAGATAGAGGAGATGGCCCTCAAAAAGGAGGACGACCAGCTCAGCCGCGACCGCCTCGCCAAGCTCACGGAGGAGCTGGCCGAGAACAAGGACAGATTCAACGCCATGAAGGCCCGCTGGGAGGCCGAGCGCGAGGGCGTGGACGCCGTAAAGCGCATAAAGGGCGAGATAGAGCAGCTGAACGCCGACATAGAGGCCGCGCAGATGAACCTCGAGTACGAGCGCGCCGCAAAGCTCAAATACTCCGACCTGCCCGCGCTTGAAAAGCGGCTCGCCGAGGCCGAGGCCGCCGCCGAGAAGCGCGGCGCGGAGGATTCGCTGGTGCACGACACCGTCACCGAAGAGGAGATTGCGAACATCGTCGCCAAGTGGACGGGCATCCCCGTCAGCAAGCTCATGGCCGGCGAGCGCGAGAAGCTCCTGCGCCTCGGCGAGGTCATACACAAGCGCGTCGTGGGCCAGGACGAGGCCGTGAGGCTGGTCACAGAGGCGATACAGCGCTCGCGCGCCGGCATCTCCGACCCCAACCGGCCCATAGGCAGCTTCCTCTTCCTCGGCCCCACGGGCGTGGGCAAGACCGAGCTCGCCAAGAGCCTCGCCGAATGCCTCTTCGACGACGAGCGCAACATGGTGCGCATAGACATGACCGAGTACATGGAGAAGTTCTCCGTCTCCCGCCTCATCGGCGCGCCCCCGGGCTACGTCGGCTACGACGAGGGCGGCCAGCTCACCGAGGCCGTCCGCCGCGCGCCCTACTCCGTCGTGCTCTTCGACGAGGTGGAAAAGGCGCACCCCGACGTCTTCAACATACTCCTGCAAATACTCGACGACGGGCGCATAACGGACAGCCAGGGCCGCACGGTGGACTTTAAGAACACCATAATCATCCTCACCAGCAACCTCGGCAGCCAGTACCTGCTCGAGGGCATACAGCCCGACGGGAGCATCTCCGCCGAGGCCCAGGAGGCCGTGAGGGGCGAGCTGCGGCGCGCCTTCCGCCCGGAGTTCCTGAACCGCCTGGACGAGGTCATCATGTTCCGCCCGCTGACGCGCGAAAACCTCTCAGGCATCATAGACATCATGGCCGGCGGGCTCAGGAAGCGCCTCGCTGAAAAGGGCCTGGGCCTCGAGCTCAGCGACGCCGCGAAAGCCCTCATCATCGAGCGCGGCTACGACCCGCTCTACGGCGCGCGCCCGCTCAGGCGCTATTTGCAGAGCGGCGCCGAGACGCTTATCGCCCGCGAGATACTGCGCGGCGACATCCCCTCCGGCGGCACGCTCCGCCTGGACGCCGAAAACGGCGAGCTCGTCTGCACGGTCAAATAAAATTATCCCCCGGGGGTTCCCGGGGGATATTCGCGTCTTTTGGGCTCATTCTCCGGCCAGCAGCCTCACCGCCGCCTGGGCGGCCTGGGCCGCGTCCTCGGTGTAGCAGTCCGCGCCGACCGCGTCGCAGAACTCCTGGGTTATGGGCGCGCCGCCGACCATTATCTTCACCTTGCCGCGTATGCCGCGCTCGGACGCCAGCTCCACGACGCGGCGCATCTCGTCCATCGTGGTCGTGAGCAGGGCCGAGCAGGCTATGACGCCGCAGCCGTTCTCCACGGCGGCCTCGACGAACTTCTCCGCCGCGACGTCCACGCCCAGGTCCACGACCTCTATGCCCGCGCCCTCCATCATGATCTTGACGAGGTTCTTGCCTATGTCGTGCATGTCGCCCCTGACCGTGCCGAGGCAGACCCTTCCGGCGCTCCTCGCCTCGCCCGAGGCGAGCAGGGGCTTCAGTTTCTCCGTCGCCGCGTTCATCGCCCTGGCCGCGACCAGCATCTCCGGCACGAAGGCCCGGCCGGCGCTGAAGTCCTCGCCCAGCAGCTGCATCCCGCGCACGAGGCCGCCGGAGAGTATCTCCCCGGCGCCGAGGCCGGCGGCGAGCGCCTCGTCCACCAGCTCGAGCACCTTCTTGCGCCTGCCCTTCCGCAGGGCGGCGGCTATGCCCTCAAGCGCGCCGGAGCCGGGCTCCTCCGCCGCGGCCGGCTTCGCGGCCTCCTGCGCCGCCGGCCGGGCGGCCGTGCGGCGGGCCGCGCCGGGCCTGCGCGCGGCGTGTATGTGCGCCTCGCCGTTCCAGGCGGCTATCTCCGCGTCTATGGCGGCGTCGACATGCGGGTAGACCGTGCCGGCCAGGCCGTAGGTTATGCTGGGTATGAAGTGCCCGCCCGGGGTGTATTCCTCGAGGGCCCGGCGCACATAGGCCCTTATCTCTTCCTCCGTGGCGTCCGCGCGGTCTATCGCCGCGCCTATGCCGCCCATGAGCGCCATGCGCCCGCCCAGCCTCGCCTGGAGCGCGGGTATGTCGTTCTCCGGAAGCACGCCCTGCCAGCACTGCACGCCTATCTCCGCCATGTCCTCGACTATGTCCGAGAGGTAGGCGTCGCCGTGGTGTATGGCTATCACGCCGCGGGAGCGGATGTAGCCGTAGAATTTGCGGTAGGGCTCCTTGTAGAACTCGCGCCACATGTCCGGCTTCATGAAGAGCTGCGTGCGCGTGCCCCAGTCGTCGTGGGAGAGTATGGCGTCGGGCTGGAGCTTGTCTATGAGCAGCTTGGCGTAGGCCATGCGGTATTCGCAGATGTAGTCTATGAGCTCGTGCATCTCGTCCGGGTGCTCGTAGAGGTTGGAGA
>CALWYP010000099.1 GCA_944385795.1 uncultured Oscillospiraceae bacterium | reverse complement strand
CGCGCGCTCATGGGCGCCAACATGCAGCGCCAGGCCGTGCCCCTGCTGACCACCGAGGCGCCCATAGTCGCCACCGGCATCGAGCACAAGTGCGCCGTGGACTCCGGCGTCTGCGTCCTCGCCGAGGGCGGCGGCACCGTCGTGAGCTCGAGCGCCACCAACGTGGTCGTGCGCTACGACAGCGGCGAGGTCAAGAACTACAAACTTATCAAGTTCTCCCGCTCCAACCAGGGCACCTGCATCAACCAGCGCCCGATCGTCAGCGCCGGCGACAGGGTGGAAGAGGGCGACGTCCTCGCCGACGGCCCGTCCACCAGCAACGGCGAGATCAGCCTCGGCAAGAACATCCTTGTCGGCTATATGAACTGGGAGGGCTACAACTACGAGGACGCCATCCTCCTCAACGAGCGCCTGGTCATGGAGGACACCTTCAGCTCCATCCACGTCGAGGAGTTCGAGTGCAACGCCCGCGACACCAAGCTCGGCCCCGAGGAGATAACCCGCGACATACCCGGCGTGGGCGACGACGCGCTCAAGTACCTCGACGAGGGGGGCATTATCTGCGTCGGCGCCGAGGTCCGCTCCGGCGACATCCTCGTCGGCAAGGTCACGCCCAAGGGCGAGACCGACCTCACCGCCGAGGAGAGGCTGCTGCGCGCCATCTTCGGCGAGAAGGCGCGCGAGGTGCGCGACACCTCGCTCAAGGTGCCCCACGGCGAGAGCGGCATAGTCGTCGACGTAAAGGTCTTCACCCGCGCCAACGGCGACGAGATGAGCGCCGGCGTCAACGAGGTCGTCCGCGTCTACATCGCCCAGAAGCGTAAAATCTCCGTCGGCGACAAGATGGCCGGCCGCCACGGCAACAAGGGCGTCGTCTCGCGCATACTCCCGCGCGAGGATATGCCCTACATGCCCGACGGCACCCCGCTGGACATCGTGCTCAACCCCCTGGGCGTCCCGAGCCGTATGAATATAGGCCAGGTCCTTGAGGTGCACCTCGGATACGCGGCCCAGGCCCTCGGCTGGAAGGTCGCCACGCCCATCTTCAACGGCGCCAACGAGGAGAGCATACGCGACACGCTCCGCCTCGCCGGCCTGCGCGAGGACGGCAAGAGCGTGCTCTACGACGGCCGCACCGGCGAGCGTTTCGATAACGAGGTCACCGTCGGCTACGTCTACTTCCTCAAGCTGCACCACCTTGTGGACGACAAGATCCACGCCCGCTCCACCGGCCCCTACTCCCTCGTAACGCAGCAGCCCCTCGGCGGCAAGGCCCAGTTCGGCGGCCAGCGCTTCGGCGAGATGGAGGTCTGGGCCCTCGAAGCCTACGGCGCGGCCTACACCCTGCAGGAGATACTCACCGTCAAGAGCGACGACGTCACCGGCCGCGTAAAGACCTACGAGGCCATAGTCAAGGGCCACAACATCCCCGAGCCGGGCGTGCCCGAGAGCTTCAAGGTCCTGCTCAAGGAGCTCCAGAGCCTCTGCCTCGACGTGCGCATCCTGGACAAGGAGGGCAACGAGATAGAGCTCAAGGACGACGATGACGACGACTACATCCCCGGCGCGCGCGACGATTACCGCGCCGACGACGGCGAGATCGAGGCCTCCGGCTATTCGATAGAGGACGCCCCCGAGGACGCCGGCAGCGAAGCCTTTGACTTCGGCGGCGACGAAGCAGGGGATGACGACGACGATATATTCCCGGGCTTTTCCGGAGACGTGGATATGGAGGAGGAATAAGCAGTGAGCTATACACCGTTTGACGCTATTAAAATAGGCATTGCCTCCCCAGAGCAGATACGCGAGTGGTCCTACGGCGAGGTCAAGAAGCCGGAGACCATAAACTACCGCACGCTCAAGCCGGAGCGCGACGGCCTCTTCTGCGAGCGCATATTCGGGCCCACGAAGGACTGGGAGTGCCACTGCGGCAAGTACAAGAAGATACGCTATAAGGGCAAGATATGCGACCGCTGCGGCGTCGAGGTCACCCGCGCCAAGGTGCGCCGCGAGCGCATGGGCCATATAGAGCTCGCCGCGCCCGTGAGCCACATCTGGTACTTCAAGGGCATCCCTTCCCGCATGGGCCTCATACTGGACATCACCCCGCGCACCCTTGAGCGCGTGCTCTACTTCGGCGCGTATATAGTCACCGACCCCGGCGACACCCCGCTCGAGCGCGGCCAGATCCTCCTAGAGCACGAGTACCGCGACATGCGCGAGAAGTATGAGAACGATTTCGACGCCGGCATGGGCGCCGAGGCCATAAAGAAGCTCCTCCAGCAGATAGACTGCGAGCAGCTCTCCGAGCAGCTCCGCGCCGAGCTCGCCACCGCGGGCGGGCAGAAGAAGGCCAAGCTGGTCAAGCGCCTGGAGGTCGTCGAGGCCTTCCGCCAGAGCGGCAACAGGCCCGAGTGGATGATAATCGACGTGCTTCCGGTTATCCCGCCGGAGATACGCCCCATGGTCCAGCTGGACGGCGGCCGCTTCGCCACCAGCGACCTGAACGACCTCTACCGCCGCGTTATAAACCGCAACAACCGCCTCAAGAGGCTCATACAGCTCAACGCGCCCGATATAATCGTCCGCAACGAGAAGCGTATGCTCCAGGAGGCCGTAGACGCCCTTATAGATAACGGCCGCCGCGGCCGCGCCGTCACCGGCGCGAACTCCCGCGCGCTCAAGAGCCTCTCCGACATGCTCAAGGGCAAGCAGGGCCGCTTCCGCCAGAACCTGCTCGGCAAGCGCGTCGACTACTCCGGCCGAAGCGTCATAGTCGTCGGCCCGGACCTGAAGATTTACCAGTGCGGCGTGCCCAAGGAGATGGCCATAGAGCTCTTCCGCCCCTTCGTAATGAAGAAGCTGGTCGAGGACGGCGTCGCCAACAACATCAAGTCCGCCAAGAAGATGGTGGATAAGCAGCGCAACGAGGTCTGGGACGCCCTCGAGGTCGTCATCAAGGAGCACCCCGTGCTCCTGAACCGCGCGCCCACGCTCCACCGCCTCGGCATCCAGGCCTTCGAGCCCATCCTGGTCGAGGGCCGCGCGCTGAGGCTCCACCCGCTGGTCTGCACGGCCTACAACGCCGACTTTGACGGCGACCAGATGGCCATCCACGTCCCGCTGTCCTCCGAGGCCCAGGCCGAGGCGCGCATACTCATGCTCTCGGCGAACAACCTCCTGCGCCCGCAGGACGGCCACCCGGTCACCGTGCCCACCCAGGACATGATCCTTGGCAGCTATTACCTCACCTACCTGCGTCTCGGCAAGGCCGAGCCGGGCGCCGAGGAAGTCTTCGTCACGGACGCGGGCGACACCGGCCTGCCCGCAGGCGAGATCGTCGATGCCGACGAGTTCGTCGCCGCCAACAAGGCCGCAAGGGCCGCCGGCAAGCAGGAGGCATCCTACCGCCCGACCAAGGCCTACGCCACCAGCGCCGAGGCGCTCATGGCCTACAGCGAGCATGTTATCGGCCTGCACGCGCCCATACTCCTGCGTGTGGATAAGACCATAAACGGCGAACCGGCGCACAAGCTGGTAAAGACCAGCGTCGGCCGCATAATCTTCAACGAGCCCATTCCCCAGGACCTGGGCTACGTCGACCGCAGCGACCCGGAGCACGCCTTCGACCCCGAAATAGGCTTCCAGGTCGGCAAGAAGCAGCTCGGCGACATCATCGACCGCTGCATCCAGAAGTACGGCTTCACGATAAGCGCCGAAGTGCTCGACAACATCAAGGCCCTCGGCTATAAGTACTCCACGATTGGCGCGCTGACCATTTCCGTGGCCGACATGACCGTGCCCGCCGCGAAGAAGACCCTCATCGAGGCTACCGAGAACAAGGTCCTCGACATTGAGAAGCAGTACCGCCGCGGCTTCATCACCAACGACGAACGCTACCGCCTCGTCGTTGACGAGTGGGAGAAGACCACGAAGGACGTCACCAACGCCCTGCAGGACAGCCTGGACGAGTTCAACCCCATCTACATGATGGCGAACTCCGGCGCCCGCGGCTCCATGAACCAGATACGCCAGCTCGCCGGTATGCGCGGCCTGCTTGCGAACACCTCCGGCAAGACCATAGAGATCCCCGTAAAGGCCAACTTCCGCGAGGGCCTCTCCGTCCTGGAGTACTTCATCTCCAGCCGCGGCGCGCGCAAGGGCCTGACCGACACCGCCCTGCGTACCGCGGACTCCGGCTACCTGACCCGCCGCCTCGTCGACGTAAGCCAGGAGGTCATAATCCGCGAGGAGGACTGCGGCACCACCAACGGCATACTTGCCAGCGCCGTGTTCGAGAAGGGCCAGGAGGTCCAGAGCTTCGGCGTCAGCATCCACGGCCGCTTCCCCGCGGTCGACATCGCCGACCCGAAGACCGGCGAGGTGATATTCGACCGCCACCACATGCTCATGAGCGACGACGCCAAGGTGCTCGCCGCCCACGGCATCTCCAAGGTGCTCGTCCGCAGCGTCATGACCTGCGAGGCCCACAGCGGCGTCTGCGCCAAGTGCTACGGCATCAACCTGGCCGTCGGCGCCCCGGTCAACCCGGGCGAGGCCGTCGGCGTCATCGCGGCCCAGTCCATCGGCGAGCCGGGCACCCAGCTCACCATGCGTACCTTCCACACCGGCGGTATCGCCGGCGACGACATCACGCAGGGCCTTCCGCGAGTCGAAGAGCTGTTCGAGGCCCGCAAGCCCAAGCGCATGGCCATACTGGCCGAGACCAGCGGCACCGTCACGATCGAGGAGACGCGCAAGAACGCCATCTTCTCCATCACCGTCACGAACGAGGCCGCGGGCGAGACCTTTGTGTACTCCGTGCCCTTCTCCGCCGGCATACTCGTCCAGGACGGCGACCATGTCGACAAGGGCCAGGAGCTCACCTCCGGCGCGCTCAACCCGCACGACGTGCTGCGTATCCGCGGCGTGGACGACGACGAGTTCGGCCGCCAGGGCGTGCGCAATTACCTCGTGCAGGAGGTACAGAAGGTCTACCGCCAGCAGGGCGTCGACATCAACGACAAGCACATCGAGGTCATTGTCCGCCAGATGCTCCGCAAGGTCCGCGTCGAGGACGCCGGGGATTCCGGCCTGCTCTCCGGCGCTGTGGTGGACGTCATCGACCTGCGCCGCGCCAACGACGCCGTGCGCGAGCGCATAGCCGCCGGCGAGAAGCGCGAAGACGGCAGCGAGCTCCAGACCGCAAACTACACCCAGATACTCATGGGCATCACCAAGGCCTCCCTCGCCACGGAGAGCTTCCTCTCCGCCGCGAGCTTCCAGGAGACGACCAAGGTCCTCACCGACGCCGCCATCAAGGGCAAGGTGGACCACCTGGTCGGCCTCAAGGAGAACGTAATCATAGGCAAGCTGATACCCGCCGGCACCGGCCTCACCATGTACCGCGACTTCGATCTGGAGACGGACGAGGAGGCCAGCGACAAGGCCGAGGACTATGTGGACCTCTCCGTCCTCGTAAACCGTTCCAACGCCCTGTAATATCAAGCGCAAGGCAAAGCCCCAACCCGGCCGGATCCCCCGGCCGGGTTTTTGCGCCATGCGCCTTAACATAATTGTAACACGGCGGCGCTTTTGCCCTTAACATTTCCCCTGTATCCTGATTACTGCAAGCAAACAACTTCATTTCTCACCCCCCCTTTCTCCGGCCGCGCGTCCCCCTGCGCGGCCGGAATCTTTTATTGGCGGGGAAAAGCCCAAATTCGCCCTTTTTATATGTAATAAAAGTGTTGCAATAGAGTGTGCAATGTGCTAGAATACATAGGTAAGTGTTAGCCGTTTGTGGAGTGGGTCAAGCCCACTCTTTTTGTTGGAGAAAAATAAGCTGTCAGAACATGGCAGAATGGAGGAAGCATGAGCAAGGTTACCGAGAGGGTCCAGGCCCTGGCCGGGCCCGTGGCCGCGGAGTGCGGCTGCGAGGTGTGGGACGTGGAATACGTCCGCGAGGCGGGGGAGTGGTACCTTCGCCTGTATATAGATAAGCCGGGCGGGGTTTCGATAGACGACTGCGAGGCGGTGTCCCGGGCCCTGGACCCCATACTTGACGAGGCCGACCCGATACCGACGAGCTATATTTTCGAGGTCAGCTCCGCCGGGGCGGAGCGCGTGCTCAAGCGCGAGCGCGATTTTGAGCGCTTTACCGGCGAAGAGGTCGAGGTGCGGCACTATCAGCCCGTGGGCGGGCTGAAGAGCCACGTCGGCACGCTGGTTTCCCGCGACGCGGACGGCACGGTGACAATAGCCGTAAAGGGCGAAAGCATGAGCTTCAAGAGCGCGCAGGTGGCGCAGGTCCGCCTGCACATGACGATATAACGGAGGAGATAAAATGAACGCAGAATTCTTCGCCGCGGTGGAGGACATAGAGAAGGAAAAAGGCATCCCCCGCGAATACATGTATGAGAAGATACAGCAGGCCATGATGGCCGCTTTCCGAAAGGATAATCCCGATTTCGGCGAAAATGTCGAGGTCGTATGCGACGAGGCCAAGAAGCGCATAGAGCTGCTCGTCCACCTCCAGGTGGTCGAGAAGGTGGAAGACCCCACCTGCGAGATAGACGTGGAGGGCGCGAAGAAGTATAATAAGCGCGCCGTCGTCGGGGAGGAGCTGGCCGTGCCCGTCGAGACGAAGCAGTTCGGCCGCATAGCCGCCCAGGCCGCCAAGCAGGTCATAATCCAGGGCATACGCGAGGCCGAGCGCGGCATTATCTACGACGAGTTCAACGACAAGCAGCACGAGGTGCTCACCGGCACCGTCAGCCGCATAGACCCGCGCACCGGCGCCGTCAGTATGCACATCGGCACGGGCAGCGACGCCACCGAGGCCCTGCTGAGCCACGCCGAGCAGATACCCGGCGAGGTGCTGCGCGAGGGCGACCGCATAAAGGTCTACGTCGTGGACGTGCGCCGCTCCACCCGCGGCGTGCAGATACTTATATCCCGCTCCCATCCGGGCCTTGTCCGCCGCCTCTTCGAGATCGAGGTGCCGGAGATATTCGACGGCACGGTGGAGATAAATGGCATAGCCCGCGAGGCCGGCTCCCGCACCAAGATAAGCGTGTGGAGCTCCGAGCCGGACGTGGACGCCATCGGCGCCTGCGTTGGCCCGCGCGGCGCGCGCGTGGCCGAGATAATCAAGGAACTGCGCGGCGAGAAGCTCGACATTGTCGAGTACAGCGAGGACCCGGAGGTCTATATCGCCAACGCCCTCGCCCCTGCGCAGGTGCTGAGCGTCACGATGCTCGAGGACGGCAAGAGCTGCCGCGTCATAGTGCCCGACAGCCAGCTTTCCCTGGCCATAGGCCGCGAGGGCCAGAACGCCCGCCTGGCCGCGAAACTTACCGGCTTCAAGATAGACATCAAGTCCGACGCCGCCGCCGAATAAGCGCGGATTAATCCTGGCAGCCGCTCCGGGCTGCCGCCGAAGGAGGCCTGACCATGCCCAAGAAGATACCAATGCGCCAGTGCCTGGGCTGCCGTGAAATGAAGCCCAAGCCAGAGCTGCTGCGCGTCGTGCGCTCGCCTGAGGGCGAGGTTTCGCTCGACTACAGGGGCAAGAAGCCGGGCCGGGGCGCCTATGTGTGCCGGAACGCCGGCTGCCTGCGCCGCGCGGCGAAGTCCCGCGCTCTCGCGCGGGCGCTGGGCGTGGAAATACCCGACGAGGTCATGGAGAAGCTCGCCGGGGCCATGGAGGCTGAGGACAACGGACAGGGCGCTTAATTATCTGGGACTGATGCGGCGCGCCGGACGCCTGGAGATAGGCGAGACGGCGACGGGCGCCGCCGTAAAGGCCGGGCGCGCTAGGATCGTGTGCGTCGCGGCGGACGCGGCGGAGAACGCGAGGAAGCGCGCGCAGGGCTTTTTAACGGGCCGCCGGGCGCTCTATGTCGAGCTGCCGTATACGAAAGAACAGCTCGCCGGAGCTCTGGGCAAGAGCGGCTGCTCCATGGCCGCGTGCACCGACTTCGGGCTCTCGGGCGCGTTCATGGCCGCGCTGGCCGAGGCTGAGCCGGACAGGTACGGCGCGCTGGCAGAGGAGATGCGCCGCCGGAGCGGCAAGGCCGCTTACCGCAAGGCCAGAGGGCCAAAAAGGAAACCGGGGAGGGAACCTAATGAGTAGTTTTGAGAAATACAGAGTTCACGAGGTGGCCAAGGACTTTGGCCTGTCCTCTAAGACCGTTACGGAGATATTGACCAAGTACGCGACCACGCCGAAGAACCACATGCAGGTGCTCTCCGACGAGGAGCTTTCGCTCATATTTGAATACCTCACGCAGCAGCACCAGTGCGCCACTGTGGAGGACCTGTTCCGCGTGCCGGAGCAGCCCAAAAAGGCGGAGGCCAAGCCCGCGAAGGGCGAAGCCAAGGCCGAAGCGCCCGCCGCCAAGGCGGAGCCTAAGGCCGCCGCGGCCAAGGCCCCCGAGAAGGAGGGCGCCGCGCCGGCCGCCGAAGCCGCGCAGCCGGCCAAGAAGCCGGAGAAGCCGCACGTCCCGCGCCAGGCGCCCGAGAAGCGCGTGGTGGACACCCGCGGCAGCAGCAACGTGAACCTGGGCAAGTATGACGAGCGCTTCGACCGCATGGCCGGCGCCCACGGCGCGGACAGCAGCAAGCAGCGCGGCGGCAAGGAGAAATTCACGAACAAGCAGAAGCAGCGCCAGCAGCAGGCCGCCGCCAGCGCCAAGCGACGCGCCGAGGAGCGCGACCGTATGCAGAAGCTGCAGTTCGAGATAGCCAAGAAGGCCCCCGTCAAGGTGCAGATTCCCGACGCGATCGGCGTCGGCGAGCTCGCCAGCCGCATGAAGAAGACCGGCACCGAGGTCGTAAAGGCCCTCATAAAGAACGGCGTCATGGCCTCGCTCTCCGATATCATCGACTACGACACCGCGGCCCTGGTGGCCATGGAGCTCGGCTGCAAGGTCGAGCACGAGGTGGTCGTCTCCGTCGAGGAGAAGCTCATAGACGACCGCGAGGACAGCCCCGACGAGCTCGAATCCCGCGCGCCCGTCGTCGTGGTCATGGGCCACGTCGACCACGGCAAGACCAGCCTGCTCGACTATATCCGCAAGGCCAACGTCGCGGCCGGCGAGGCCGGCGGCATCACGCAGCACATCGGCGCCTACACCGTCAACGTCAAGGGCAGCCCCGTCACCTTCCTGGACACCCCGGGCCACGAGGCCTTCACCTCCATGCGCGCCCGCGGTGCGTCCGTGACGGACATCGCCATACTCGTCGTCGCCGCCAACGACGGCATCATGCCGCAGACCATCGAGTCCATCAACCACGCCAAGGCCGCGAAGATACCCATCGTCGTGGCTATAAACAAGATGGATATGCCCGGCGCGAACCCCGAGCGCGTAAAGCAGCAGCTCACCGAGTACGACCTCGTCAGCGAGGAGTGGGGCGGCGACACGATAGTATGCCCCATCTCCGCCAAGACCGGCGAGGGCATAGACAACTTGCTCGACAACCTCGTCGTCCTCGCCGAGGTGCTGGAGCTCAAGGCCAACCCCAACCGCCCGGCCAAGGGCACCGTCATAGAGGCCAGGCTCGACCGCGGCCGCGGCCCCATCATGACCGTGCTCGTGCAGAACGGCACGCTCCACAAGGGCGACATCATCATCGC
>CALWYP010000098.1 GCA_944385795.1 uncultured Oscillospiraceae bacterium | reverse complement strand
GCCGCAAAAACGCTTGTTGGGGAGCCTCCCCAAACCCGGCACTTCGGGACAAAATGTCCCAAAGTAAATTGTCTGTGTCACCGTCGCTACCGCTCCTGTTCCTTATTCTTGCGCCCGTCCGTCACGCCCAGCAGATAGTCAATGTTGGTCTTGACCGCCACGGCCTGCCGCATTTCCTGCTGGGCGGCCCGGTACTTGGCGTACAGGGCCTTTTTCTCCGCCGCCAGCTTGCGGCGCTTTTCTTTTAATTTGGCCATCTTGGGCAGTTTGGCCCCGTCCAGCAGATCGTTCAAGGCGGCCTTGGCTGCCCGGTAGTCCGCCAGCTCCGCCTCATGCTGGGCCAGAAAAGTCACCACTCACTCATTCTGCCGCGGCTTCTCTCCAAATCGAACCCGCTTGCGCCGGGTTGCCTCTTGACACGCGCGGCGAGGGGTGGTAATATACTGATGTTAAATGGCTGTGATGGGGAGAAGTAGCGCCCGTCCCGACCGGTCCAGAGAGACGCCGCCTTGGCTGTGAGCGGCGTTGCCGGCGTGAGCGCGAAATGCGTCCCGGAGCCGCGGACGGAGGAAATGCCGTCCCGTGTCGGCCGCGTTAAGGCCGGCCCGGTTATCTGCCGGAGAGTGATAAGCGAGAGTGGAACCGCGTAACGATTACGCCTCTCATGCCCTAAGGGGGCGTGAGAGGTTTTTGTTTTATCATCCAGCCTCGCTCAAGCTCCTCCTGGCCAATTTGAATTCATGGAGGAACAAAGATGTTTATCAAGGACCTGATGGAGACTGTCGAAGCCTACAAGCAGCGCGACCCGGCCGCGCGGAGCACGCTGGAGATACTGCTGCTCTACCCCGGCGTCCGGGCCACGGTGAACCACCGCGCGGCGCACTGGTGCTACGAACACGACCACAAGTTCCTGGCGCGCTACATCTCCCAGCGCACCAGGCACAAGACCGGCATAGAGATACACCCGGGCGCGAAAATCGGCAAGCGCCTGGTGATAGACCACGGCATGGGCATAGTCATAGGCGAGACCACCGAAATCGGGGACGACTGCCTGCTCTACCAGGGCGTCACGCTCGGCGGCACGGGCAAGGAAACCGGCAAGCGCCACCCGACCATCGGCAACAACGTCCTCGTCGGCTCGGGCGCCAAGGTGCTCGGCCCCTTCAAGGTCGGGGATAACTCCCGCGTGGCGGCGAACTCCGTCGTCCTGCGCGAAATACCCGAAGACTGCACCGCCGTCGGCGCTCCCGCGCGCATCGTCAAGCAGAAGGGCGAGAAGGTAAACTACGTCGCCTCTGTCGAGCAGATACACGTCACCGACCCCCTGGTGCAGGAGGTAATAGCCCTGCGCCACGAACTCAACGAACTCAAGGCCGCCCTCGCGGCCAAGGACGGCAAGGACGCCGCCACAGATACTAAGGAGGAAAGCGCATGAAGCTCTATAACAGCGCAACCCGCACGAAAGAAGAGTTTGTCCCCAACCATCCAGGCATCGTAAAGATGTACACCTGCGGCCCCACGGTCTACCACTACGCGCACATCGGCAACCTCCGCAGCTACATTATGGAGGACGTGCTGGAGAAGTACCTGCGCTATCTCGGCTACAACGTCAAGCGCGTCATGAACATCACCGACGTCGGCCATCTGAGCTCCGACGCGGACACCGGCGAGGACAAGATGCTCAAGGGCGCCAAGCGCGAGCACAAGACCGTCATGGAGATAGCCAAGTTCTACACCGACGCCTTCTTCTCCGACTGCGCCAAGCTCGACATCAAGACCCCCGACGTGGTGGAGCCCGCCACCCACTGCATAGACGAGTATATCAAGATTATCACGAAGCTCATGGACACCGGCTACGCCTACTTCGCCGGCGGCAACGTCTACTTCGACACGAGCAAGCTCGAGCGCTACTATGTCTTCAACGACTTCGACGCCGAGGACCTGGACGTCGGCGTGCGCGAGGGCGTGGAGGAAGACCTGAACAAGCGCAACAAGAACGACTTCGTCCTCTGGTTCACCAAGAGCAAGTTTGAGGACCAGGCCCTTAAATGGGACTCCCCCTGGGGCGTCGGCTACCCCGGCTGGCACATAGAGTGCTCCGGCATCAGCATGAAGCACCTCGGCGAGGACCTCGACATCCACTGCGGCGGGATCGACAACGCCTTCCCGCACCACACCAACGAGATCGCCCAGTCCGAGAGCTACCTCGGACACAAGTGGTGCAATTTCTGGTTCCATGTCTACCACCTCAACACCAACTCCGGCAAGATGAGCAAGTCGAAGGGCGAATTCCTCACCGTCAGCCTCCTTGAGCAGAAGGGCTACGACCCGCTCGCCTACCGCTTCTTCTGCCTGCAGAGCCATTACCGCAAGAGCCTCGTCTTCACCTTGGAGAACCTGGACAACGCCCAGACGGCCTACGACAAGCTCATCGCCCGCGCGGCCGCGCTCAAGCCCGGCGACGGCGTCGCCGACGAAGGCGTCCTGGCCGAGCTCAAGGCCAAGTTCACCTCCGCGCTGGACAACGACCTCAACACCTCCCTAGCCGTCACCGCGCTCTACGACGTCTTCAAGGCCAAAACCAACGACGCGACCAAGCTCGCCGCCATCGCCAGCTTCGACACCGTGCTCGGCCTCTCCATAATAGAGAAGGCTGACGAACTGCGCAAAAAGAACGCCGCGCCCGCCGAGGAGCACGACGAGCGCATAGAGGGCCTGCTCGCCGAGCGCGCCGCCGCCAAAAAGGCCAAGAACTACGCCGAGGCCGACCGGATACGCGACATGCTCGCCGCCGAGGGCGTCACCATCATCGACACCCCCCAGGGCGCGAAGTGGAAGCGAAACTAATCCATACAACGCAAAATCCCGCCGGCGAGCCGGCGGGATAATTTATAATAAAACACGGGCGGCGCCGAAGCGCCGCCCGTGGCAGGGGAAGAAGGTTTCGAACCCTCGGCCTACGGTTTTGGAGACCGTCGCTCTGCCAGCTGAGCTATTCCCCTTAGTCAGCTTTGCTATTATACGACATACATAACCGTTTGTCAAGCAAAAATGAACCTCGCATGGGCGCTGGGCGCGCGGGGCGTAAAACTTGGCGTTGACTTGGCCGCGCGGGCAACTATAATTAAAGCAAAGCCCCGGCGAGGGAGGGAAATTCGTGAAAAATGTTTTAATCGTGCCGGATTCGTTCAAGGGGACCCTGTCCTCCATGCAGATTTGCGACATCATGGCCGGCTGCGTCGGGCGGGTGTTCCCGGGCTGCGGAGTGCGGAAGATACCTGTGGCCGACGGCGGGGAGGGCAGCGTCGACGCCTTCCTCGCCGCCGCCGGAGGCGAAAAGCTGGCGGCGGAGGTCTCCGGCCCCTGGGGCGAGCGGCGCAAGGCGTATTTCGGCCTCCTGGACGGCGGGAAAACGGCGGTGGTTGAGATGGCCCAGGCCGCCGGGCTGCCTCTCGCCGGCGGCCGCCTCGACCCGGAGCGGACGACGACCTACGGCGTCGGCGAGCTGATGCTCTCCGCCGCCCGGCGCGGCGCCGCCAACATAGTCCTCTGCCTTGGCGGCAGCGCCACAAACGACGCCGGCTGCGGCGCGGCCGCGGCCGCCGGGGCCCGCTTTTACCGGGCCGGAGGCGAGAGCTTCATACCCACGGGCGCCACGCTCGGCGAGGTGGAGCGGATTGATTTGAGCGGCCTTGACCCGGCGCTCCGCCGCTGCAATATAAGCGCAATGTGCGACATAGACAACCCCATGTACGGGCCTGACGGCGCGGCGTTTGTATTCGGGCCGCAAAAGGGCGCGTCACCCGAGGCGGTCGGGCGGATGGACGCGGGGCTGCGCCGCCTTTCCGATACCATACGGCGCGAACTCGGCGCCGACGTATCCGCCCTGCCCGGTGGCGGCGCGGCCGGGGGCATGGGCGCGGGCGCGGCCGCCTTTTTCTCCGCAAAGCTGCGCCCGGGCATAGATACCGTGCTGGACGCGGCCGGCTTTGACGGGGCGGCCGCCGGCGCGGACGTGATTTTCACCGGCGAAGGCCGCCTGGACGCGCAGAGCCTGCGCGGCAAGGCCGTCATAGGCGTCGCCCGCCGCGCCGCGCGCCTGGGCAAGCCGGTGATAGCCATAACCGGCGGCGCGGATTACGGCGCGGAGGCCGCCTGGGCCGAAGGCCTCACGGCGGTTTTCACGATAAACCGCCTGCCGCAGGACTTTTCCGTCCTCAGCGGGCGCAGCGGGGAGAACCTGGCCTTTACCATGGAAAACGTGCTTCGTGCCCTCAAAGCCGCCGGTATGTGAGCCGGGGCGCTTTCCCCGGGCGCGGGCATGTGCTATAATCTTCTTGAATCTATGCTCTGACAGGAGGGCCCGGAATGATAATTTACTGGAGCGGCACGGGGAACAGCCGCTATTGCGCGGAATACCTCGCCGGGAAACTTGGCGGAGGCGCGCTGGACGCCTTCTCTTACATACGCGGCGGCATCGCCGGCGAGTTCATCTCCAGCGGCCCCTGGGTCTTCGTCTCGCCCACGCACGGCTGGCGGCTGCCCGGCATATTTGAGCGCTTCCTGCGCTCTGCCCGCTTCAACGGCTCGAAATGCGCCTACTTCGTCATGACCTGCGGCTCGGACATAGGCCGGGCGGCGGAGTACAACCGCCGCCTCTGCGCGGAGCTGGGCCTCGTCTGCATGGGCACGCGCGCCGTCGTCATGCCGGAAAACTATGTCGCCATGTTCCCCGTGCCCGGCGAGGCCGAGGCCCGGGAAATAGTCCGGCGCGCGAGGCCGGCGCTTGACGCGGCTTCGGTTGACATAATTAATATGACGCCCTTTGCCGAGCCCAGGCCCAGCGCGCTCGACGCGCTCAAATCCGGCCCTGTGAACTACTTCTTCACGAGATATATGATTAGCGACAGGCGTTTTACCGTGTCGGACAAGTGCGTCTCCTGCGGCAAATGCGCCGCGCTCTGCCCTGTGGGCGGCATAGAGCTCGACGGGGGCAGGCCGCGCTGGCTGGGCGGCTGCGTACACTGTATGGCCTGCATCTGCTCCTGCCCCGCGGGGGCGATAGAGTACGGGCGCGCCAGCCTGGGCAAGCCGCGCTACCGCTGCCCGGAGGGCTGATATGCTGGTTTTCTTCGGGGACTCCAACACCTGGGGCTTCGACCCCAGGTCGTATATAGGCGGGCGCTATCCGCGCGGTACGCGCTGGACGGGCCTTGTGGAGGACGCCCTGGGCGAGAAGGTGCTGAATCTCGGCCTGAACGGCCGCGTAATACCCGGCCGGGGCGCTGGGCTTGAGCTGGGAGAGGGCGGCAGGCTCATCATAATGCTGGGCACGAACGACATACTCAACGGCGAGTCCGCCGCCGGCTGCGCCCGGCGCATGGCGCGCTTCCTCTCCCTCACGCCCTGCCCGCCGGGACGCCTGCTGCTCACGGCCCCCGTCCCGCTTGAGCGCGGCGCGTGGGTGGACGGCGAGAGGCAGGTTGAGGAGTCGCGCCGCCTTGCCGGGGAGTACGGGCGGCTTGCGCGGGACATAGGCGCCCATTTTGCCGACGCCGGGCTCTGGGGCGCGCCGCTCGCCTACGACGGCGTACATCTGACGCCGGAGGGGCACGTCAAATTCGCCGAAGGCATGATAGACGCCCTGGGGCGGGCCTTTGGATACGTCAGGAGGGGATTATAATGTCCGCAATAGTTATCGACGCCGGAAAATGCACCGGCTGCGGGGAGTGCGCGGCCGACTGCGTTTCCCGCCATATCGTTATCGAGGGCGGCCGCGCGCGGGCGCTGGACAACGCCTGCATAGAGTGCGGCCACTGCTACGCCATCTGCCCGGCCGGCGCAGTCTCCATGCCGGGCTACGACTGCGCCGGGCTGGAGGGGACGGCGGCCATGTCGGAGTTCGATCCCGGGCGCCTGCTGCTGGCCATGCAGTCCCGCCGCTCTATACGCCGCTTCAGGCCGGAGCCGGTGAGCCGCGAAGACGTGGAGCGCATACTCTCCGCCGGGCGCTTCTGCCCCACGGGCAGCAACCGGCAGGGCCTGCATTTCGTCATCATAAGCGAGCGCCTGGAGGAGGCGGAGAGGGCTGCCGCGCGCAGCTTCCTGCGAGTAAAGCGGCTCGCCTCCCTCGTCAGCCGCACGGCGCGCGAGACGGACATAGACGGGCATTTCTTCTTCAAGGGCGCCCCGCTCGCCATAGCCGTCTGCGGCAGGGACGCGGTCAGCGCCTCGCTGGCCTCGGCGTATATGGAGCTGCTGGCGGAAAGCCTCGGCCTCGGCGTGCTCTACAGCGGCTTTTTCGTCTTCGCCGCCAAGCACTCCCCGGAGCTCGCCGCCCTGCTCGCCCTCCCGGACGGAGTCGAGCCCGTGACAACGCTGTGCATAGGGCGCACGGACGTAAGCTACCCGCGCCGGGCGCCCAGGAAGCCGCTGAACGTGACCTGGAGGTAAAATTAAAGCGCCGCGATCAGCTCGCGGCGCTTTTTGTATAAGCCGTGTATTCCGGCTCTGCGGCGGCGCAGCGGACGGTGACCCTGGTGCGCCCGCCGGGGGTGCAGGTGAAGAGCGTCAAATCCCAGCCTCCGGAATTCATCTCATCGACGACAGTGGGCTGGAGTATCTGCGTCTCCGCGACCGAGTATTCAAATACGTTCCCGTCCACGTCGGTGAAGCTCACGGCCTCGCCGGGCGCGAGCGTGCCTATCGCGCCGAAGTGCCGCGCGTAGTTGTGCGCCAT
>CALWYP010000097.1 GCA_944385795.1 uncultured Oscillospiraceae bacterium | reverse complement strand
GATATGAGCTTTCGCGTGGCGGCCTCGCCGCCGGGATGACGGGTCACAGCGCCCTCCCCTCCTCAGCCGCCGGGCGCCCCGCACACGGCGAACCACGCCGCGGCGGCCGGCGTCATGGAAAGCGCGAATCCGGCGCCCGCGCCGGAGTACATCCGCTTCATACTACTTGTCCTCCAGCACCTTCTCGACGCTCAGCACCTTGCCCATGGCGAGCTCCTCGGGGACGTAGACGAAGCCGCACTTAGGGCAGACGGGCAGCTCCACGGGGAAGGCGTTATCCAGATAGCCGAAGACGGCGTTGGCCTTCACGAGCGGCACGCCGCACTTATGGCAGCTCAGCCTGCCCTCGGGGTCTATGACGTAATAGCTCTTGGTTTCAGCCATGTTTCACCTCGTCTCTATGGTCATGCGGTGGCTGTAAACGCGGCGCACGGTATAGCCCTCCGCGTCCTGAGTGAACTTCACCCAGAAGGTGACGTTCCCCAGCCGCGCGCGGGCCACGAGCAGGCCCGTGTCGTTCTCGAGCACGGCCTCGCCGCGCCTGCGGTACTGCTGCATGACGTAGGCCACGTCGCTGTCGAGTATCATGCGCTCCTCCATGAGCGCCCTGGCCTCGTCCGTTATGTCCAGCCTGAAGCCCAGCGGTTCCACTCTCTCATCCTCCATATAGATCTCGCGCAGGAATCTCCGGCGCAGCTCGAGCCGGTTGCGCCGCTTCTCGCTTATGCCCGGCGGGGCCCCGGCGGGGGCGGAATACACGAGCTCCAGTATATGCGCGCTCTCGGCCCCGGCGCGGGCGTAGCGGTCGCGGCAGCCCATGCAGTAGGTGAGCTGCACGCCCTCCGTATCCTTCAGGGCGAATTCCGTCATGTCCCGCGCCACCTCCGGCCTGGCGTAGCCGGCGAGGCCGCCGTAGCCGCAGCAGGGCGCGCGGTCGAGCGTGTATTCGGGCTCCGTCACCTCGCAGCCGAGCCCGCGGGCCAGGGCGCGGACGGCGTTTTGCGTGTGCGCGTCGCCGCGGGCGCCGCAGGCGTCGTGCAGCGTGACCGCCCCGGCCGCCGTGGGCGCGCCCTCGGGCAGGCCGATGTCGAGCAGCACGTCCCAGACGCCCACGCACTCGCCCAGGGCGGACATGGCCCGCGTACAGGTGGGGCAGGCGGTAATTATCTTCGGCTTCCCCAGCGCCTCAAGCTCACGGGCGAGCTTTTCGCGCGTCTCGGCGAAAAGCTCCTCGCGCCCGGCCCAGTCCGACATTATGCCGCAGCAGCCGAGCATGACGCCCACGCCGCCCGCAAGCCGCGCGCTCAGGTCCGCGTAGGCGCGCCAGACGGCCTCGGGCGCGTCCGCGCAGGCCTGGCAGCCCGGGAAGAAGACGTAGCGGCACTTTTCAAAGCCGGGCTGGGGACGGCACAAAAAGGCCTCGGAGTTGGAGAAAATCTGGTCGTAGAGCGCGAATTCGTGCACGGCGAGGCTCATTTTGCCCGTGGCGACCATGTTCCGCCGCGCGGAAAGGCAGATTTCCGCCATGTCGTAGCCGTTGGGGCAGGTGACGGCGCACTGCTTGCAGAGCGCGCAGGAGTTTATGGCGCCGTTCATCATGTGGTCGCCCATGATGATGCCGACGTTGTTGTATATCTCGCGCGTCATGATGCGCGGGAACTTGCCGTAGTGCTGCAGCCAGGCGCAGCCCTTGATGCACTCGGCGCACTCGCACTGTATGCACCTCGCGGCCTCGGCCGCCGCCTCCTCCTCGCCGTAGCCGCCGCCCTCCGGCACGCGCGCGAGCGGCTCCACGGCCGAGAGGTCGGTGTACAGCGAGCTGGCGGCGGGCCCCTCCTCGCCGCGCGAGAAGGCCGGGTCCATGCCCTGGCTCAGGCGGTCCGCGCTGACGCCCGCGCGCCGCGCGTCGAAGAACGCGCCCAGCACCCCGCGCCCGTCCAGCGGCCGGGAGAGCACCCGCGCGCCCTCGCAGTAGAGCGTGACGGGGTCGGGCTCCCAGGCGTCGAGGCGGGCGAGGCACTCGCGCGACACCGCGGCGAGGTCGTATTTCTCCCGCTCCGCCGAGATAAACTCGCGCGTCAGGTCGCAGGAATAGCGTATCGTGAGGTCAAGCGCCTCGAGCTCGGCGAGCGCCGCGGCCGCGTCGGCCTCGGGCAGGAAGGGCGCGCAGGCGGCGATGATCTCCGCCGCGGAGGCCTCGGCGGCGTAAAAGGTCGTGGGATAGCTCTTCCCGGCGAAGCCCGCGGCGAGGACGAGGGTGAAGAGCTCCGCGCCGAAGACGGCGGCGGTTTTCTTCTTCTTGAACTTCAAAAGCCCCCGGCCCGTGCGCGCCTTGCCCAGGCGCATGGCCGCGCGCTCCAGCGCGGCTATGTCCACGCCCTCGGCCCCGGCCTCGTTGAGGCGGCATTTCCCGGAGCAGGGCGCCTCGCAGCCGCAGGCGAGTATGCGCGCGAAGGGCGTGGCGCGCTCCAGCATGGCCCTGGCCGCGCTGAAATCCCCGGCCGCGCAAAGGCGCGCGAGCTCGCGCGCGTCTGTCCGCAGCGGGCAGGCCGCCGAGCAGAAGGCCGGCTGCTCATGCACGCAAAGGCCCTCGCGCGCGGCGAGCTCGTCCTTGGTGTAGAGCTGCTTGGTGCGGTAAGCGCGCGTGGAACGTTCGGTAAAGTCCATAATCTTCCTCCTCCCGCGGCTGGGCCGCGCTCAGTCCGCCAAATTCCGGGGCACTATCCTGCGAACCCCGCCGTTCCCGCCGGCGGCGAGGCGCGCCGCGCGCCTTGCTTTTGCAAATGGGGAAGGCTTTCGCCTTCCCCATTGTATCATGGTTTCAACTTGGTTTAAAGCGCCAATCTCTTACGCGTTGACCTTTTTGAGCGCCTCGAGGACGACCTCGGGCAGGGCCGGGACGCGGGTGATGCGCGCGCCGGTGGCGTTGTAGATGGCGTTCAGGATGGCCGGGTGCG
>CALWYP010000096.1 GCA_944385795.1 uncultured Oscillospiraceae bacterium | reverse complement strand
AGACACGCAGATGGACTTCGACCTCGGCCTCGCCGTGCGCGAGGACAGCGAGAACCCCGTCTACTACGTGTAGTACGCCCACGCGCGCATCTGCTCCGTCATACGCAATCTGGCCGAGGACGGCCACGCCGTGCCCGCGCCGGGGGGCGCCGACCCCGCCGCGCTCGGGACGCCGCAGGAGCGCGAGCTCATCAAGCAGCTCGCCGGCCTGCCCGACGAGATCCTGCACAGCGCCGAGGCGTTGGACCCGAGCCGGATCAACCGCTACGCCACCGAGCTCGCCGCGCGCTTCCACCGCTTCTATAACTCCTGCCGCATAAAGGGGGAGCCGGAGGATATCCTCGCCGCGCGCCTGCTGCTGGCCGACGCCGTGCGCCGCGCCCTCGCGGTCTGCCTCGGCATACTCGGCGTCTCCGCGCCGGAACGCATGTAAATAACGCTTTTGCCGCATCCCGGGGCCCGTCCCCGGGATGTTTTTTCGCCGGCGGCGCGCTGACGCGGCGGCCGGACGGCAAATAAGCAAGCCCCGCACGGCCGGGCAGGCCAGGCGGGGCAAAAAAAAACAGGCCGCCCTATATGGCGTCCTGTTTTTCTATAGGCAAGAGGCTTATAGCTTTTCTTCCAGCATACGGATGCAGTCGGAGCAGACATTCTTGCCGCGATAGGTGATGATATCCCGGGCATTGTCGCAGAAGATGCAGGCCGGCTGATACTTCTTGAGGATGATGGTGTCGCCCTCTATGTAGATTTCCATGGAATCCTTCTCGGCGATGTCCAGAGTCCTCCTGAGCTCTATCGGCAGCACAATGCGGCCAAGCTCGTCAACTTTCCTTACGATACCTGTAGATTTCATATATTTCCCTCCAAATCTGTCGCGCTTTGTAACACGGCACGTTAAAATTATACACAATAAATGTCATAAAGTCAACAGACCCGGAATAATTATACACGAGAGAAATACACCAATATTTACGCCGTAAACTTAGAGGTGGTATACAATTATGTCAAAACTTTGGACGTTGGTCCTGGTCGCATCAGTAGCTTACTCGGCGGTGTCGGGCACCGGGGCGGAGGTTGGGGCGGCGGCGATGGAGGGCGCGGGCGCGGCGGTGGAGTTCCTGCTTGCTACGGGCGGGCTTATCTGCCTTTGGAGCGGGGTGATGGAGCTGCTGCGCCGCGCGGGGGCGGTGGACGCGCTCGCCCGGCTGCTGCATCCGGCGCTGGGACGGCTTTTCCCGAAGGCCTCGAGGGACGGAGAGACGCTCTCGGCCCTGACGGCCAACGTGTCCGCGAACCTGCTGGGGCTGGGGAACGCGGCGACGCCGATGGGGATACGCGCGTGTTCGCGTATGGCGGACGGCTCGGGGAAGGCGACGGCGGAGCTCTGCCTGCTGGTGGTGATAAACACGGCGTCGGTACAGCTCCTGCCCACGACGGTCGCGGCGGTGCGCGCGGCGGCGGGGGCGGCCGAGCCCTTCGACATCCTGCCGGCGGTCTGGCTGGCCTCGGCGGCCAGCGTGGCCGCGGGGATAGCGGCGGCGAAGGCGCTCGAGAGGCTGTGGCCGGAATGACGGCGCTGATACCCGCCGCGGTCATAGCCTTCGCCGCGGCCCTGGGCGCCGTGAGGGGAGTGGACGTCTTCGGGGCGGTGGTCGACGGGGCGAGGGACGGGATCAAGGTCGTGCTCGGGATTTTCCCGGCCCTCGCGGCGCTGCTGACCGCCGTGTACATGCTCAGGGCCAGCGGGGCCCTGGACGCGCTGACGCGCCTCTTATCGCCCCTGTTCGCGGCCATGGGCCTGCCCCCGGAGACGGCGCCGCTCGTGCTCCTGCGGCCCGTAAGCGGCTCCGGCGCCCTCGCCGTGGGCAGCGAGCTCATTTCGCGCTTCGGGCCGGATTCGGCCGTGGGGCGCACGGCCGCCGTCATGCTCGGCAGCACGGAAACTACCTTCTACGTCATAGCCGTCTATTTCTCCGCCGCGGGTATCCGCCGCACACGCTACGCCGTGCCCGCCGCCCTCTGCGCCGATTTGACCGGCTTCGTGATGAGCGCCCTCGCCGTCAGATTGCTGTTTTGATTTTTTTGTACATAGTGCTAAAAACAAGGCGTCAAAATTTTCACAATTACTTGGGCCCTCGCCCTTTACAAATCCTGTGACTTGTGCTAATATACTTATTGTTCGTTAAATGTGTAACACATTTACGGCGATGTCTCCTCTCATTTTTGATCTTATTTCTCTCTCTCCCAAAAGGCGCCCGGCTCACCACCGGGCGCCTTTCGGCTGGGCTGTGCCCAGTGACAACGCGCTGCCAACGTAGGCGTGTGACGGAGGCTTGCCGCCCGGCGACTTAGGTCGGAACGGGACGGACGGTTTGGGTAGCGTTCAGGCTGTGCCCAGTGACAATGCGCTGCCAACGTAGGCGGTTTGCGCCGGAGGGCGCGGCATAAACGTCCCTTTTTAAGATAAGTAGTGAGTTCAAGGGGGATTGAAAAATCCCGTCAGTTTGACAGAAATCCCGACAGCTTATTAAAACTTCTTTCTGTCCAAAGGCATGAAAAAGGGCAGTCGATTGTCTCGGCTGCCCTTTGGGTGTTAAACAAAGTTATTCTTCTGCGTCTGAATCAAGCGTTCCCGCACCGTCATCGGTATATAGGTCGGCAGGGAT
>CALWYP010000095.1 GCA_944385795.1 uncultured Oscillospiraceae bacterium | reverse complement strand
GAGTAGAAGCCGGTGGTGAAGTTGTGAGTGAGTATGTTCACGTCCGAGGCGGTAATCTCCTGCGAATAGGGGTTGAGGTGGGCGTTGACCTCGGCGAGCCAGTCGTCGACGAGGATGGAGACGTAGCTCAGGCCCTTTATCGCGTCGTTGTAGTTGGCGGGTATGGTGTCGAAGTGTATGTCCTCGCTGGAACACTGCAGGAACTGCCGCGCGAAGAAGGCGAGGTTAGAGGTGTCCATATTGGTGAAGACGTATTCCTCGAATATCTCGATGAACTCGCCGAGCTTGGGGATATTCCCGAGGCTCAAAAACTGGCTTGCGATGCTCATGAGGAAGTCCTGCTGCGTTTCGATGCGGCCGATATCCGCCGTGACATAGCCGGAGCGGAAACGCATGACGCCGACGGCCTCCTCGCCGCTCAGGTGGTGCGGCCCGGCGTCGAGGTCGATTACAAGGCCCTGGGTGGGGTCGGAGTAGTGCATATCCACGGGCACGTCGTAGTCCACGCCGTCGATGGCGTCGATGAGCTTTACAAAGGCCTCGAGGTCTACCGCGGCGTAAACGTCGGGCGTGAAGCCCATGATGTCCGTGATGCCCTCGAGCATACGGTCTACACCCGCCTGCATCTTTTCCTCCTCCGTGGCCGAGCTGTCGCAGCCGTTGCGGCCGCGCAGCACGAGCTCGTTTATCTTCTTGGTGCCGCCGGGTATGTTCATAAGCGTGTCGCGCGGGATGCTGTAGACGTAAATCTCATGCGACTCGGTGTTGAGGCTGCCGACCATGATGGTGTCGGTGTGATACGCCACCTGGTCGAAGCCGACGACGAGGAAGGTGTACATATTCGGGTTGGAGCTGACCGGGGCGCCGGCGTTGGGGTCCTCCGTCGGCGTAGGGCTGGGCGTGGCGGAGGGGCCGGCGCTCTCCTGCGCCGCGGGGCTCTCCGCGCTCGGGCGCACAAGGCCGGGCCGGTTGAGCTCGGGCGGCTTTTCCCAAAGGGCGTAGCCCACGACGCAAAGCGCCAGCAGGCACACGACCGCGCCGGCGATGGCCGCGGCGCGCCTGGCCGCGGAGCCGCCCTTTTTGGGCCGGCCTCCGCTCCCGCGGTCCGCCGCCCCGGCAGCGCCGGAGCCGGGCTCCCCGGCGTTCGTGAGCGAAGCGCGCTCGGCCTCTTTCTGCTTTCCCGCCGCGTGGCTGCCGCGGCTGTTGCCGTTCAATTTCACTCGGAATACCCCTTTTACATATAATAGTCGTTTACAGCGTTAGCATAGACGCGCGCCGGACGGGCTTTGTTCCGCGCGCCTGTGAGATATTAGCATAAATTGATGAACAATTCTACACCGGCGCAAAAAACCCCGGGGCCTGCCCCGGGGCGTTGGACTATTGTCTGGCGGCGTCACGCCGTCCTCGCGTACTGGAATACGGCGTCGATTATCACGCCCTGGGCGGGCATCACGAACTTGAAGCTGTCGCCGTTGACGCGCACCACCTGCACGCTCTCGCCGGAGGCCGTGACCACGGAGACGGAAGAGGTCTCAAACCCGTCCTGAGGCTTCACCGAGAAGGTGACGAGGTCGCCCGCCACCGCGTCGGAGACGGAGGCGCTGACCGCCCCGCCGTGGCCGGCGGAGGGGAGCACGCTGCAGGTGCCCGCGCCGAGGCTCGCGCTCATCGCGCTGCGCGCGCCGGACACGGCGTCGAGCTCGGAGCCGCTGTCGTTGGCCGAGGTCGGGAAGACGAGTATGGCGACGCACAGAGCCGCGATGGCCAGAAGCATGGGCAGGGTGAGCCTGCGCCGCTCGTTCTTTGCATGTCTGGCCTTGTACATCGCTCACATCTCCTAGGTTACATAATATTATTGCGTAATTTAATGATATATTGTCACCTCGTTATATTCAAGCAAAAATACAGATACAATAGATTACAAACTAGAAATAAAAGTTACAAAGGGTTAAAAAGGGGCCGGAGGGAACGATGCCCCTCCGGCGTTTTCCGGCTGTATTCGCTTTATCCGAGGGTGAGGTCGCCGTCCTTTATCCAGCCTATCTTCCGGCAGAGGAGGCCGAGGGCCCAGCAGATTACGGCGGGCAGGACGAAGCAGATGAGGACGAGGCCGAGGTAGTCGAACCAGGTGGGGCTTATCGCGGCCGCGCCCTTGGCAACGGCGTCCGCCGAGGGGTTGAGCCAGCCGGTCCAGACGCCCAAGGGCCCGCAGAGGCCGCAGGTGCCCATGCCGGAGTTAATGGCGTCGCCGTTCATCTCCAGGCCGAAGACACAGGTGGCGATGGGTCCGGTTATCATGCTCGTGACGATGGCGGGGAGCCATATCTTCGGGTTGCGGACGATGTTGCCCATTTGGAGCATACTGGTGCCGAGGCCCTGGCTGACGAGGCCGCCCCAGCGGTTTTCTCGGAAGCTCATGACCGCGAAGCCGACCATGTTCGCGCAGCAGCCGGCCACCGCGGCGCCGCCCGCGAGGCCCGTGAGGCCGAGCACGGAGCATATGGCGGCCGAGGATATGGGCAGCGTGAGCGCGATGCCGACGAGGGCCGAGACGGCGATGCCCATCCAGAAGGGCTGCAGCTCCGTGGCGCGCATTATGAGCGTGCCGACGTAGTTCGCCGCGGCGCCTATCGGCGGCGCGATCAGCGCGGCGAGGGCCACGCCGGCGAAGATTGTTACGAGCGGCGTGACCAGCACGTCTATAGGCGTCTCCTTGCTGACGGCCTTGCCTATCTCCGCCGCGATTACCGCCACGAAGAGCACGGCGAGCGGGCCGCCCGCGCCGCCCAGCTCGTTCGAGGCCCAGCCGACGGCGGTCAGCGAGAACAGCACCAGCGGCGGGCACTTGAGCGCCCAGCCTATCGCAACGGCCATCGCGGGCCCGCTCATCGCGCTGGCGTAGCCGCCCACGGTTGTAAATATCTCCACTCCCGTCTGGGAGCCGAGGGTATTGAGTATCGTGCCGATAAGCAGCGAGCAGAAGAGGCCCTGGGCCATCGCGCCCAGCGCGTCGATGCCGTAGCGCTTGAGCGAAACCTCTATATCCTTGCGCTTCATGAAGGCCTTTACCTTGGACATAAAACCACCGTCCCGGATGTTGACTTTACAGGTGTCATGACACTTGCTCTGTACAGTCTACAACCGCGACGGCGGTATGTCAAGGAGCGATATTGTTTTAACGATGCCACGCCTGCCCGGGCGCGCCTATTCGAGCAAAATCCCCGCCTCTTTGAGTTCGCGCTTGCAGCGCTCATAGCTCCCCGCGTCGGGGCAGAGCAGGGTGTGGGTGTGTATCCCGCCGGTGAGGGCGGAGAGGGGGGCGGCGCCCTCGGCGTTGACGCGGCGCATAAACTCCTGGACGTCGTGACGGCTCCTCAGCCGGAGCTCGCCGGTGAGCTGGCCGTAGACGGCGTGCTCTATGACGACGTCCAGCACGGCGCAGCCGTTATCGACCATTATATTCAGCTCGCGCTCCATGCCCTCAAAGCCGTGGGAGACGGCGACGGTGCGCCTGAGCCCTTCGCCGCGCTCGGAGCCCAGGACGTAGCCCCGCGGCGTGGCCGTAATGTCCAGCCCGCCCGCGCGCAGCAGCGCCACGTCGCCGACGACGATCTGGCGGCTGACGCCGAAGCGTTCGCCCAGGGCGGCGGCCGCGACGGGGGAGCGCGCCTCCGCGAGCGTGCGCGCAATGGCGCGCCGGCGTCCGGCGGCGTCCATCAGCTGTGGGCGGCGCGGAGCATGTCGTTCTTGATGCCCAGCAGCCGGTCGGAGAGGTCGACGTAGTAGTTGTGCGGGTAGTCGAAGCGCAGCACCTCGGGCCAGAGCGTGGCCACCTCGGATTTGCAGTAGGCCTGGATCTCCGGGAGGGTGGGGAGCTTGTAGACGAGCTCGCCGCCCTTGAAGATAGGTACCTGGAGCTCGCGCGCGCGGAAATTCGTCATCGTCTTCTGCTTCCAGGTGGCGTCCGGGTCGCGTATGACGAGGTCCCTGCTGTCGTCGACGGCCTCGTCGTAAACGGCGATGTAGTCGGCCTCGGCCATGCCGCTCTCGCGGCCGTAGAAGCGGTATATGCGCTTGTAGTGCGGGTTCGTGATCTTGCCGACGTTCTCGCTGACCTTTATTTTCGGCACCACCTCGCCGTCCTTCTCCACGGCGACGAGCTTGTATACGCCGTCGAAGACGGGGCTTGTGCGGCTGGTGATAAGCCGTTCACCCACGCCGAAGGAGTCTATGCACGCGCCCTGGCGCAGCAGCTCGCGGATGAGGTGCTCGTCGAGGCTGTTCGAGCAGGTTATGGTGCACCCGGTCCAGCCGGCGTCGTCGAGCATCTTGCGCGCCTGCCGCGTCAGGTAGGCGAGGTCGCCGGAGTCGAGCCTTATGCCGCATTTCGTAATGCCGAGGGGCTTGAGCACCTCGTTGAAGGCCTGTATCGCGTCGGGCACACCGCGGCGGAGCGTGTCGTAGGTGTCGACAAGCAGCACGGCGTTGCCCGGGTATATCTTGCAGTAGGCGCGGAAGGCGTCGAGCTCGCTCGGGAACATCTGCACCCAGGCGTGGGCCATGGTGCCCGCGGCGGGCACGCCGTAGATCTGGTCGGTGAGGGCGCAGGCCGTGCCGCCGCAGCCGCCAATATACGCCGCGCGCGCGCCGAGTATGGCCGCGTCCGCGCCCTGGGCGCGGCGGGAGCCGAATTCGAGCACCGTGCGCCCATCGGCGGCGCGCACCACGCGGTTGGCCTTTGTTGCGATAAGGCTCTGGTGGTTTATCGTCAGCAGCAGGAAGGTCTCCAGCAGCTGGGCCTGTATGGCCGGGGCGCGCACGGTTATGATGGGCTCGCGCGGGAAGACCGGCGTGCCCTCGGGCACGGCCCAGATGTCGCCGGTGAATTTGAAGCCCTTCAGGTACTCGAGGAAGCCCTCGCTGAATATGCCCTTCCCGCGCAGGTAGGCTATGTCCTCGTCCGAGAAGTGCAGGTTCTGTATGTAGTCCACGGCCTGCTCCAGCCCGGCGGCGATGGCGAAGCCGCCCTGGTCGGGCACGGTGCGGAAAAAGAGGTCGAAATAGGTGACCGTGTCCTTCACTCCGCTCTCAAAGTAGCCGTTGCCCATCGTGAGCTCGTAGAAGTCGCAGAGCATGGTGTAATTTAGTCCGTTATACTTTTCCATTTCATAACTCTCCAATCAGGAGTATTTCCTGAATTATAAGCGCTTTACAGTTATTTTGCAATGGATATGGCCTGTCAAAAGAAAAACTATCTTGTCAGGTGTCAAGAACGCTCTCCAGCGCCTCTATCGCGGCGGCGAGCTTATCGCCGCCGAGCGCCGCGCAGTTCACGGCGAGGACGTGGCGCTCCGCGCGGCCGGGCACGGCGGCGTAGTCGCCGAGGAAGGCGATGCGCACGCCCATCCCCGCCGCGCGGGCCTTGAGCGCGGCGTCGTCCTCGCCGGTTTTAAGCCGCAGCAGCAGCCTGGGCCCGGCGCCGCCGGGTATGATCTCCGCGCGCCCGGAGAGGGGGGAGGCGGCCAGGGCGGCGGCGAAGGCCTCGCGCCGCTCGCGGCAGGCCCGGCGCAGCCGCGCGAGGTGGCGCTCATAGAAGCCGCCGGAGATGAACCTTGATAGCACATGCTGCTCGAGGCTGGGCACGGCGCAGGAGTAGAAGCCGAGCTTTTCGCGCCAGAGCGGGCAGAGCCGCTCGGGCAGCAGCAGGTAGCCCGCGCGCATACCCGGCGATATGGTCTGGCTGAAGGTGTTCATATATATAACGCGCCCGTCGCGGTCTATGCCCGCCAGCGTGGGCAGCGGGCGCGGCGAGGGGCCGAGCTCGCTCACATAGTCGTCCTCTATGATATACCCGCCCGTGTCCCGGGCCCAGGCGAGCAGCTCCTGCCTGCGCGGCATGGGCGTCACCAGCCCCGTCGGGTACTGGTAGGCCGGCGAGATGTGCAGCGCCGCCGCCCCGCTCCCGTGCAGCGCCGCCATGTCCACGCCGGAGCCGTCCAGCGGCACGGGCAGGCAGGGCGCGCCGCTGGCCGCATACACCTGCCTGATGCGCGGATAGCCCGGGTCCTCCACCGCGATGGCCGCGCCGGAGAAGAGCTGGGCGAGCAGCAGGTAGAGGAATTCCGCGCCCGCGCCGACGATGATCCGCTCGGGCCGCGCGGCGAGGCCCTTCTCCCCGCGCAGGTAGGCGGCTATCGCCTCGCGCAGCTCAAATAGGCCCTCGTGCGGCGCGCTCCGGAGCAGCGCGCCCGGGTCCTCGCTCAGCACCTGCCGCGTAAGGCGGCCCCACACGCCCACGGGGAAGAGCCCCGCGTCCATGCGCCCGGCGCACAGGTCGAGCCGCCACTCCGGCCGCTCGTCCCCGGCCCGGGGCGCGGGCGGCTCCTCCGCCGCGGCGAGGGCGCGCGCCGCCACAAAATAGCCCCGGCGCGGCTCGGCGCGCACGCAGCCCTCGGCCACAAGCTGGCTGTACGCCGACTCCACGGTTATAACCGACACGCCCAGGTGCGCGGCGAGCGCCCGCTTGCCCGGCAGCTTCCCGCCCGAGGGCAGCGCGCCGGAGAGTATGTCCCGCCGCAGGCAGCGGTACAGGTACTCGTACAGCGGGGTCTTCCCACGCGCCGACAAATCGTAGGTTAACATAATTTCTCCAATCTGGCCTTATTAAAAAAGCAAAAAGTGAGTATTTCAATAATATCACTTTGGCGCTAGAATTCAAGCCGTAGTTTTTCCGAGGTGATATTTATGGATAAGAACGTGAACCCCCGCACCCGCGCCCTGGTGATGACGGCGCTGCTCGCGGCGCTGGGCTGCGCGGCCACGCTGGCCGTGCGCGTGCCCTCGCCCACGGGCGGCTACCTGAATCTAGGCGACACGGTGGTGCTGCTCGGCGCCTTCCTGCTCGGCGGGGCCTACGGCGCGGCGGCGGGCGCGCTCGGCCCCGCCCTGGCCGATCTGATAGGCGGCTACGCCGTCTACGTCCCGGCCACCTTTGTAATAAAGGCGCTCATGGCCCTTACCGCCTCCGCCGTATACCGCGCGCTCGGGCGCAGGGCCGCCGCTTCTATAGCCGCCGGCGTCCTCGCCGGGCTCTGGATGACGCTGGGCTACTGGCTTTACGACGGCCTGCTCGCCCGCTCCCTCGGCGGGGCCCTCGCCGGCGTGCCGTCCAACCTTGTCCAGGCCGCCGCCAGCGCCGCGGCCGCGGCCGCCCTCGCCGCCGCCCTGCGCCGCGTCCGCGCAGTTAGGGAATTGTTCCCAAAACTTTAAGCCCCAAAATCCCCGGCAAAACGGCCGGGGATTGCGTTTTTTCGCCGCATTGACCCGCCTTAAATTCCCAGACGCGCAAACAGGCGCACAGAAGTGTGCCGGATTTCCAATTCCTTTGTCATTTATTCCAAATTCTTGCCGAAGCCCTTGATTTATTACTACTAAGTTGATATAATTGCCACTAAGTAGGCACATGTGTCCTATTGTATGTCGTACAAAGACAGAATCAATCTTTTGTCCACGGAAGGGGGATGCCATGCCGCATGAACAGCTCGGTATTGCGCCGCGGCCACTTGCCGCCGGGGCCGGAGCGCGCTTCCATGCCGCGCGGCTCCCCATCGTCCGTTAATAACATAGATCTGCGCCGCGGGTCAACCCGCATTAACACAGGATATTTAAGGAGGAAATGAAACATGAAGAAACGGCTCTTAGCGGCCTTCCTGTCGCTGATGATGCTTGTCTCCCTGCTCCCCGCCAGCGCCCTGGCGGTTGACGAGGGGGATGGCGTCGATACTCAGAGCTTTTCCGGTGACGACGGCAACGTCGTCGTTACCAAGAGCCTGAGTACTGACGGCGGCAAGAACACCATAACTATGGAGGCGTATGTAACCGGCGAAGTTACCGCTTCGTCTGTTAAGCCTCTTGATATAGTGCTTGTCCTTGACCAGTCCGGTTCTATGGAGGACGCGTTCACTACGTCTACGGACTACAAGTATGAACTGTCTAACCGCACGAACAGCCAGAACTTGAGTCAAGGCGGGCTGTATTATTTAGTTAACGGCGAATATTACGAGGTTACCGTATCCCGCCAGCAGCAGGATAACTGGCAGTATGATGAGCTCTCGGACTTGCCCAATGAAGGCGGCTGGTACGACGACGATTACTGGGAGTACAGAGATGCTCTCTATTACAAGGACGAAGATAGTTATATCCAGGTCACTGTAACGAGAGAGCGGCGGGGCGGATATATTGGCGGCTACTACGTTTATACCTACGACTTCGGCGGTCATACCGTTACCAGCGAGGGCAGCGATACCACCCCTAACTTCGGTGAATATGGTCCGCTCTATCACGGCTACAATGACAGCGAGTATGAATACATATACTCTTATAATAACGGCTTTGAAACTGAAGTAATAGAGAGAAGCACGGGAGATAACGTCCGTCCCGAAAGGACTTATTACATCAGGCGCTCTTCTACAAGCACTATCAGCAGGCTTGAAGCCCTGAAAGAGGCCGCCGGTCTTTTCATAAAGGAAGTCGCAAATAGCGCGAAGGGCGCCGACGGCGAGCTTGGCACGGTTGACGATATCAACCACAGGATAGCCATCGTTGGCTTCGCAGATGATAATCAAAGCGGCTATAATAACACTGAGCTGTTCATAGGAAGTCAAACCTATGGCTATCGTAATGCGGCCCAGCACTACGGCGAAGCCTTCCAGGATATGAACACCGAGGCGGGCGCTGCGAACGCTGTAGCCTCCCTTGACGTTCTTGCCGCCGAAGGTTCTACCTATGTCAACTGCGGCCTCTCTTTGGCCGACGGCGTGCTCGAGAATGACATGCCCACCGACGGCCGCGACCGTGTCGTCATTGTCTTCACCGACGGATCCCCCGGTTGGAGCGGCAGCTGGGGCAGCGGCTCTTACAACGACGCCGATGAAACGGCTGAAGAGGCTATTAGGCAGGCCTATAATATTAAAACTACTGGCGTTAAGATATACTCCATCGGCGTTTTCCCCGGCGCTGACGCTTCCGGCAGGCTTCCTGATTATTTCAACGACGACTCCTACGCCGAAGATAACGCCAACCGCTTCATGCACCTGATTTCCTCCAACTACCCGAGCGCGTGGGGCATGGACGAGACCAGAAACGGCGGCAATTACGGCTATTACCTCTCCGCCTCCAATGCGGAAGACCTCAACAACGTCTTCGAGGAGATTGGCGGCGACATAATTTCCTCCGTCACCGCCGACTCCAGCGCCACCCTTACCGACACCCTCAACGAGATGTTCGTGTTCGACGGCGTCAACTATGACGATGTTACCGGCATTGTCAACTCCGGCGTCACGGTTTACAAGGTCGCCGCCACCGGCATCGGCGAAACCGTCGCGTGGAGCGACCACATGGAAAACATCACCAGTGTCGTGACGGTCACCGTAGACGGCAGGAAGATAAACGTCACCGGCTTTGACTACTCCGACGCTGAAAACGTCGTTGCCCGCGACAGCGACGGCTCTTGGGGCGGCAATAAGCTCGTGCTCGAGTTCAATATCCAGCCCGACGAGGGTTATGACTGGCTTGTCGGCGAGCATGCGTACGACACCAATGTGACCGATACGGAAGACGGCGCGCTCGCGGGCCTGTACTACGGCACGGATGAGTATCCCGCCGAGACCGTTATTGAAGAAAGCCCCCAGCTCTCCTACAACAAGGTGCTCAACGGCACCGAGATAACCGTCAGCGTCGTGGTCGACGGCGTGAAGGTCGATAACCCGCTCGATTTCGTCACTATCGGCAGGAACACCGGCGACACCAACTACGATAACTTCGAGCAGGTGGGCGAGATAGTTGACGGCGTCATCACCTACGACTTCGATTACAATCCCAACGACAACGGCCATGACTGCGTCGATCTCGACGTCGCGCTTGCCGAGAACGTCAGCGGCTATTTGATTCAGGGCATCAAGTCCTATCAGGTTTATGGCAGCAGCGGCACGAGCAACGTGACTGACAACGGTAAGGGCGGCTGGAAGGTCGACAACGTCTCCGGCGCCGGCAATCACGAAGGCACCGACGTCACCATCTATATCAGCACCGCCTACAGCGTCGCCTATCATTTCAAAAACGCACAACTGACCTACGCCCCTTACAACGATACCAATTCCTACATCGCCGCCGAAGACGTCACCAGCACGACCGATAAGAGCGCTTACCCCACCGACAACGAAAACCCGGTCGAAATGAGCTGGAAGAACACCGGCTATTTCACCGCCATCACCCTCCCCGAACTGCCGACGGCGGACGAGGGCCATACCGCCGACGGCTGGTTCCTGAACCAGGACGGCACCGGCGTCAAGTACCTGCCGACGGGCGAAGGTATCCCCACCAGCGTCTCCACCGTCGTGCCTGAAGATGGCAAGGTCATCCACTTCTACGCCACGCAGAAGCAGAATACGTTTGATGTGACGTATGCCTGGGGCGATTTCGACCCGAGCAAGAACGGCTTTGAAGCCAATCTGCCCAAGGGCAATGAGGACGTACAGGTCGGGGCGGAAGTAACGGTTGATGCCGGCTCTTACGGCCCCTACATCACCAGCGACCACAAGGTCTATACCTTCGGCGGCTGGGCGGACAAGGACGGGAACCCGGTTAGCATCACCGACGGCAAGTTCGTAATGCCCGCCCGTGACGTCACCCTCACCGCGCAGTGGGTTGTGACCGCTGAAACCAGCTATAGCGCGAGCTATGAATTCGTGAGCGGCGCCACGGGTATGAGTCTGCCCGAGGGCGTGACGAACCAGCTTGGGGAAGCCACCGACGAAGGCCCCTACTACAATGACGATACCGTAACGAACAGCAAGTATAACGCGGAATACGAAGATGTCCCCGTGTACGACGCCACCAATACCTACGTCGTCGGCACCTGGAGCTTCGACAGCTGGGATGAGGACAGCGCGGTTGTCGAGAACGCCAACGTCACCTTCACCGGCACCTGGACGTTCACGGCGGCCGAGAAGTATAGTGTGACCTATAGCTGGACCGGCGCGCCGGAAACCCATGACGAGCCCGTGGATGATAGCGACTACTACGCCGGCGAGAGCTACACCGTCGATAATAGATACTACGAGGGCTACGAAGCCAGCACCTCCGACGAATACGGCAACGTCACCGATAAATACGTCTTCTCCGGCTGGAAGCTGAACGGCGAAGGCGAAGCCCTCACCGGCGACCAGATCATGCCCGTCGGCGGCGCCAATCTCGTGGGCGTGTGGGAGCATACTGAGTACCACCCCGACACCTGGACTGTCACCTACGTCGCCAACAACGGCACCGAAGCCCAGCACGTCGACAACAATAACGGAGACGAATACATCAACGGCTCCGACGCCACCGTCCTCGGCAACGACACGACCAAGTTCACCAACACCGGCTACAAATTCACCGGCTGGAACACCGAGGCCGGCGGCACCGGCACCCTCTACACGGCTGGGGCGGAGATTGAGATGACCGCGGACGTCACCCTCTACGCGCAGTGGGAGGTTGACCCGGACCAGACGAAGGATCTCAAGGCTACCGTAGACTACAAGCTCGGTGAGGAAGTCCAGACGGCTGACCACATCGACCTTAAGGCCACCGTCCAGGTGCTTCAGCCCGATACGCTGAGCACGGAAGACGTTGGGCCCAAGACCTACACCGGCTGGAAGCTCGACAACATCACCATCAACGGCGAGGTAGTCGACAGCCTGCCCGAAACCGTCAATAATAATGATGCGGTGGTTTACAACTACGTCAAGGACGATAACGCGACGCACTCCGTCAGCGCGCAGGTGCAGTACTTCTACGGCGAGACGCTTGAAGACGCCAAGGCGAAGACCGAGCCTGACGCTACGGACGAAATCGTGACCGTGACGGACTGGATTGGCGACGATATCACCGTTACCGTCACCGTTAACGAGAGTTACAACTTCCCCGGCTATAAGTACGATTCCTATGAGGGCGATCTGTCCTACACTGTCGCGGCCAATGAACAGGGCAGCGAGACGGCACATGTTGTCAAGGTCTACTACGTCAAGGACGAGAGCCAGACTAAGACCATCTCTTACACGGTAGAGTACTACAAGGACGGCGTGAAGGACGAAAACGCTACCGAGAGGGTTTCTAAGTCCGTCTGGGTCAACGACCCTGACACCCTCACGCTCGATCAGTCCAAGGTAAACACCAACAATAAGTATGGCGAAGATTACGTCTTCGAGAGTTCTGACCCAGCTGAAATTCCGGAGAATGTCCAGAATGGCGCGACCATTAAGATTTACTATGTCTCTGACAAGAACCACGACGGCATCCCCGACAAGTACCAGGTCTTTGTGAACTTCGAGGCCAAGGGGAATGGCACTGTCGCCAATGCCGAGGGCACTGAGGCGGACAACGACGCCACGAAGGTGTATACGCTCAAGGATGGTGAAGAGTATGTCACCACCGGCACTATCACCATCGTAAACGAGGGCTTCACCGTCACCCCGGCAGAGGGCTATGCCTTTGACATCTGGACCGAGGGCGAAGGCACTGACGCCGTCAACCCGTTCGCTTCCCGTGAAGTCACCGGCGGCACGACCATCACCTTCTACGCCAACTTCGCGGAGGACAACAACAACACCAATATCCCCGACAAGTACGAGGCGACTATCAAGTACAACGTCGTGAACGGCTATTGGACGGGCAATGACAACGCCCAGAAGGTCTATGTTGTGCCCGTGATGAAATATGATGCCGAAACCGGCGCTTGGACTGCAAACGGCGCGACGCTGGCCGATGATGCCAGGCCCATACCCATCGGCATGGTTCCCGCGGAGGGCTACATAGCCGAGGGCGCCGCCTGGAATAACGAGCCCAATGGCGCCACCGTTCTCGAGGCCAATAAGACCTACGAGTACACCTTCACCTTCAGCACCGAGGCCGAGCCCGGCCTGGAGGTCACCAAGGAGCTCAGCGAAGTCAACGGCGAAGCCTACAAGGCTGGCACGATGGTCAAGGAGGGCGACGAGCTCACCTACACCATCACCGTCACCAACACCGGCAATGTGACGCTGACGAATATCTCTGTCACCGATACGCTGACTGCCGGAGACGAGACTCTTAGCGGCGTTGTGCTGAGCCAGGGCACCATTGAGTCCCTTGCGCCTGACGCCAACGCGACTGTCACCGCCACCTACGAGGTAAAGGCTGACGACGCCGGTAAGACGCTGAAAAACACTGTGGTTGCCAGCGATGGCACGACTACGGACGAACCCGATAATCCGCCTGAGGTCACGGTCGAGAACCCGAGCCTGACGGTTGAGAAGACCGCGGACAAGGAATCCGCCAACGTGGGCGAGGAAATCACCTACACCGTCACCATTGTGAACGACGGCAACGTCGATCTGACGGGCGTGACCATCTCCGACGCCATGTTCAACATGGGCGGCGAGAACACGATGGTCGGCAGCGATGGCGAAGAGCTTGAGCTTGAAATTACAGGGCTCGGCAATCCCGAAGGCCCCAGCGTTTACAAGATCGAGTCCATCCCCGTGGGCGCGACCGTCACCCTCAAGTACTCCTACACCGCCACCGAGGCCGACGCCGAGGCCGGCAGCGTTAAGAACACGATCGTCGTGAACGGTGATGAAGAGGACGAAGTGACCACCACCGTCACCGACTACAGCCTCACCATCATGCCCGCCGACATCGTGGCCTACACCGGCGGCCAGCCGTACAGCCAGATAGTCGACGGCAGTGGCAACGTCATTGGCACCGCGTCCAGCGGCCTGCCCGAGCCCGGCTACCACATCGCGCTCAGCGGCGACGCTAACGAATGGCTCACCGCGCAGACCGGCAACTTTGACGCCGACGACCTGAGCGATATAATCCAGTTCACCTACGACGTTGACGGCGAGAGCCGCGTCTGGGAGCTCGAGTACATGGGCGTCTACTCCGTGAACCCGGCTACCGGCAGCCCGAGCGCATATGTCTACAAGCTCAACACCGTTGAGGGCGAGTACGACGTGCGCCTGCAGTACAAGGACGGCGAGCACACCTATATCGACAGCGACGATATCCCGATGACCGCCGACTCCGTCAACGCCAAGTACGATATCAGCATCTATCCGGGCGACCTCAACCAGGGCCTTATCAAGGCCACCCTGACCGCTGGCGGCAAGAGCATCAGCGCCAACGTCAAGACCGGCTCCGGCACGCTCACCGTGCTCAGCACCGTCACCGACGGCAACACCACCACCAAGATTAACGCCGCCCCGGATCCGGACAACATGGTCGCGCACGAGAACGGCGATATCAAGTACTTCGTCAACGACAGCCAGGTCGAGGTCGCCAAGGACCGCGTCGAGCTGCTGGTAGACAACATCTCCAACAGCGCCGAGTTCAATGAGAGCGTCGGCGAAGACGCCCTGAGCTGGCTTGAGGAGAATTACGACGCCGACTTCAACGACGCGGGCTATGAGGTCATCTACTTCGACCTCGTCGACACCGCCAACGGCAACGCGAAGGTCAGCTTCACCGGCGGCGATCTCACGATCTACTGGCCTGTGCCCGAGGACAACGAGGGCGAGGACTTCTACGTCGTCCACTACACCGGCATGGACCGCACCGAGACTGACCCGAGCACCGATGTCGCGGCCGAGCCCAAGGAACTCCACGCCACCGACGTCGTCACCGTCGACGGCGAGGACTACGTCGTCTTCGACGTGAGCAGCTTCAGCCCCTTCGTCCTGGTGTACGACACCGACGACGGCTACAGGCCTCCGAAGGACGACGAGGAGGACGAGGATCTCTCCGGCCTGGTGCCGAACTGGCTGAACGTCGACGACCACTATGCCTACATCGTGGGCTATGAGGACGGCGAGATCAAGCCGAACAACAACATCACCCGCGCCGAGGTCGCCACTATCTTCTTCCGCCTGCTCACCGACGACGCCCGCGCCGAGTTCTGGAGCACGGAGAACGATTACAGCGACGTTGCCACCGAGAGCTGGTATAACAACGCCATCTCCACGCTGAGCAACATGGACATCATCAACGGCTACGAGGACGGCACGTTCAAGCCGAACGCCAGCATCACCCGCGCCGAGTTCACCGCCATCGCTACCCGCTTCTTTGAATACACCGCCGAGTACGACGGCGCGTTCAACGACGTCCGCGCTTCGCAGTGGTTCGCGGATTACGTCCAGGCGGCGGTAGACATGGCCCTGGTCGACGGTTATCCTGACGGCGGCTTCCACCCGAACGCCAATATCACCCGCGCCGAGGCGGTCACCATCGTCAACCGCGTGCTCAACCGCGCGCCGCACGAGGATCACCTGCTGCCCGAGGACGAGATGATAACCTGGCCGGACAACGTCTACGGCGCCTGGTACTACGCGGATATGCAGGAAGCCAGCAACAGCCACGACTACGATTGGATCGACCTCAAGGCCGGTACCTACGAGGAGTGGATTGAGAAACTTCCCGAACGCGACTGGGCGGCCCTCGAGACCGAGTGGGCCAACGCCTACAGTAAATAAGTTAAGCCAAATTGCAGCTGCCCGGAGCTAACGCTCCGGGCAGCTTTTGCATAAAAATGGCTTGAAGGCTGCGCTGTCATGGTTTAAAATGTAAGAATGTAAGCAGAAGTTGCGCATTTGCAAGCCGGAGGCTGAAAGTATCGAGGGCGCGGAAGTGGGAAACATTTCCGATTTTGACGTTGTAGAGATAGTGGATTTTTTAAATTAGGAGGATGGAGCGTGCTGATTATGGACAACAAACGTAAATTCAAGCTGCGTGTCATGCCCTGTCCGCCGATGGAGCTGGACGGGGTTGAGGAGTGGGTGAACGGCGTTCAGGACGAGGGCTGGCGGGTTAAGTTTTTCGGCGTGCTCCTGCCCTTCTTGGCCGTCCTGGTTCCCGCGGAGAAGCGGGAGGAGTACTCGATTATCCTTGACATGCCCGGGCTCGAGTACGAGGGCCGCAAGCTATGCGCGCTGCGCGAGATCGGGTATATTGTCCGTGATAAACGGCGCTTCCGGTACAGCGAGAAGGAGTACCGCAGGGCCCGCATGAGGTTTGGAGGGGGCTCCATACTGATGCTCGTGTTCTTTGGGCTGCTCATGCGGGAGTACCTCGCCGAATTGTTCGAGTTTGTATCGGTTTTTGACGCCGTAAGGAAAATCTTCTACATCTTCGGCGTGCTTGTAACCGTGCCCTGCGGCGTTTGGTTGATGATAAACTCGCGCAGGGAAGAGAGGCCGCTGAAGCACGCATGGCCCGTATACCTTGCCATTGTTTTTGTGATCCGCGTATGGCTCATTCTGATGATTATTGGAATAATTATTGAAATCGTGACTTTAATCTGAGGCCGGTATACGGAGGGCTTGGAATACCCGGAGCCCGGAGCTATCCGGCGCTTCGATATAAATAAATCGGCCCCGGAGCTGCTGCTCCGGGGCAGGTAAATTTCAGTCCAGCTTCTTGAAAAGCCAGTCGAGGATATCCGCGTAGACCTCGTCGCGGTTTATCTCGTTGAGCAGCTCGTGCCGCGCCTCCGGGTAAAACTTGTAGGCCACGTCGCGCAGCCCGGCCTTGACGAACATGCTGTAGACCTTCGCGGCCTGCATACCGTAGCCGCCGACGGGGTCGGCCTCGCCGCTGATAAGGAGTACGGGCGTGTCGGCGCGCATCCGCGCCAGGGCGGAACGCGAGGCGATTATGCCCAGGCCGAACATCATGTCGCGGAAGAGCGAGCTGGTGGGGATGAAGGTACACAGCGGGTCGGCGGCGTATTTGTCTACGACGGCCTCGTCGCGCGTGAGCCAGTCGTAGGGCGTGCGCTGCTCCGTCCGCTTGTTGTACTCGCCGAAGGCGAGGTTGTATATGGCCTCGCTCCGGTGCGTGGGCCCGTTCTTGAGCATGTCCGCGTCGCAGGCGAGGCGGCCCCCGGCGACGATGGGCGCGGGCGGCTGGCCCGTGCCGCAGATTATCGCGCCGCTGACGCGGCTCTGCGGATGGCGCGCGAGCCAGGTGCGCACGACGAAGCTGCCCATGGAGTGGCCGAAGATGAAGTAGGGTATGTCGGGGTACTTCTCATGCGTGCGGCGGCGCAACTCCTCCACGTCGTCAACGACGTGATACCAGCCGTCATAGTCGGCGAAATAGCCGAGGCGGTCCTCGGAGAGGACGCTTTGCCCGTGGCCGAGATGGTCGTTGCCCACGACCACGAAGCCCTTCGAGGCGAGATAGCGCGCAAAACCCTCGTAGCGGCCTATATATTCGCATATCCCGTGCGCAATCTGCACTACGCCGTTCAGGTCGCAGTCCGGCTCCCATACCCGGGCGTGTATGGGCGTTTTGCCCTCGCTGGATGTGAAAAAGAATTCGCTTTCGGCGATGTTCGGCATTTAACTTTGCCTCCTTTTGTGATATTATTCTTTTGTCAACATTCTAGTCTAAAACCCGGCGCAAGTCAATGCGCAAAGGAGCAAGTATGAGCGATATACTGGTTGTAAAGACAAGCGCCCTCTCGCCCTGGATAGAGGGGCGCTGCGGGCTTATAGGCGGCTGCGGCCAGGAGATAGCCGCGCTTGTGGAGCGCGAGCACGAATTCCTGCCCCGCCCGGACATGGAGCAGGACCCCGGCTACAGGCAGATTATACCCTACGTCGCCGTCACCCGCGGCGGCGAGGTCTTCGCCACGCGCCGCCTCAACGCCGGAGGCGAGGCGCGGCTGCACGGCAAGCTCAGCCTGGGCGTCGGCGGCCACATCGAGCGCGCCGACGACGGGACGCGCGAGGGCATACTCATGCGCGCGCTCGAACGCGAGGTGGGCGAGGAGGTCGCCGTGGAAAATATGATCGCGCTTACCCCCCTCGGCGTCATCAACGAGACTGACGACGAGGTCAGCCGCGTCCATCTGGGCTTCCTCTTCCGCATGGAGGTCAGCGGCGAGGTGAGCGTGCGCGAGACGGACAAGCTCGAGGGCATGTGGCTGCCTATCGCGGAGCTCGATAAATACGCGGGCGAGTTTGAGGGCTGGTCGGTGATCGCCGCCGGGGCCCTCGGCGGTGTGTTCACCCCCGCGGACATACTCCTGCCGCGCGAGGGTACGGACATGACCAAATGGGCCTGCGTGGCCTGCGACCAGTTTACCAGCGAGCCGGAGTACTGGGCCGAGGCCGAGAGCATCGCCGGCGGCGCGCCGAGCACGCTGCGCATGATATTGCCCGAGGCCTACCTGGGCAAGGTGGACGAGAGCGCCGAGCAGGAGAAGATATACTCGGCAATGAGGGATTATGTAAACTCTGGCGTTTTCAGGACCGTGCCGGACTCTTATATATATGTAGAGCGCACGCTGCCCACGGGGGCGGTCAGGCGCGGCGTTGTCGGAAAGCTCGACCTGGAGCGCTACGACTGGGCCGAGGGCTCCCAGACGCCCGTGCGCGCCACAGAGGGGACGGTGGAGAGCCGCCTCCCGCCCCGCGCGGCGATACGCGCCGGGGCCGGGCTGGAGCTGCCGCACATCATGGTGTTCATAAACGACCCGTCCGACACGCTCATAGCCTCGGCGAAGGGCGGGGAGGAGCTCTACGACTTCGAGCTCATGCTCGGCGGCGGGCATATCCGCGGCGAGCGTGTAAGCGGCGCGCGGGCCGCGGCCTTTTCCGCGAAGCTCGACGCCCTGCCGGGCGGAATAAAGTTCGCCATGGGCGACGGCAACCACTCCCTCGCCGCGGCGAAGCTCTGCTGGGAGCGGATAAAGCCCTCGCTCAGCGAGGCCGAACGCAGGGAGCACCCCGCGCGCTTCGCCCTGGCGGAGATTGTGAACATCCACGACCCCGCGGTCGTGTTCAAGCCCATACACCGGCTGGTCACCGGCGCGGCCGCGGAGCGCGTCCCGGAGGCCCTGGCCGCGGCCCTGCCCGGCGGCCCGGCAAACGGGCTCTGCACGCTTACAAAGCGCGCCGTGCGCCACTTCGGCACGGGCCTCGCCCTCGGCGGGCTCGTGAAGCTCACGGACGAGGTGATCGCCGCCCTGATTGAAAAATACGGCGGCGAGGTCGACTACGTCCACGGCGACGCCGAGTGCGCCGCGCTCGCCCGCGAAAAGGACGGCTGCGCCGTCCTCCTGCCCGCGCTTGACAAAGCCGAGCTCTTCCGCTACATAGCCCAGCACGGGCCGTACCCGAAGAAGAGCTTTTCCATAGGCGAGGCCAGGGAAAAGCGCTACTACCTCGAGTGCCGTAGGATAAAGTGAAAACGAGGCCCCTCCCGGGGCCTCGTACTCTTCCAGCCGGCGCATATATCCGCAAAGTAGGCGCAGCCGGCTCCCGCATATGGGAGGGGGCTCCGCGGCTCGCCGCGCGCTTTGCACACACGGCGGTGGGGTAGAAAAAACCTCAACAAAAATTATCTAAAAAATTCTTGCAAAAATACTAAAATGCTCTTGACAACTGCGCCTATTATTGATATTATATCGGAGCGCCTGAAGGGCGCACTATGCGATGAAGCGGGAGATTGCGGCTTTTGCCGGTAACTTCCGTGGAGTATGTCCGGCGCGACCGCCGCTGCGGCGCGCGAAATCGGGCGGATGAGCTTTTTCGTACACGGGCGTATATCGTCCGGACGGAGCTGCCGGCCATAAAAGCCGGTTTGTTTTTCGGGCGGAGCCTGATACGCACGGATGCGTGTGTGAAAAAGCTCGCCGTACCAATGGGCTTCGCAAGTTGCCTAAGTACGAATTCAGGAGGAAAAAACATGGCAGCAAACAAGAAAATGATCCGCATCAGACTCAAGGCTTACGACCACCAGCTCATCGACAAGGCCGCCGAGACCATCGTTGAGACCGCGCGCCGCACCGACGCCAAGGTTTCCGGCCCCATCCCCCTGCCGACGAAGAAGGAGATCGTGACCATCCTGCGCGCCGTCCACAAGTACAAGGACAGCCGCGAGCAGTTCGAGCGCCGCACCCACAAGCGCCTCATCGACATCATGAACCCGACCCAGAAGACGGTCGAGGCCCTCATGGCCGTCGAAGTCCCCGCCGGCGTGGAGATCGAGATAAAGCTCTAAGAGCTGCAAACCAGTTAACCCGCTTGCCCGCGACTTGCGTGAACGGGCAGGGTCATGTTGGGGCGGACAGCCCAATGAGCCGCTTCAACCAATAACCGTTAGGAGGAAATAGAATGAAGAAAGCCATCATCGGCAAGAAGG
>CALWYP010000094.1 GCA_944385795.1 uncultured Oscillospiraceae bacterium | reverse complement strand
TTTGAGAAAGTAACTGAACCTCTCATGTTCCTTGATCTTTAAAGGCAGCCGCGCCCCGGTCCTCCGCGGCGCGAAAGCTATTCTGCCTCAAAATATTCCCTGTTCGTCTCCGCGTCGCGCAGTATCTGCTCCCGCAGCGCCTCGACGTTGGAGAATTTGCGCTCGTCTCGCAGGAAGTGGTGGAACTCCACGCGCACGGTGTGGTCGTAGAGGTCGCCGCTGAAGCCGAGTATATAGCTCTCCACGCTGACCCTGTCGCCGCCGGAAACCGTGGGGCGCACGCCCACGTTGGTGACGGCCATGTGCTCTTCGCCGTTGTCCAGGAAGACCTTGGCGGCATATACGCCGTGCCTCGGCACGAGCACGCCCTCGGCGAAGCGCATGTTTATTGTGGGCGTGCCCAGCTTGCCGCCCAGCTGGAAGCCGTAATGTACAGTGTCCACAAGGCAGTGCGGGTGGCCCAGCAGGCGGTTGGCCTCTTCCATGTCTCCGGCAGTGATGCACTTCCTGATTCGGGTAGAGCTCACCGCCTCGCCGTCGAGCTTGACGGCGTCGATGATGTCGCAGCCCAGGCCGTGCGCGGAACACCAGGCGGCAATCCTGAGCGCCTTGCCCTCGCCGCGCCAGCCGCAGGAAAAGTCATAGCCGGCGACGACGTGCGCGGCGTGCAGCTCCCCGACCAGCGAGCTCATGAAGTCCTGCCAGGGCATCTGCATAACGGCGCGGTTGAAATGTATGAAGATTATGCTGTCAATGCCGTAGACGCGGCGGATAATCTCCGCGCGCCCCTCGGGCGAATTTATTAGCGGCACCTCCACGCCCTTCACCAGCGTGTCCGGGTGCGTGTCGAAGGTGAGCACCGCGGGCGTAAAGCCGCGCTCCTCGGCGCGCTGCTTCGTCTTGCGCATCAGCGCCCCGTGGCCCAGATGCACCCCGTCGAAAAAGCCCAGGGCTATAACTCTCTTTGTCTCCGGCATATTCAACCTACCTCAAAAAAGCTCTTTATCGTCCTCAAAACGCCGTCCTTAACCTCGCCCAGCATCATGAATTCGCCGCTTTCGGAGTACACCCTGTATCTCCCCTCCGCGGCCCGGCAGGGCGTGTCCGAGCCGTTCCGCACGGCCCGCTCCGCCCTCGCGCCCGCAAGGCGCAGCTCTGGCGAATCGGAAAAGAGCGCGTCCACGGGCAGCAGGCAGTTCCCCGCGCCGCGCGCCTCTATCTCCTCAAGCGTCAGCGCGTCCTCAACGCGGAAGGCGCCGGAATACGTCCGGCGCAGCGCGCTCATGCAGGCCCCGCAGCCGAGCGCCCCGCCTATATCGGCGCAGAGCGAGCGGACATAGGTGCCCTTCGAGCACTCGATGCTGAGCTCATAGTCCCCGTCCGGCAGCGGCCCGGCGCAGCTCAGCTTACTTATGTTAACCTTACGCGCCTTCCGTTCGACCTCTCCCCCGGCCCTCGCTATCTCATACAGCTTGCGCCCGCCGATTTTTATAGCGGAATACATGGGCGGTATCTGCTCTATTTCACCTGTAAAGCCCGGCAATACCGCGAGGATCTCGTCCAGCTCCGGCGTCCTTCCTCCCTGCGTCAGCACGCGGCCATCGGTGTCCAGCGTATCTGTCGTGACGCCGAAGCGTATGTGCGCAGCATAGCCCTTGGCCTGGGCCTCGGCGAACTCGGCGGCGCGGGTGGCGCGGCCCACGAGCACGACGAGCACGCCCGTGGCCATCGGGTCGAGCGTCCCGGCGTGGCCCACGCGGCGCGTGCCGGCCAGGTGCCGCACCCTGCCCACTACGTCGTGGCTTGTCCAGCCGGCGGGCTTGTCTACAACGAGTATGCCGCTCACTCCGGCCATTTTTCATCTATGGCGCGGAGCATCAGCTCCAGCGCTTCCTCGGGCGGGCATTTGAGAGTGACGCCCGCCGCCATGGCGTGGCCGCCGCCGCCGTAGACGGCGCAGATCTCGCTCACATTTACGCCGGGCTTGCTTCGTGCGGAGACCTTGCTCTCGCCCGGGGCCACCTCGCGTATGGTGAGGCTTACGACGCTGCCCTCGGCCTTGCCGGCAATGCCGGCGAGGTCGTCGCAGTCGTCCTCGCCCGCGCCGCACTCGGCGAGCATGCGCATGGTAATAATGTTCACGCTTATCTTTCCGTCCCGGAAATAGCGCAGCCCCGTCAGCATACGCCCCTCGAGCGCCATGCGCGCGCGGCTCATAGTGCGGAAGAGCGCGATGTTGAGCTCCGAGTTGTCCGCCCCCGCGTCGATGAGCTCGGCGGCGGCGCGGAGGGTTGCGGCGTTGGTGTTCGAGTACTGGAAGCAGCCCGTGTCCGTACTGACGGCCATATAGAGCAGCCTGGCCTCCTCGGCGTCTATGCCGCCGCAAAGGGCCTTTATAATCTCCAGCACCAGCTCGCCGCAGCTCGAGCGCTCGGCGGCAAGGCAGAGGTTTTCAGCGAAACGGCTGTTGGATGGGTGATGGTCGATGGCCAGCGGTATCGGCCCCGTCACGCCCTCGGGGAAGAGCCCCTCGCTCGCCACATCGACGGTGACGGGCGTGACAGGCTTAGCCCCCTCGCCGGCCAGATACGGCGTGACGAAGGGGCGGTGAAGGCTGATAGTCTCTGGGTTATC
>CALWYP010000093.1 GCA_944385795.1 uncultured Oscillospiraceae bacterium | reverse complement strand
TGACTCAGAAATATCTCGGCATGGCGCTGGGCTTCCCGGAGAAGTCTGCAGATGTGCGTCTAGCACAGTACGAAACAGGATCAAGAACCCCTAAAGCAGAATTGACTGCTGCCTTGGCCCAGGTACTAGATGTTTCCCCGCACGCACTTTCTGTCCCAGATATAGACTCCTATGTTGGGCTCATGCACACCCTGTTTACCCTGGAGGATAACTACGGACTCAAGATCAGCGAGACGGATGGAGAAGTCTGCTTGAAGGTCGATGCGCGGAAGAATAAGGACGCCGCCCGACTGCATGAAATGCTCTGCTCCTGGCAGCAGACTGCTGCCAGGTTGGAGGCTGGCGAGATTTCCAAAGAGGATTACGATAAGTGGCGTTACCGCTACCCGGAGTTTGACAAAGCCCAGAACTATGTGAAGGTGCCACCCCAGGACCTCTTTTGACCCCTCACTTGTAGGCCACGGGAAAGGCCGTTTGTTGCACAAAATAATAATAAAAAGAAAAAGAGAGCTAACTGACGAATCAAAATCAGTTAGCTCTCTTTTTATGAATAATGAAAAAGTGTTGCCAAATCGTTGCCACGAGCCTTTTCAAAAGCTAAGAAATCGCTTAACTATGCGATTTTTTCAGGCCTTGAAATTATTCAAACTCTATCGTCGCGGGGGGCTTGGGGCTCATGTCGTAGAGGACGCGGTTGACGGTGGGGACTTCGGAAAGGATGCGGGCGGTTATCTTCTGAAGGAGGGGCCAGGGGAGCTCCTCTATCTCGGCGGTCATGGCGTCGCGGGTATTGACGGCGCGGATAACGACCGGCCAGGCGTCGACGCGCCTGCCGTCGCGCACGCCGGTGCTGGTGACCTCGGGGACCACGGTGAAATACTGCCAGACGGTCTTGTCCAGGCCGGCGAGCGCGAACTCCTCGCGCAGTATGGCGTCGCTCTCGCGCACAGCCTCAAGCCTGTCGCGGGTTATCGCGCCCGTACAGCGCACGCCGAGGCCGGGGCCCGGGAAGGGCTGGCGGTAGACCATGGAATCGGGCAGGCCCAGCGCCTTGCCGACCACGCGCACCTCGTCCTTGTAGAGGAACTTGAGCGGCTCGACGAGCTCAAACCTGAGGTCCTCGGGCAGGCCGCCGACGTTGTGGTGGCTCTTTACAGGGCCGGACTCGACTATGTCGGGATAGATAGTGCCCTGGGCGAGGAAGCCTATGCCCTCCAGCTTCCTGGCCTCCTCCTCAAACACGCGGATAAACTCCGCGCCGATTATCTTGCGCTTCTGTTCGGGGTCCGCAACTCCCGCCAGCTTGTCAAGGAAGCGGTCCACGGCGTCGACATAGGTGAGGTTCGCGCCCAGCTGGTTGCGGAAAACCTCTATGACCTGCTCGCTCTCGCCCTTGCGCATAAGCCCGTGATTGACATGGACGCACTCCAGCTGCTTGCCCACGGCCTTTATAAGCAGCGCGGCGACGACGGAAGAATCCACGCCGCCGGAGAGGGCCATCAGCACCCTGCCGGAGCCTATCTGCGCGCGCAGGGCGTCAAGCTGTGCGGCGATGAAGGCCTCGGCGAGCTCAGGGGTGGTAATACGTTCCATCTCGGGTCTTTTGTTAGAATCAGTCATAACAGCCTCCAAATTGGTAATTATATGTTCAGGTGATAAACTTGGTCATAGTGATTATCCGAACCCTGATCGTATACTTCGCCCTGCTCGTCTTCATGAGGCTGATGGGCAAGCGCCAGCTCAGCGAACTGGAGCTGCCGGAGCTCGCCGTGGCGGTGCTGATAGCCGACCTGGGCGCGCATCCGCTCCAGGACATAGGCATACCTCTGATGAACGGGCTGCTGCCTATCGCGGTGCTCTTCTGCTGCGAGGTGCTTATTTCGGGCGCGGCAATGTGCTCGCCGCGGCTGCGCTCGGCCCTGTTCGGGCGGCCCAGCTTCCTCATTGAAAACGGCAAAATAAACCAGCGCGAAATGCGCCGCAGCCGCGTCACACCGGATGAGCTGGCCGAGCAGCTGCGAAGTAAGGATATCACAGATTTGTCCCAGGTGCAATACGCGATTCTGGAAACCGACGGCGAGCTCAACGCCATACTCTACCCCGCCTACCGTCCCGCCACGGCGTCGGATATCGGGGCCTCGCCCGAGGACGGGGGCTATCCGCTTATAATCGTCAACGACGGGCGCGTGATGGGCGGCAACCTAAAGCAGCTGGGCCGCGACGAGCGCTGGCTCGCGCGCGAGCTGAAGCGCTGGGGCATAGCTTCGCCGAGCGAAGCATATCTGCTGGTTGCCGACCAAAGAGGCGTAATTTTCTGCTCGCTAATGGAGAAAAAATCATGAAAAAGGAACTGTTCGCCGCAATTTTGCTCTTCGCGCTGCTGGCCGGCGGCGCATTTAACACGCGCTTCCTCGACGGCTTCACCGGGGAGCTTTCCGGCGAGCTCGCCGTATCCGAGGCCCGCTGCCGGGCCGGGGACTATGACGGCGCGCTCGAGCTCGCGGACAAGGCGCATGAAAAATGGCACTCGCGCGAGGCTTACACGGGGATCTTCATCCGTCACACGGAAATCGACGCCGTAACCTACGGCTTCCACGAGCTCATAGGCGCGCTGGAAACCGAGCCGGAGAGCGCCCTCGCCATGTACGCCGCCCTGGAGGGGCATGTGCGGAGCCTGTATGAGATGGAACGGGTGACCGCGGCAAGCGTATTTTAGGCGGCGCGCCGCCGCTGACAATGGCGAGGCTTCGCGTTGGGCAACCGTCGCGCCCCGCCGCCCGGTGACCGGGCACGGCGCTACGGCGGCCTGCGCTGCGGCGTGTCGCCGCTGGCAATGGCGAGGCTTCACGTTGGGCAGCCGTCGCGCCGCCGTTTATTTCTCTTTCTGCTCCAGCAGCTTGGTGAGCTCTTCCATGAAGGTATTTATGTCCTTGAACGAGCGGTACACGCTGGCGAAGCGGACGTAGGCAACTTCGTCCACGTCCTTGAGCCCCCGCATCACCATCTCGCCGATTTCCGTCGTGCTTATCTCGCGCTCGAGGCTGCTCTGGAGCTCCTGTTCAATGTCGTCGGCTATCTTCTCGAGCCTGGGGAGCGACACCGGGCGCTTCTCGCAGGCCCTTACCATACCGTTGATTAGCTTGACCTTGTCGAAGGTCTGGCGCGAGCCGTCCCGCTTGACAACCACAAGCGGGAGGCGCTCTATTATCTCATAAGTAGTGAACCGGCGCGAGCAGGAAAGGCACTCGCGCCTGCGGCGTATGGTGGCGCCCTCTTCGGCCGGGCGGGAATCAATAACGCGGCTCTCCGTGTATCCGCAGTAGGGGCATTTCATATGTCGACCTCCCAGTAAGTACAGCTTTACATAAGTATACCACATCCGGGAGGCAATGCAAGAGAGAAGTGCTCTATCCGTCCGCGCCGCGCGTCCCGGCGGGGCTATATTTCCCGGGCGAGCCGCTCAAGTTCCTCCCTGGTGGTCAGGGCGCTGAGCACGCCGCGCAGGGCCGGCCCTTTCAGCCTGGCGGGCAGGCCGAGGCGCTTGAGCAGCCGCGCCCGGCGCCCGGCGCTGCCGGCCGTCCCGGCGAGGCCCAGGGAATAGAGGAAGGCCGCGCTTATCTCCTCCCCATCCGCTTCGCCCCCGCCCTCGAAGGTGGCGCCGCAGCGGCGCAGGGCCTCTATCAGCGTTTCAGGCTCCATGCCCTCCACGCCCAGCGTGCCCGCCTTGGAGGCCTGCTTTTTCCGCCTCTCGCGCCCGGGTATGTCGGGTATATAGGCGTGCTTGACCAGGGCTGGGTCAATGGCGCCCTTTAGGTAGCCCCTTATCTGGAAGCCGGCTCCGTCGCTGTCCGTAAGTATGATAAGCCCTCTTTCAGCCGCCAGGCGGCGCAGGAGGGAGAGGCGTTCGGCGTCGTTGAACACGGCGAAGCCGCCCGTCTCTATTATGACGGCGTCGAAGACCTGGCTGAGCGTGTCCTTATCATACCTGCCCTCGCAGACTATGACTTCTTTTACCTTTATCATACGCACTCCACGGCCAGCCTGGCCAGCAGTTCGCCCAGGAGCTCGGCGCCGCCGGGCGCGGAGCTCTTCATCGCGTAGTCAGTCTCGGCGCAGAGCTCCACCGCCCGCCTGAGGCCGCCCAGGGGGAAGCGCGCCGCGCTGTCCTTCAGCTTGCGCAGCACGAAGTCGTAGCGTATGCCCGTGCAGCGCCTTATATACTCGTCGCCAAGTTGCTCGTCCATGGCCAGGCGGGCGCAGTAGAGCCGCCTTATGCTGAAGCTGACGGCGCCCAGTATTTTAAGCGGTTCCTCGTTCATGGCTATCAGGTCGGCCAGGAGCTCCGCGGCCCTGTCGAAATCCCCGGCGCTGACGGCGTCGGTCATGTCGAAGGCCTGCGTTTCAGGTATCCTGAAGGCAAGCGACTCCACGTCGGCGGTGGAAACCGTCCCGCCCTCCACGGCGGCGGCTATCTTCTCGACCTCCGGCAAGAGGGCGTTCATAAGGCTGCCGCTCGCGTATATAAGCGCTTCGCAGGCCTCCGGGCCTATGTCCTTTCCCAGCGCCCTGAAACGCCTGCGGAGCCAGTTAATGAGCGAAGAGGCCTCCTGCTGGGTGAAATTTATGTCCTTTGCGTATTTTCGCAGGGCCTTTACGGCCTTGAGCCTGCCGTCGGGTTCGTTTTCGCCGCGGGCTATGAACGCCAGCACGGCGTAGCCGGGGACTGTGGAGGCGATGTCCTCCAGGGCCTTCAGCTCCCTGTCCTTAATATGGTTTATGTCGAAATCCCTGACTATGGTCAGCGTCATGTCGGTGCCGAAGGGCAGCGCACCCACGCTGTCCGCTATCGCCTGCAGGTCCGCGCCGCTGAGGGCGTGATAGGAGAAGCTATCCGTACCCTCGGGCAAGCAGTCGCGGGTCAGCTCCGCCACAAAGCTCTCGAGCAGGTAGTCCTCCACCCCGTGGAGCAGATACACCCGTTCCGGGCCCTTTTCCTTGAGCTCGCGGCTGATCAGCGCGTAGTTGAGCCTCTCGTCTTTCCTGGCCACGGCGCCTCCCCCCTTTCCGCGGATTATTCTATCACAGCACGGGCGCGGACGCAACAATGTCCGGGAATTCAGCGAATTCCCGGACACTGCGGCGTTCAGTCTCAATTAGCGGCGAGGTCAAAGACCCGCATCTTCTCCATGACCGCCTGCTTCACGGCCTCCACCTCGGCGGGGATGAGGTCGGTCAGCCCGCAGCCGCTGCGCCAGCCCTCGTGCGCGGCCCTGGCGGCGGCGGCGTTTACGTCGGTGAATATGTTGATCTTGGCTATGCCGCGGCGCACCGCCTCGCGGAAGTCGGCGTCCGTCAGCCCCGAGCCGCCGTGGAGCACAAGCGGGCAATCGACCGCCTCGCGTATGCGCGTTATGCGCTCGAAGTCCAGCTTGGGCGGGAACCTGTAGGCCCCGTGCGCCGTGCCCACCGCGACGGCGAGGGCGTCCACGCCCGTGCGGCTTACAAAGTCCTTCGCCTGCTCCGGGGAGGTGTAAAACTCCTCGGGTATCGCGCCGCCCTCCGCGGCCCCGGGGGCGGGGTTGTCGCCCACATGGCCGAGCTCGGCATCTATCGTAGCCCCGCGGGCGTGGGCGAGCGCCGCCATTTCGGCGGTCTTGCGCACGTTCTCCTCGTATCCGTCCGTGGAGCAGTCGTACATGATGGAGCTGAAGCCCAGCTCCAGGGCCTTGACGCAGGTCTCGTATTTAAGGCCGTGGTCCAGGTGCACGACCACGGGCACGCCCGCGCGCCTGGCCATGGGCAACAGGAACCAGCTCAGCTCCTCGAGCGGGCCGTAGGGCAGCAGCACCTCCGCCGTGCCGATTACGACCGGGACGCCCAGCTCCTCCGCCGCGGCGAGCGTGCCGCGGGCCAGCTCAAGGTTCACAGTGTTGAAAAGCCCTACCGCCCTGCCGGAGCCCGGGCGCAAAACGTCGTTCAAATTTGCAAGCATATCTTACCTCACTTATCTTCGCGCAGCAGGCGCTGTTTCGCCCAGCCGGCGTCTATGCGGCGCTTGAGCTCGGGCAGCGGCTTCAGCCCGCCCAGGGCGTCCACGCCCTCCACGCAGCTCGCCCCGGCAGCCGCGGCCAGATGCAGGCAGTCGCCGAAGCCGAAGCCGCTCATGACGGCGGCGATAAAGGCGGCTATCGTCGTGTCGCCCGCCCCTGTGCCGGATACGACCCTCTCGGGGGTGTAGCTGCGTTCAAAGCCGGACCTCCCCGCCCAGCCGGACAAGTCGCGGCCCAGCGCGGTGCCGGCCCGCTCCAGCGCGGCGGCGCCGCCCGTCTGGTAGTAGAAGCCCGCGGCCCCGCACTTTATGAGCATGTTCCCGGCCCCGAGCTCGCGCGCGGCCCCGGCCAGCGGCTCTATGTCCCGCTCCAGGCTCATGGCTTCCCCGGAGGCTATCGCCGCGGCGCGTTCATTGTAAAGCGGCCGCGCCGCCATATAGGCCAGCTCCTCCCAGCTTGGTACGAAGAAGTCCACATATGGCAGCACCCGGCGCAGTATGTCCTCCCAGGGGGCCTTGCCGGCCTCCGACGCGGGGTCCACCGCCGCCATGTCCAGGCTGGTGACGCAGCCGGCCTCCCTCGCCTTCCGGAACACGAGTTCCAGCTCCTCGCCGCCCGAGGCGAACATGCGCCGCATGATGGGCGGATAGCCGAAGTGGAACCACGCCGCGCCCTCCAGGGCGCGGGAATCTATGTCCCCGGCGGAAAAGCTGTTGTTCGCGCCGGGATTGTGCAGGAAGATGCGGTCGGTGCCCGCCGGGGCGATCACCACGCTGTAGCTCGTGTCGGAGCCGGCGTCCGTGATAAGCCCCTCGTCCCTGCCCTTCGCGGCGAGGGCCGAGCGCACAAGCTCGCCGAAGGGGTCGGCCCCGACCTTGCCCATGAGCGCCGTTTCTATGCCGAAAAAGCGCAGGGCGAGGCCGGTGTTCGCAACCGAGCCCCCGGTGTTTATCTGCGCCGGGCCCACGTTGGCGAGGGCCCCGGGGCGGAGCGCGGCGAGCGAGCCGTCCCCGGGAAAGAGCGGCGTTATGTCCAGGCAGATGTGCCCCGCCGCTACGGCCCTGAGCGCCTTCATCAGGCTATGCCCATCAAGAGCTTGAGGACGTACATCTCCAGCGCCTCATAGTCGCGCTTTTCAACGCACTGTTTCTCAAACCCATAGTCCCAGCGGCCGACCTTGGCCTCGAGGGCCTTGAAGATGTTGAGGGAGTTCTCAAGGTGCTTGTAGCCGTCGGCGTCGCGGGTCGTGCGCATGGCCTTTACGTCGAGGCCGACATACTCGCCCTTCGCGCCGTAGTTGTGCTCCTTGAGCACCTTGACCTGGTTGAAGGCCGCGCGCAGGTTTTCCACGCCGAAGCTCTTGTCCTGGTCGTACTTGATGCCGTTCTGGTCGTTGAGGTGGACGGTGAAGAGCTTGCCCATGGCGAGGGCGAAGCCTATCTCGCAGGCGGGGTCGAGCCCGGCGAGGGTGGCGTGCGCGCTCTCTAGGTTGCCGCCCACGCGCGCGGGGTCCTTCGTCGCGGCGGAGACGGCCATGACGTGGCCCATAGTGCCGCAGATGCTCCTGTCTATGGGTTCGTTGGGCTTGGGCTCTATGGCCACGCGGATGTTGGGGTCGTAATCGAGCATCTTGTCTATCGCCTCGACGAGCATACGGGTCTCCCAGACGGGGTCCTTGCTCTCGGCGCAGAGCGTGCCCTCGCGGGCCAGCCAGAGGACGATGAGGTCGGTGCCCAGCTCGTGGGCGATGTCGATGGAGCGGTAGGCCCTCCACATGGCGTATTCGCGGTCTTCCTCATAGCGGCTGGTGAAGCCGCCGTCCACGCAGTGCGGGTCCATCCAGAGGCGGGGCGCCACGAACTCGGCGGCGAGGCCGTACTTGTCGAGCTGCTTTTTGCGCGCGGCGGCGAGGCGCTTTATCTCGCCGTCCGAGTACTTGTTGATGTCGGGGACGGCGTCGTCGTCGTGGAACTGCACGGCGGAGAAGCCTATATCCGCAAAGCGGCTGAACTTCTCTTCCATGTCAATCTCCGCGCGGGTGGCGGGGCCGTAGGAGTCGGCGCCGGAGTGGACGTTCCAGGGACCGACGGAGAAACGGAATTCGCTCATTATAATTACCTCCAGCATATTTCCAGGCCTTTGCCTGTATCGTTGGCAACATTTTATCACCCGCTGCGCCGCGCCGCGCGGTATATCTTGCGGAGGAAGACGGACAAGTTTGCTTTTTTCCAGCTTTCATTATATAATGCTTCGGAAGGGGGCGTCCGCCATGCCGCGTGAATTTGAGATTGTAGAGCACAAAAACCTGCCTGGCCTCGAGGTATTTTTCGTGAATGTACGCTATAGGGCGGCGCACGCCCACGCGGATTTGGAGTGCTGCCTGCTGCTGGGCGGCTCGGCCGAGTTCAGCTCCGAGGGCAGGACAATTTTGCTCTCTGCGGGCGACTTCGTGCTGCTGCGCCCCTGCCTTGTCCACGAGATACGCGCGCGCGGCGCAGGGGCGCTCTGCCTGGCCGTGCAGGCCTCGCCCGGGCTCTGCCGCGACTGGGCCGGTTCCGGGGCGCTGGAGTTCGAGTTCGCCTCCGGCGGCGCGCGCCTGACGCCTGTGAAGCTCGAGCGCTTCCGCCACGGCATGCTTTCCCTCGCGCGCTGCTATTTGGAGCGCGGCGGCGGCTATGAATTCGAGGCGATGGGCCGGCTCAACCTGCTGCTTTCGCAGCTCGCGGCGAACTTTGGCCGCGTCCCCGCCGGCCGCGGCCGGCAGGCCCTGCGCGCGGAGCGCCTGCGCCGGGTGCTCGAATACATGGAGGCCAACTGTTCGCGCAAGCTGCTGCTCGGCGAGCTCGCCGGGCGCGAGGGGCTGAGCGTGAGCTACCTGAGCCACTTTTTCCGGGATAACCTCAACACGACCTTCCAGGACTATCTCGCCGGGCTGCGCTGCGAGCGGGCGCGCCGCCTCCTCGCGGAGCCGGGCTGCAGCCTCCTGGACGCCAGCGTGGGCAGCGGCTTTTCCGACGTCAAATACATGAACCGCGCCTTCCTCTCCCGCTTTGGCTGTACCGCCCGCGAGTACCGCGCCGGGTATTCCGGCGCCGCCGAACGCCCCGGCCCCGCCGCGCAGGAATTCTTCACCGAGGCGCAGAGCCTGGAGCTGCTCGGGAAGCTCGGCGCTTGACGCGCCCCGCCCAGCCTGAAAAACGTCCCGGAATCCAGTGGATTCCGGGACGGCTTATTCTATTGTGGGCCGCCGTCAGAATAGCTCGTCCCCGGACTTGTTTTCAAGCCCCGGGTGAAGGTCGAACCTGACCGCGCCGACGCGGGCCTTGCCCTTGACGGCCTCGGCGACCATGTACGTCCCACGGATGCCGAAGCCCCCGCAGAGCTCTATGGCCGTGCAGCCGGCCTCGGCCATCTCCACGGCGGCGGCAACGCCCTGCTCGTAAGTGGACACGCCTATGCTTGTGAGGCGGACGCCCGGCGTCTCAACCGTGCCCCGGTGGACCCCGGGGTCGGCGCCCCCGGCTATGAATATGAATGCGGCTTCCAGCATGGCTTACCTCCTGTTCGGTATGTGTACCGCCCTCTTGTCCGCGGCCAGCGCGGCCTCGCGCAGGCCCTCGCTGACGGTCGGGTGGCAGTGGATCGTATCTACAAGCTCGTCGAGCGTGGCCTCGAGCCTGATGGCCAGCGCGGCCTCTTCTATTATGTCCGTCGCGTCCTCCGCCAGGATGTGCACGCCCAGTATCTCGCCGTACTTCGCCCCGGCCACGACCTTTATCATGCCGTCCGTGTGGCCGCCGACAAGGCTCTTGCCGTTTGCGCTCGTGGGGAAGCGGCCGACCTTGACCTCTATGCCCCTGGCGGCGCAGTCGGCCTCGGTGAGGCCCACGCAGGCGAACTCCGGCCCGACGTAGCAGCAGCTCGGGCTCTGCTCCGGGTAGAAGCTCGCGTCCCCGCCCATGGCGTTTTCCGCCGCGGCCTCGCCCATTGCCATGGCCGCGTGCGCCAGCATGAGCTTGCCGTTGCAGTCGCCTACGGCGTAGACGCCCGGGACGTTCGTCTCCATGCGCTCGTTGGCCGAGATATAGCCCTTCTCGCTCGCAACGCCCGCCTTATCGAGCCCCAGGCCCTCGGTGTTAGGCGTGCGGCCCGTGCTGACGAGTATCTTCTCCGCGGTTATCACCTTTTCGCCGTCCGGCGTCTTCACCGTGACCTCGGCGCCCGCGGGGCCGTCCTTGACGGAGACGGCGGAGGAGCTAGTCAGTATCTCCATGCCCGCGGCTTGGAGCTGGGCCTGGACAATGCCGGTGAGCTCGGCGTCCATGAGCGGGAGGAGCTTGTCCATCATCTCGACCACCGTGACCTTGCTGCCGAAGCGCATGTACACGCTGCCCAGCTCGAGGCCGATGACGCCGCCGCCAATGACGAGCAGGCTGTCGGGTATGTGGTCCAGGGTCAGCGCCCCTGTGGAGTCCAGCACAGCCTTGGATCCCTTTAGTCCCGGCACCGGCGGCATTGCGGGCTTAGACCCCACCGCAATTATGATTTTGTCCGCAACGAGGGTTTTGTCCCCCACTTTTACGGTTTTCGGCCCGGTAAATACGGCCTCGCCATCCACCACGCTTATCTTGTTGGCGCGCATGAGCGCCGCGACCCCGCTTGTGAGCCTGTCGCTTACGCTCTGCCTATTGGCCTGGACCTTGGCCCAGTCGACGGCCACGTCCCGGCCGATAATGCCTATATCCTGCGAGTGCGTGGCGAGCTCGTAGACCTCGGCGGAGTGCAGCAGGGCCTTCGTCGGCATACAGCCGCGGTTGAGGCAGGTGCCGCCGATCTTCTGTTTCTCCACAAGCGTGACCTTCGCGCCGAGCTGCGCGGCCCTGATGGCGGCGACGTAGCCGCCCGGCCCGCCGCCGAGCACGAGGACGCTGCCCGCCTCGGCCGGCGCGGCCTTTTCCGGGGCCGGGGCCGCCGCGGGGGCCTCCTCCTCGGGCGCGGCCTCGCCCTCGGCGCCTATGACGGCGACTGTTTCGAGGCACTTGGCCGTCCCGCCCTCGGGCACGTATATTTTGAGCAGGGTGCCGGACGCGGAAGCCTCTATGGTGTTCGTGAGCTTGTCCGTCTCGACGTCGAAGAGGGGCTCGCCCTCCTTTACCGCGTCGCCCGCGGCCTTGTGCCACTTGCTTACCGTGCCCTCGGTCATCGTAAGGCCGAGCTTGGGCATAACTATATTTTTCATGCTTTCACCTCACGCGAGCAGAAGCGCCGGCTTCTCCATGAGCTGCTTGACGCGCTGCAGGAACTGCGCGGCGACGGAGCCGTCCACCACGCGGTGGTCGGCGGTCAGCGACAGGTTCATAATGGGCCTCACGCATATCTCGCCGTCCACTACGACCACCTTGTCCTGCATGGTGTTTACGCCCAGTATGGCCACCTCCGGCTGGTTGATTATCGGCGAGAAGCTCTCTATGCCGAACATGCCGAGGTTGGTAATTGTGAAGGTGCCGCCTGTGAGCGCGTCCATGGGCAGCCCGCCCTCGCGGGCCTTCTTGGCGAGGTCCTTTACCTCGGCGGAGATCTCCTTCAGGCTCTTCTTGTCCGCGTCGCGCACGTTGGGCACCACGAGGCCGTTATCCAGGGCTACCGCCACGCCCATGTTGACATAGCGCTTATATACGATATTGTTGTCCACCACGGAGCAGTTGAGCAGCGGGAACTCGGTGAGAGCGACCGCCACGACCTTGACGAGTATGTCGGTATAGCTGACCTTTATGTCCGCGCTCTTGAGCTGCTCGCGCAGGCGCTTGAGCTCCGTCATATCTACGCCCAGGTTGAAGGTGACCGTGGGGCTGGTCATGTGCGAATTGAGCATGTTGCGGGCTATGGCCTTGCGCATACCGTTCATCGGCACGCTCTCCTCGCGCTTTTCCTCCGGCGCGGCCGGGCCGCCCCTCTGCACGGCGGCAAGTATGTCCGCGGCCATGACGCGGCCCTTCGCGGCCACGTCCTTGAGCTCCAGGCCGATGTCCGCGGCGACCTTTGCGGCCAGCGGGCTCACCTTCACCTTGGGCTCAGCAGGCTCCGCGGCGGCGGGGGGCGGCGGGGGCGCGGCCTTGAAGTTCCTGACGTCCTCCTCCGTGACGCGGCCCTTTGGCCCGGTGCCGGGCACGAGGGCTATGTCGACGCCCATGTCCTTGGCGAGCTTCTTCGCCGCCGGGGACGCGAGCACCCGCTCGCCGGGCTTTCTCGCCGGCGCGGGGGGCGGCGGGGGCGGCGCGCCCTTTTCCGGCGCCGGTGGCGCGGGCGCCGCGGCCGGGCCGCCCAGCAGCGCGGCGAAGTCCTCGCCGGGCTCGCCTATCACC
>CALWYP010000092.1 GCA_944385795.1 uncultured Oscillospiraceae bacterium | reverse complement strand
CCAATACTACAAGGAGGTGCCGAAAAATGGCTGTTGGCGCTAGAGTCAAGGTTATACTCAGGTGCAGCGAATGCAAGGAGCGCAACTACTTCACGGTCAAGAACAAGAAGAACACGCCCGACCGTCTCGAAATGAAGAAGTACTGCCCGCGCTGCCGTAAGTACACAGTCCACAACGAGACCAAGTAAGGCGCGAAAGGAGTTTCCAGTCTAATGGCAGAAGCAAACAAGAATTCCGCCCCCGCCAAGACCTCCACGACCGCCGTTAAGAAGACCGACGAAAAGCTCTCTTTCTTCAAGAGGGTGGGCAAGTGGTTCCGCGAGTTTAAGAGCGAGGTCAAGAAGGTCGTATGGCCGACGCCGAAGCAGTCCGCTACCAACACCGGCGTGGCCCTGGCCATGATGGCCGTGAGCGCCATTGCGCTCTGGCTGTTTGACACGCTGGCCTCTCTCGGGGTCCAGACCCTCATCGACCTGGTGTAATAACGATGGCTGAAGAGGCAAAGTGGTATGTAATCCACACTTACTCGGGTTACGAAAACGCCGTCGCCGCCGCCGTGATGAAAGCGGCGGAGAACCGCAAAATGACCGACCTCATCCAGGAGGTCAACATTCCGATGGAGACAGTAACGGAGCACACCGACTCGGGCGAGAAGACCTATGAGCGCAAGGTGTTCCCCGGCTACGTCCTCGTCAAGATGATTATGACGGACGAGAGCTGGCATCTTGTCCGCAACGTGCGCGGCGCGACCGGCTTTGTCGGCGCAGCCAACAAGGCTATCCCCCTCACGGAGCAGGAGATATACGACCTCGGCGTCGAGAGGCACGAGATCGTCGTCGGCTTCGCCGAGGGCGACACCGTCAAGGTGGTCGACGGGCCTCTGGAGGGCTTCCTCGGCACGGTCGAGGAGCTCGAGCCTGAGAAGGACCGCGTGCGCGTCGTAGTCTCCATGTTCGGCCGCGAGACGCCGGTCGACCTGGAGCTCGACCAGGTGGAACCGGTCAGGGAATGACCGCTCCCTTCCCCCACATTTTTTGATTTTATTGATAGAGGTGCTTTGACTTGGCACAGAAAGTCGTTGGCTATATCAGGTCCCAGGTGCCGGCCGGCAAGGCCACCCCGGCGCCCCCCGTCGGCCCCGCCCTGGGCCAGTACGGCGTTAACATCGGCCAGTTCACGAAGGACTTCAACGAGCGCACGAAGGGCGACATGGGCATGATGATCCCCGTGGTCATCACCGTGTACTCCGACCGCAGCTTCACCTTCATCACCAAGACTCCCCCCGCGGCCCTGCTTATCAAGAAGGCCTGCGGCATCGACAAGGCCTCCGGCGTGCCCCAGCGCGACAAGGTCGCCACTATCAGCAAGGAAGACCTGCGCAAGATAGCCGAGCAGAAGATGCCCGACCTCAACTGCACCAGCGTCGAGTCCGCCATGAGCATGATAGCCGGCACCTGCCGCAGCATGGGCGTGCTTGTCGGCGACTGAGCCGAAGAAACCCCTAACGTGGGAGGACAAGTGGGCCTGAAGGCTCAACAACTCCGACGAACCACATTTTTAGGAGGAAATTAAATTGTTCAGAGGTAAGAATTATAAAGAGAGCTCCAAGCTCATAGATAAGCAGGCGCTGTACGAGCCCCAGGACGCGTTTGACCTCGTGTGCAAGGCCAGCAAGGCCAAGTTTGACGAGACCGTCGAGCTGCACGTCAAGCTCGGCGTCGACTCCCGCCACGCCGACCAGCAGGTCCGCGGCGCCGTCGTCCTGCCCAACGGCACCGGCAAGACCGTCCGCGTCCTCGTCTTTTGCAAGCCCGAGCGCGAGGAAGAGGTCAAGGCGGCCGGCGCGGATTACGCCGGCGGCCAGGAGCTGGTCCAGAAGATTCAGACCGAGAACTGGTTCGAGTTCGACACCGTCATCGCCTCCCCGGATATGATGGGCGTCGTCGGCCGCCTCGGTAAGCTCCTCGGCCCCAAGGGCCTTATGCCGAGCCCGAAGGCCGGTACCGTCACCCCGAACCTCGCCCAGGCCGTCACCGAGGCCAAGGCCGGTAAGATCGAGTACCGCCTCGACAAGACCAACATCATCCACTGCCCGATAGGCAAGGTCAGCTTCGGCCCCGAGAAGCTCGTTGAGAACTACAACACCCTTATCGGCGCCATCGTCCGCGCCAAGCCCGCCGCGGCTAAGGGCCAGTACATCAGGAGCTGTGTCACCGCCTCCACCATGGGCCCCGGCGTCAAAATAAACGCCAACAAGGCGATGTGATCCGGCCCAAAAGGCCAATAAAATGTCTCCCGCCCGGCCGCTACGCGGCCGGGCGGGAAGTATTTTTGGCCGGGCAAAGCCCGGCCAAATCCAAGCGGAGGCCCCCGCCGCGCCCAGGCGCGGCGGGGCCTTCTGCTATGTCAGGGCATGTTCTCCAGATAGTGCTCAAAGAGGCTGTTGAGATAGTCGGCGGCGGCTTCGCCCTTGCCGTCCTCTATGAAGGCGAGTATCTTGCGCCCCTGCTCCAGCAGCGCCTCCGTGCCCCAGAAGCGGGCTGAGGCCTCCCAGAGCACGTTGCCCACGCTGCGGAAGGCGTTCATGATAAGCGGGAAGAGCTGGTTGCCGGAGAGGGTGCATATCCGGTAATGGAAGCGGGCCAGGGCGTCGGCTATGTCCGTTATGTCGGGGCCGCGCGACGCGCGCTCGGCGTAGTCGGCCAGCATGGCGTGCAGCTCGTCCAGGTCCTGCTGGGTGTGGCGCCGGCCGAGGCGGACGAGGGCCCCGCCCTCCACGGCGCTGCGCAGCTCGATTATGCTGACGACCATCTGCCGGTCGAGCTTGCCGCCGTTATAGCGCAGGATGGCGTTAAGCGTCTCCAGGTTGCCCGTCTCCGCGAAATCCGCCACGGTGGTGCCGCGCCGGGGCGTGACCTCCAGGAAGCCCATGCGGGCCAGGTCCTCGAGGCCGATGTGGACTATGGTCTTGCTTATCTTCATCTGCTCGGCCAGCTCCCTCTCGCTGGGGAGCCTGTCGCCGGGCTTGAGGGCGCCGGAGAGGATAAGGCCCTCAATGCGCTCTATAAAGAGCTCCTTTATCGTCGGGGCTACTATCTGTCCGAATTCCATCAAATCACTTCTCTCAAGAAGATGGACGAGGGCGCGGGTACAGGCCCGCGCCCTCATCATTCCGCGCCCACGCGGGAGCCGCGGCGGAAAACCTGCGGCGTGGGAAGCGGCGCGCCGTCCCGCAAAAACGGCCCGCCGGCGCCGCCGGCACGCTCACGGCAAGCGTCCGACCCGCCTGTTCGCGGCGCGCCGCCGGCGTGCCCGGCCAGCGGCGCTCGCAAGAAATACGGTCAAACGGCGGGATTACCGCCGCCCGTGCGATGAATACTTCCATCGCTATAGCCTAAATATAACATACAAACAGCCCATTTACAAGCAATTTTGGACATTAAAGCGTATTTGTGTCTATTGCACAGAATCGCTGGTCTGACCAAGAACCAAGTATCAGCCGCTCCTCGGACCAACGCGGCTGCCCAGGCGGCGCTCCACCGCCTCGCGCAGCAGGGAGTAGCAGAGCGCGCACAGCGGCACGGCGCACAGGCCGCCGAGGATTCCGGCGACGTTGCCGCCCACGAGCACGGCGCAGAGCACGAGGACGCCGGGCATACCGACGGCCTTCCCGACCACCTTGGGGTAGATGAGGTTGCCCTCGACCTGCTGGAGCACCAGCATGAACACGACGAAGAGCAGGGCCTTGATGGGCTCGGTGGTGAGGATAAGCAGGGCGCCTATGACTATGCCCACGAAGGCGCCGACGAGCGGGACGAGGCTGGTCACGCCAATGACCACGCTTATGACGTCGGCGTGCGGGAAGCGGAAGACCGTCATGCCGATAAAGCAGAGGACGCCGAGTATGCTGCTGTCCGTGAGCTGCCCGGAGATGAAGTTGGAGAAGGTCTCGCTGGCGCGCACGCCGAGCTCCTCAATGGCGCGCGCGAAGCGGCGCGGCAGGAAGGCGTCTATGCAGCGGCGGACGAAGCGGCCTATGCGCTCCTTCTGGGCGAGGACGTAGACGGCGATGATTACGGAGAAGACTATGTTTATGACCGCGCTCACGATGGCGGTGCCGACGTTCGCGGCGGTTCCGGCGACCTCGCCGGTAATGCTGAAGATCCCGTTTATGCTCTGCATACCGTCGGTCCTCTGGGAGAGCGAGGCGCCTATATCCCCGAAGACCTTGTCCCAATCCAGCCCGCCAAGGTAGTCGGAGAGCGCGAAGTCGAAGGGCGCGAGCACGCGGTCGGCCCAGTCGATGAGGCCGTTGACATAGTCCGGCATCTGCGCAATCACGGCTCCGACAGTCTCCACCAGGCGCGGGAGTATGACAAGGAGCAGGATGATTATTACGCCTAGCGTCACGACCAGCGAGCAAACTATGGCCACCGGGCGCTGGGCGCGGCGGACCAGGGGGCTGCGGTGCTCGCGCATGAAGTAAAGCGAGCGGGTTTCAAAGATGCGCAGCGGGACGTTCAGCACAAAGGCTATGGCGAGGCCCGCCGTGACGCTGGAGAACACGTCCCACACGTCCACGATGAAGCCGAACAGCGCGCCCAGGTTCTGCACCACGGTGAAGAGTACCACGGTGAACACTATTATCAGCAGGATTGTCCTGACATTTTTCCTATTGAGCTCCAAGGGCCGGCCCCCTTCCGAATAGTACGCCTTTATTTTATCCATAATACACTTTTTTCAGCAGCTAGGCAAGTACAAAGCGCGGGGGCAGGGGCAAAGGCCCAAAATTTTACCCTCGCTTTAGGACAATTTGACTTTTTTCAAGTTCTGGTTGATTAATTTACATTTATCATGTATTATGTTAGTATGTATCAGTATAAACGGGCGCTGGGACATAATTTAATCAAGGGAGGAGAAGATTGTGGCCGAGCTTACAGCTTCGCGTGCCGCAGGATTTGAAGAAGAAACAAAGTTGAAAGCCCCCGCAAAGACCCCGCCCCGGGACGCGGCGAAAGCGTTCGCACCGACGAGCGCCGTGAGGGAGGACCGCCGCGTTAGAAAAACCAAAAAGCAGATTAGGGAGGCCTTTACCTCGCTGCTTTTGGAGAAAAGGTTCGAAATAATCACCGTCCGCGAGATATCGGAGCTGGCCGACGTCAACCGCGGCACCTTTTACACGCACTTCAGGGACACACAGGATCTCCTTGACCAGCTTGAGAACCGCGTACTGGACGAGCTCAAGTCCATCACGGTCACAGTAAAGAGGCAGGACTGGGAACGCGCCACCTACCGCTATCTTGAACAGGTGCTCACTCTCTGTTCGGATTATTCGGACGTATATACGGCGCTGATACTGCGCGGACGCGACCCCTCGTTTGAGGAACGCTTCATCATGGCGCTCAGGCACCAGTACCTGCGCGGCTTCCTGCGGCGCGTCTGCCGCACGGATGAGAATGTACAGGAGCTGTACTGCGTGTATATTGTGGACGGTTTGCTCGCCATAGTATCGGTGTGGCTCAAGTCAGGCATGAAAGAGGCTCCCGGTGAACTCGCCCGGATAGCCGGCGACTTTATCATGCGCGGCGTGAAGGGGCTTAGATGACCCATCGCGGATAAAGGCGCGCCCCTCCTCAACAGCCGCTGGGGAGGGGTCCCGCCTTTATATATAACCAAGTCAAAACTAATGGAGGAAACCAAATGAGATTTAACTTCGGCAGCTTCGGCGGATTCCAGTCCGATCCGGAGAGCGGGGAGTACAGCTGGACGCCGCCAAAGGGCGAGGGCAAGCCGCGCAAGCCGCGTAAGGCGCGCTCCGCTGCCAGCGTGACGCTGTGGAGCGTCGTAATCACGCTGGTCTTCGGCCTGCTGTACTTTTACTTTGAGCTCCCGGCGATAAACATCCACGCGAGCGAGCTTTATATCTTCATCGTGCTGCTCTGCGCGGTCTGGTGCGCCAGCGCCCTGCTGCTGGGCGGCTTCCGCAGCAATTCGATGAAGGAATATCTGGGCGCCGTCAGGAAGAAGGCGGCCGTGCCCTTCTATATAATCTGCCTTTGCGTGCTGGTGGTGGTCGTCGGCTCCGTCGTCGGCTGGAAGCTCTTCCGCGCCAAGGATTACGCCGCGCTGCTGCCCATAGAGCAGGGGGACTTCGCCACCGACGTCGCGGAGATTTCCTTCGACCAGATACCCATGCTCGACGACGCCTCGGCCAACGTGCTCGCCACGCGCCGCCTGGGCGAGCTGAGCGACCTCGTCAGCCAGTTCGAGGTCAACTCCGAGAGCTATCAGATAAACTACCACGGCCGCCCCGTGCGCGTCACCTACCTCAACTACGGCGACGTCTTCAAGTGGTGGAACAACCAGCGCAACGGCATCCCCGCCTACCTCGTCATAGACATGGTGACGCAGGAGGTCGAGGTCGCCCGCATCGAGAACGGCATACGGTATTCGCCCAGCGAGTACTTCTTCCGCGACCTGGACCGCCACCTGCGCTTCAACTACCCGACGCTCATGTTCTCCGACGTCAACTTCGAGGTCAACGAGGACGGCGAGCCCTACTGGGTCGCCAGCGTTATCACGAAGAAGATAGGCCTCTTCGGCGGCGAGGACGTCACCGGCGCGGTGCTGCTCAACGCCGTCACCGGCGAGAGCGAGTACCTGGAGATGAGCGAGATCCCGCAGTGGGTCGACCGCGTCGCCACCGCCGACCTCATCAACGAGCAGTACAACTACTACGGCCTCTACCAGGGCGGCTTCTGGAACAGCCTCTTCGGCCAGAGCGGCTGCACGG